>CAZNGF010000118.1:0-1623 GCA_964572855.1 uncultured Thermotogae bacterium | reverse complement strand
GGCGCGCTCGGCGTGCGGCAGCTCGCCCTCACGTTGGCTCAGTTCGGCAAAGCACGGCTGCAGGTGCAGCGGCAGAGGATAATACACGCTCGTGCCGATGCCTTGTGCCTTCAGGTGCTCGGCCAGCGCGTCGCGCTTCCCGCCCCGCACGCGGACCGTGTACTGGTGGAAGATGGGCTCGACCTGGGGGCGGACGTAGGGAACCTCGATTCCTTTGACGCCGCTCAAGCGCGCGTCGTACCAGGCCGCCCGCTCGCGCCGCGCGCGGGACCACTCGTTCAAGTGTGGCAGCTTGGCCCGCAGGACCGCCGCCTGTAGGGCGTCGAGCCGGCTGTTGTAGCCGACGACGTGGTGGTAGTACTTGGGCTTGGAACCGTGCACGCGCAGAATACGGAGTTTTTCGGCCAACGCGTCGTCGTTCGTGATCGCCATGCCGCCGTCGCCGTAGGCCCCCAGGTTCTTCGAGGGGAAGAAGCTGAAACACCCGACGTTGCCGATTGTGCCGGCCTGTTTCCCCTTTTCGCTCGCGCCGATAGCCTGGGCCGCGTCCTCGATCACGGCCAAACCGTGCTCGCGGGCGATGGCCATGATCGCGTCCATGTCGCAGGGCTGCCCGTAGAGGTGGACCGGCACGACCGCTTTGGCGGTCTCGCGCACCTTCGGGTCCTTGAGCGTTTTGGCCAGCGCTTCGGGATCGAGGTTGTAGGTTTCGGGGTCGATGTCGACGAACACGGGGGTCGCCCCGACGTTGTGGACCGTGCCCGCCGTGGCGAAGAACGTGAAGGTGGGCACGAGCACGCGGTCGCCGGGCCCGATCCCCAGGGCGCGCAGCGCCAGCAACAGCGCGTCCGTGCCGCTGGCCACGCCGATCGCGTGTGAAGCGCCGTAGTGGGCGGCGACCTCGACTTCGAACGCGCTCACCTCCTCGCCCAGGATGAACTGGGTCGAGTCCAGCACGCGGGCGACGGCCGCGTCGATCGCCGGTTTTAGGTTGCTGTATTGCTGCTTAAGGTCGAGAAGCGGGATACTCACGTTAACCGTCTTTCTCGCGCCGTTGCCTGATTTGGGCGGCGACATCGCGTACGGTGTCGTCTTTGAGCCAATGCTCTCGATCTCGGCTGTAATCCTCGTTGCCCGATTCGAACTGTTGGAGGAAGCGGATCATCCCCACGGGTCCCAACGCATGCGCCAAGGCGCTGAGGCCCCGCTTCCTAAGCTCCGTCGGCGTTTCCTTCGGGGTTGCCATTGGCCGTCACCTCCATCAGCCACAATGTAGGATTCTCCACACTCACGCGTAGCGCATCTCGATGCCGTCTCGCTCTGCGCCACATCCGGTCGTCCGTCGTGAGCAATACTTCGGCGTTCCCCGCTTCTGCACAGGCAATGTGCAAGGCATCATAGGCGCTGAATCCGAGCTTCGCCAACGCCTCGGCCCGGGCCTCGACGGTCTCATCCACGGTGACCTTCGCTTCAGCCATCGCGGACAAATGCGCGACCTTCTGCCTTCGCTCGTCGTCCGGAATCCGGGAGACCTCGTTGTCCACGACCTCGCTCCCCAGCAAATGCCATGGCTCTAGACTAGCAATCTGAGTAAGCCGTGTAGACTGACTTCAGGCTCTTGAG
>CAZNGF010000117.1:0-1788 GCA_964572855.1 uncultured Thermotogae bacterium | reverse complement strand
CAAGGGCGTGTGGGTTCGACTCCCACCGGTGGTACCAGACCCTCCGCTGTCTCCCTACGAAGTCTCGAGCATGGCGTGCCGTTTCAATGCGGGCCTGCTACGATGGCGTGGCCACTCACATCCGGAGGAAGCCCGTTCATGCGCTTGTCCTCATCCCGCTACGAAGCCCACTCCTTTGAAGGTTTCGCGCTCGACGGCCAGTCGATCGCGGACAAGACGTTCGTCGATTGCCGATTCCTGGCGTGCTCCTTCGTCGAGGCGGACCTGGCCGGATGCGCCTTTCGCGGCTGCGGCTTCGAGGCGTGCGACCTGAGCTTGGCGGGCGTGCGCGACTGCGTCTGGGTCGAGACGCGCTTCGAGCGCTGCAAGCTCCTCGGGATCAACTGGACCGAGGCCGCCTGGTCCGAGCGCGGCTTCCTGAAGCCTTTCGACTTCGCGGAATGCACGCTCGACCAGGGCACGTTCATCGGCCTCAAGCTCAAGGGGGTCGCGCTCAGAAACTGCGCGGCCCGCGACGTTGACTTCGCCGACGCCGACCTGCGCGAGACGGACTGCCGCGGCACGGCGTTCGGGGCCAGCCGCTTCGTCGGGACCGACCTTACGGAGGCGGACTTCCGCGGCGCGACGGGCTACGCTATCGACGCCTCGGCCAACGCCATCCGCGGCGCCAAGTTCAGCCTGCCGGAGGCCATGGCCCTGCTGCAGAGCCTGGACATCGTGCTGGAGGAATGATGCCCCCCCTCAAGCCCCCGGCCCTGCGGCCCGGCGACACGATCGGGATCTGTGCCCCGGCCTGGGCCTTCGAGGCGGAGGAAACGCGCAGCGTGGAGGCGTTGTTGCGCTCGATGGGATACGAGGTCTATGCCCATCCACAGCTCGACAGGCGCCGGGCGGCGCTGGCCGGCGACGTTGAGGAGCGGGCGCAAGCGCTGCACGAGCTGTTCGAAGCCCCCGAGGTGCGCGCCGTCCTGCTGGCCCGCGGCGGCTACGGCGGGATTCAGCTGCTCGAACACCTCGACTTCGACCTCATCCGGAGCCACCCCAAGATCGTGGTCGGCTACAGCGACAACACGGTTCTGCTGCTGGCGATCCAGGCCATGACGGGCCTGGTCACGTTCCACGGCCCCAGCGCCCACAAGCTGCTGCCGGACGAACGCGACGCGAGCTCGACCCGCAACCTGTTCGAGGTTTTGGGTGGGGCACTTGCCCGCCACACGTTTCCGCACGACGGCTACGCGCCGCGGGTCGTGCGACCCGGCACGGTCGAGGGCCCCTTGAACGGCGGGAACCACGTGCTCGTGCACAGCCTGGTCGGCACGCCCTACCTGCCCGACTTCGACCGAACGATCTTCTTCACGGAGTCGAACCAGCCGAAGTACTACGACGTGGACCAAGACCTGTACCACTTCCGCTACGCCGGACTTACCGAATCGATCCAAGCGCTCATCCTGGGCGAGATGCAGCCCGTCCATGCCCACGTCGAGGCCTACGCCGACAAGGACATCGGCCGCGACCTCCGTGATATGGCCCGACTGCACCATCCCGACACCCCGTCCGTGATCGACTTCCCCTGCGGCCACCACCGCACGCTGCTCACCTTCCCGCTCGGCATCCGGCATCGGCTCACATTGGACCACGGCGGCGGCGTGGCGCTGGAGCAGGTGGAACCGGCGTGCGTTTGGATGTAGGGAAGAGGGACGCGGCAAAGATCAGAAACACTGACTAAGCCACCCCCTCAGCCACTCCCGTCCAACGGATCACGAGCGCGAGCAGGGCGGCGTCGGGGTC
>CAZNGF010000116.1:0-1944 GCA_964572855.1 uncultured Thermotogae bacterium | reverse complement strand
CCCCCTGCGTGTGGACGTCGAGTTGCGGGAACGGGATCTCGATCCCCGCGGCGTCGAAGCGTTCCTTGACCGCGCGCGTGAAGGCGAACTTGAGCGGCCAGTAGTCGGCCGCGTTCACCCAGGGGCGCACGATCAGGTTGACCGAGGAGTCGGCCAGTTCGCCGACCTCGACCACCGGAGCCGGGTCGTCCAGCACGCGCGCGTCGGCGCTCAGCATGTCGTGGACGATCTCGATGGCCTTGCCGATGTCGGAGCCGTAGCCGATCCCAACGCTCATGTCCACGCGGCGCGTGTCCATGGCCGAGTAGTTGGTGATGGCCGATCCCCAGATCTGGGCGTTGGGGACGATGACTTTGCGATGGTCCGGTGTCATGAGCGTGGTGGCCATCAGGTTGAGCTCCTGCACGGTCCCGCTCATCCCGCCGGCCTCGACGTAGTGACCCACCGTGAAAGGCTGGTTCAACAGGATCATGAGCCCGGCCGCCAGGTTGCCCAACGAATCCTGGAAGGCGAAGCCGATCACGAAGCCAAAGATCCCGAGCCCGGCGATTAGCGGCGCCATGTCCACGCCCAGTTGCGAGAGTGCGACCATGAGCCCCACGACCCAGAGCGCCTTGCGCAGGATGTCGGTCAAGAAGTCCTGCAGCAGTTCGCTCACGCGCTCGGAGCGCTCCATGGCCCGCCGGGCCACGCGCGCGGTCGCCCCGATGGCGACCTTGGCCGCCAGCAGGATAAGCAAAAAGGCCAGCAGGTTGACCGCAAAGCTTGCCCCGTTGGTCACGAGCCACGTCTGCGCCCCTTCCATCCAGCCCATGTCGCCTCCTCTAGAGTTTTTGTTTGACCCAGTTGATGAGCCCCCCGGCGCGCAGCACCTCGACCTGACGGGGCGAGAGCGCGTGCCTTGCGCGGAAGGTCGTGCCCTGCGTCAGGTTTTCGACCTCGAGTTCGCTGGCCTCGCCCAACGCCTCCAGCCCCTGCAAGCGCAGTTCATCCCCTTGCTGCAGCCCGCCGTAGGCCGCCTCCTCGAGCGCGAGCGGCAGTATCCCGAAGTTGACCAGGTTTTGCCAGTGGATGCGCGCGAAGCCCTTGGCCAACACGACGCGCAGACCCAGGTAGCGGGGGGCGAGCGCCGCGTGCTCGCGGCTGGAGCCCTGCCCGTAGTTGTCGCCGCCGACCACGGCGTGGGGCGCGCCGCCCAGCGCTTCGGCCCGCTCGGGGTAATCGGGGTCCACTGGGTCGAAGACGAAGCGGCTGATGGCGGGCACGTTGCTGCGGTAGGGCAGCACACGCGAACCGGCGGGCATGATCTCGTCGGTCGAGACGTCGTCGCCCACTTTGAGCAAGACGGAGACCTCGAGTTCGGCCGGGAACGCGTCGAATTCCGGCAGCGAGGCGATGTTGGGCCCCTTAACGAGCCGGACGCCGCGGGCCTCCTCGGGCGGCAGCGGCGCGTCGAGCAGCTCGGCGTTGAGCAGTGGCTCCTCGGGGTCTCGCGCCTGCGGATAGGGTCGCGCAAGCGTGCGCGGATCGGTGATGACGCCGGTGAGGGCCGAAGCCGCTGCGGTCTCCGGGCTCACGAGACAGACCTTGTCCTCGCGCGTGCCGCTGCGCCCCGGGAAGTTGCGCGGCACGGTGCGCAGGCTGATCCGGTCGGTGGCCGGGGCCTGCCCCATGCCGATGCAGCCGTTGCAGCCGGCCTGGTGGATGCGTGCCCCGGCGCGGATGAGCGCGAGCAGGTGGCCGTCGCGCACGAGGTTTTCCAGGATCTGGCGCGAGCTGGGGTTGACGTCGAACGAGACGCGGTCGTGCACGCGCCGGTCCTTCACGATCTCGGCGGCTACGGCGAAGTCGCGGTAACCGGGGTTGGCGCTGGAGCCCACGTAGGCTTGGTAGATCGGCTCGCCGGCCACCTCGCGCACGGGCACGACGTTGCCCGGACTGGAG
>CAZNGF010000115.1:0-1989 GCA_964572855.1 uncultured Thermotogae bacterium | reverse complement strand
TGCCGAGTTCGTTTCGATTTTGGAACACCTTGCGATAAAGCGGGGCAAGCGGGTGGTGAAACTGAATCGCTTTGAGCCAACCACCCAGACTTGCTCAGTCTGTGGGCAACGTCAGCGGTTGTCGCTACGCGAGCGAACCTATCGTTGCCCGAACTGCGGCCTTGTGCTGGATCGGGACCACAATGCAGCACGGAATATATTCAGGGTTGGGGCATCGACCCTTGGGTTAGAGGGCGTCAGACTCCCGCCTGTGAGAGCAGCCCTCGCTTGACCCCAGAATCCCCCGGCTTCAGCCGTGGGGAGTATGTCAAGCCTCATGGTGCTCCCTAAAAAGCATTCCTTAACTGCTCGAAAACCTCATCCACCGACCGCTGTTCGGCCTGTTGCACGACCGCGTGCAGCGTGCCGCCGCCGTCGTTGGAATAACGGGGGATGAGGTGCATGTGGACGTGGGGGACGGCTTGCCCGGCGAGCTTGCCGTTGTTGAGCCCGACGGTCAGGGCCGGGGCGTCAAGCGCGGCCTGCAGCTGGGCGGCCACGCGGTGCACGGCGGCGTACCAGCCGGCCGCCTCTCCCTCGGGCACATCTTGCAGGTGTTCGTGATGTGCCTTGGGGATCACGAGCGCGTGCCCCTCGGTGAGCGGGTAGGCGTCCAGGAAGGCCACGGCCGCGTCGTCCTCGTAGAGTCTTTTGGCCGGGATGTCCCCGGCGACGATCTGGCAGAAGATGCAGTTGCTCATGCGTGTTCCTTTGCTCAGGAGTCAGAAATGTAGGGCCTGCTGTGCAGGCCACCCATCACGGCCCGCAGGGCGGGCCTTACTTCGTGATCTTGACGCGCGCGAACTTGTGCTTGCCGACCTTGAGCACGAGGCCGTCGTGCGGGGTGATCTGGGCGTCCACCTCCGTGACCTTCTCGCCGTCGAGCTGGACGGCGCCCTGTTGAAGCAGCCGGCGCGCCTGTGAACGGCTCGGGGCGAGCTCGCCCCGCTCCAGCAGCGCGACGATCCAGATGCGCCCGTCGGACAGGTCCGCCTCCGAGAGCACGAGCTCGGGCAGCTCGTCGGGCAGCTCGCCGCGGGCGTAGACCTGTTCGAAGCCCGCCTCCGCCTCGCGCGCGGCCCCGGCGTCGTGCAGCCACGCGACCAGCGTGCGCGCCAGACGTTTCTTGCAGTCGCGCGGATGGAGCTCCTTGACCTCGTCCCAGGGCACGTCGGTCAGGAGCGCGTAGTACGACTTCATCAACCCGTCGGGCAGGCTCATCACCTTCCCGTACATCTTGCCGGGCGCTTCGTCCACGCCGATGTAGTTGCCCTTGCTCTGGCTCATGACGCGTTCGCCGTCCAGCCCCAGCAGCAGCTCGACGGTGAGCACGACCTGTGGCTCCTGGCCGAACTCGCGCTGGATGTCGCGCCCGATGAGCAAATTGAACAGCTGATCGTGCCCGCCCAGCTCGACGTCGGCTTCAATGGCCACCGAGTCGTAGGCCTGCAGCAGCGGGTAGAGGAACTCCAGCACGCTGATGGGGCGGTTCTGCTGAAAACGCTTGTGGAAGTCGTCGCGCTCCAGCATGCGGGCCACGGTGTACTTGCTGGCCAGCTGGATGATGCCGTCCACGCCGAGTGTTTCCAGCCACTCGGAGTTGTAGCGCAGCTCGGTGCGCTCGGGGTCGAGGATCTTGAAGGCCTGCTCCTTGTAGGAGCGCATGTTGGCCCGGATGTCGGCCTCGCTCATGAGCGGGCGCGAGTCGGACGCGCCCGAAGGGTCGCCCACGCGGCGCGTGAAGTCGCCCACGATCAAAACGGCCGTGTGGCCCAGGTCCTGAAACTCGCGCAGCTTGCGCAGCACGACGGCGTGGCCCAGCGTGAGGTGCGGGGCGCTGGGGTCGATGCCGAGCTTGGCTCGCAGCGGCTTCCCCGTCCCGGCCGAGCGCGCCAGCTTGGCGGCGAGTTCGGCTTCGGGGATGAGCTCGGTGGCGTTGCGCTTGAGGCG
>CAZNGF010000114.1:0-2188 GCA_964572855.1 uncultured Thermotogae bacterium | reverse complement strand
TGGACGATGTCGCTGCAGGTGAAGGTGCCGCTGACGGTTGCTCCCCAGCCCTGCACCTCGACGTTGTCGAGCGTGAGGTCCTCGAAGCTGCCGGGGAGGGTGTCGAGGTTGCCGGCGATGGTCAGGTTGCTGAGCGTGACGTTGTTGGCGGTCACGACGACTTCGCCGTTGATGACCGACGAGCTCCCGTTGCCGACAATGGTGACGCCTTCTTTATCAACCGTGACGTCCTCGTCGAAGGTGGCCGCGCCGACCTTGACGGTTGCGCCCGCGTCTGCTTCGTTCACCGCGCCCTGCAAGTCCGAGGTGACAGCGGGCGTGCCCGACAACCCGAACAGAACCAGCAGCGCAAAGATCAGGCTTTCGCCGGGCGTGCAGCCCTGGAGGGCGACCAGCAGGCCCGAGCCCACCGTGCCCAGCCCGAAGAACCGAGAGACTTTTCGACTTCTAGACATAGCGCTTCCCCCTTGTGTTTTTAGATCCGAGAGATGAATGCGACTGGCTTCCCTAGATCAACTCACCTCCCCCACACATCAGGAGCCAGGGAGAAAGCACGTCCGCGCCAACGGGAATCCGGTGCTCGCCTCGCTCCTTGCAGGTGTTGTGTTCGATTTCTTCTTGCGATAGGTGATTTGTCCTTTGACGCATTCCCTCAGGGGCGGATAGAATAGCCCGCGAACCGTTAGAAACTAATGGCGATGCAAAGGGCCCCTGCAGAGAATGAACGAGGGGTGTGGCCCTTAGACAAACCCTTTCCGCGCCAACGGGAATCCGGTGCCTGTCTCGCGCCACACCCCTCTTATGCTTGTGTGCTGGTGATTTAATTGGATACGGGAACAGAAGCGGGAGTCGAAGCGTACCGCTCCCTGAATGAATACCCCCGAAAATCAATAGCCGCGCCAACCTCATCCCTCCGACGTTCCGTTGGCGCGGAAATCATTGATTGAGAGCTATTGGGCGCAGACATAGCGCCGTTTGCTCATACCTTAGCATGCCTGCGCTTGTAAGTCAAGCGGACTCAGGAGCGCGTGTGCCCGACCGGAGGACGTGAGCCAGCGGCCCGCCCTTCAGCCCCCGAAGTGCATGCTGCGGATGTCGGGCAGTTCGCGGCCCTTGGCGTTGTAGTCCAGGCCGTAGCCCACCAGCCAGAGGTCGTCGCCCGTTTCGAAGCCGACGTAGTCGATCGAGACGTGTTCGACGCGCGCGGCCGTCTTGTCGATCAGGGCGCACACCTGCAGGCTCGCCGGCGCGCGCGCTTCCAGCAGCGAGATGAGGTGCTCGATGGTCTTGCCCGTGTCCACGATGTCCTCGACCACGCAGACGTGCGCATCCGTGAGCGGTTGCTTGGTGTCCAGCAAAAAGCGCACCGCCCCCGAGACCATACCCTCGCGGTAGCTGGAGAGCGCCACGTACTCCTTCTCGATCAGGCCGGGCGGGAAGTGCGCGCTGAGCGCGCGGGCCAGGTCGCTCATAAACGGCTCGGCGCCGCTGAGCACGCCCACCAGCACGAGGCGGAAACCCTCCTCGTCGCGCTCAAGCGCGGGGCGCAGGTCGTCGGCGATGCGCCGGGCCAGGGACGCCACCTGCTCCCGGATTTCCTCGGCGGAATACAGCTTCTGCAATTCGACGTCCTCAAACGCGTGGCTCACGTCATCCTCCGGCGGGGTCGATCCGCTCCGTGCCGTTCGACCTTGGATTCGTTGTGCAACAGGTTGATGCCTGCCATCGCCATCCTCCAGCACGCCACGAGTATAAGCAAAGCACGCGCGGTTTCGACCCGTCAGCGCTTGGCCAGCGGCGCGGTCTGGGCCCCCAGCAGGCGCACGAGGTCGTTGGGCGACAGCGAGATCTCCAGGCCGCGCTTGCCGGCGCTCAGGTAGATCGCCTCGAAGCCCAGCGCGCTCTGGTCCAGAAATGTCGGCAGCGTTTTGCGCTGGCCCAACGGGCTGATGCCGCCCACGACGTAGCCCGTGGCGCGCTCGGCCCGTGCGGGCTCGCACAGCTCGGCCTTCTTGGCCCCGGCCGCCGCGGCCAGCGCCTTGAGGTCGAGCCGCTCCGGCACGGGCAGCACGGCCACGGCCAGACCCGCGGGCGCCAGCGCGGCCAGCAGGGTCTTGAAGCACTGCGCTGGGTGGAGGCCCAATGCCTCGACGGCCTCTGCGCCGTAGCCCTCCGAGCCCGGGTCGTG
>CAZNGF010000113.1:0-2206 GCA_964572855.1 uncultured Thermotogae bacterium | reverse complement strand
TCTGGTCATGAACCGGACGTGTAGGCCGGGTCCCATGAATGGGACCCCTACACAGTAGAAACAGCGTGGCCCTGTACTAGAGCCATAGCCATGTCGTACAACCGGCAGACGCAACGAACTCAACCGGCCGCAGGGATAGGATCACGAACCCAATTCGCCGATCCGGTCCTCCAGGTAGGCTGCCTCCAGCGGCTCGATCAGGAGCGCGAGCTGGCCCTCCTTGAGCACGGGCTCGAGCCGGTGCAGCGTGAGCTCGATGCGGTGGTCGGTGATGCGGTTCTGCGGGAAGTTGTAGGTGCGGATCTTCTCGCTGCGCGCCGCGGTACCGATCTGGATGCGGCGCTGCTGGTCGAGCTCAGCGTGCTGCTCTTCCTCGTGCTTCTGCTTGAGCCGGGAGCGCAGCACGGTCATGGCGCGCGCCTTGTTCTTGTGCTGGGATTTCTGGTCCTGGCACGAGACCGTGATCCCCGTGGGGGTGTGCGTGATCCGGACGGCGGAGTCGGTCGTGTTCACGCTCTGGCCGCCGGGGCCGCCCGCGCGGAAGACGTCGACGCGGATGTCCTCGGGCTTGATCTCGATTTCGACCTCCTCGACCTCGGGCAGCACGGCCACGGTGGCGGTCGAGGTGTGCACGCGCCCGCCGGATTCGGTCTTGGGCACGCGCTGGACGCGGTGGACGCCGGACTCGAACTTGAACTTCCCGAACGCCCCGCGCCCCTGGACCATGAACGAGATCTCCTTGAAGCCGCCCAGCTCGCTGTGGCTCGCGTCCAGAAACTCGCTGCGCCAGCCTTGGTTTTCGGCGTACTTCTGGTACATGCGCGCCAGCTCGCCGGCGAACAGCGCGGACTCCTCGCCCCCGGCGCCGGCACGGATCTCGATGATCGCGTTCCGGGCGTCTGTGGGGTCGGGCGGGACGAGGGCGCGCAGGGCCTCGTCCTGGAGCGCCTCAAGCCGGGACTCGGCCTCGGCCAGCTCGGCCTGGGCCAGTTCCTGCATCTCCGGATCGGACTCGTCCAGCATGGCGCGCGCGTCAGAAATGCGCCGCTCGGTTTCCATCAGACGATCGTGGAGCGAGACGGCGTCCCTGAGCTGGGCGTAGCGCTGCGAGAGCGCGATGTAGTCGCCCCGCTGCGGCGCCTCGGGGTCGGCCAGCGTCCCCTCCAACGCCTTGAACTCGTCGACCAGTTGGGCCAATTGGGCGGTCAGGTTTTCCATAGGCGGTCGCTCGATTGTCCCGGGTTCCCTCCCCGCGCGCAAACCGGCGGGGCCGTGCGCGGGGTTCAAAGCGCCGGCGCGTGGCGGATGGCCAGCAGGTCCTGGCCGATCTTGACGATCTCGCTGGGGCGCACCCGGTCCTGGTAGAAGCGCACCAATTCGACTTCAGTGTACCAGTCCAGGTCGAGCCGGGGCGGGTTGATGAAGTCGTAGTCCAGCACGGCACGCATCAGGAAGCGGCGCAGCTTGGACTTCGACGGCAGGAAAGGCTCGCACACGACCACGGTTTTGCCGAGCGCGAGCACGCGTTCCAGCAAGCGTTCGTGGCGCGGCAGAATGTGGTGCAGCAGGTCGC
Organism: uncultured Thermotogae bacterium; assembly: GCA_964572855.1. GTDB lineage: Bacteria > Bipolaricaulota > Bipolaricaulia > RBG-16-55-9 > JAJCYT01 > CAZNGF01. Next base: position 633 of record CAZNGF010000113.1, on the reverse strand, counting down.
AGATCACGTAGCAGTCGGCTTCCGGATAGCGCTCGACCGCGTGGATATCCTGGCGCAGGACGTCAAGCCCCTTGCGCCGGGCGTGCCTGAGGAAGCGCTCGTTGAGGTCGATCCCCGCATAGCTGGCCCCCTCGTGCAGGTAGTCGGCCAGCATCCCGGTGCCGCAGGCGACGTCCAGCACGCGGCGCGCCCCGATCACCTCGGCGATGCGCTCGAAGCGGCGCGTGAGGTCCGGCCCGTGCAGATGCCTCAGGGACCAGTCATAGAGTCGGGGAGCCTTGTAGATCAGGGGCATTGGCGCTTCCTTCCTCGTCGCAAGGGGATAGCTTACCGCCTGCGGGCTTTCGTGTCCAAACCGCTCAGTGCAGGATCTGTGACAGAAAAAGCTTGGTGCGCTCGTGCTGCGGGTTGTGGAAGAACTCCTCGGGCGTGTTCTGTTCGACGAGCTGGCCGTAGTCGAAGAAGATGATGCGGTCGCAGACCTCGCGGGCGAAGCCCATCTCGTGCGTGACCACGAGCATGGTCATGCCGGATTGGGCCAGCTCCTTCATGGCGTCGAGCACCTCCTTGATCATCTCGGGGTCGAGCGCGCTGGTGGGCTCGTCGAACAGCATGATCTTGGGCTGCATGGCC
>CAZNGF010000112.1:0-2346 GCA_964572855.1 uncultured Thermotogae bacterium | reverse complement strand
TGCTGACCCCGCGCCGCGGCCGGTTCCGGCGCCGGCCCCGCCCCGCTTGAGGCGCTTTTATTGGTCACTGCAACAGGTCCGTTGGCCCAAAATCCGCAAGCTTGGCCAGTGTCACGATCATTGCCTGACGCTTCTTTTGCAGTAGCCAGTAAGCGCTTGCATTTGTCCGTTTCGTGCCGCTTCAGGGGAACGCAATGAATCGCGCCATCACGGGCCATATGAACCAGAAGGCGTGCCGGAAAAGATCCAGTCTGCATTGCGCTTGACACGACAAGGTGCCCTGTTTAAAATGCTACTAAATCTCAATTAGGAAAAAATCCTAACCGCTTTCAGGAGGTCCACACCATGCCGCACATCGTTCAAAGCGCCCGCTGGGGCGCGCTGGCGCTCGGGTTGGTTCTGGCCGTCATCTGGGGAGTGCTGCCGACCTCGGCGCAACCCGAGGGCAAGCTGCGGGTCGTGGCCACGACCACGATCGTCGGCGACGTCGTGCGCCAGGTCGCAGGCGACCGCATCGACCTCTCGATCACCCTGCCGGTCAACGCCGACGCCCACGTGTTCGAGCCCGTCCCGCGCGACGTGACCGCGCTGGCCGAGGCCGATGTCGTGTTCGCCAACGGGTTCGACTTTGAGGAGCGCCTGGTCGAGATCGTGGAAAACCTCGATGAACCCGTCAACTGGGTCGAGGTGTCGGCGGGCGTGACGCCGCGGCGCTTCGGCGAGGGCGAGGTCGGCGGCGCGCACGCGCACGGGGACGAGGGCGAAGCCCACGACGATGAGGACGAAAGCCACGACGACGAGGGCGAAGCCCACGACGACGAGGACGAAAGCCACGAGGACGAGGACGAGGGCGCCATCGACGCGCACGTCTGGATGGATCCCAACAACGTGATCGCCTGGGTCGGCACCGTCCGCGACGCGCTCATCGAGCTCGACCCGGCCAACGCGGACGCCTACCGGGCCAACGCCCAGCTCTACCGCGCCTTCCTGGTCGCCCTGGACGGCTGGATCAAAAACCGGGTGGCGGCCATCCCGCCGCAACAGCGCCTGCTCGTCACCGACCACGACGTCTACGGCTACTACGCCCAGGCCTACGGCTTCGAGCTGGTGGGCACCGTGATCCCCAACGTGAGCACGGCCGCCGAGCCCTCGGCGCGCGACCTGGCCGAGGTCGAGGAGGCCATTCGCGACACCGGCGCCAAGGCGATCTTCGTGGGGACGACCGTCAACCCCGCCCTGTCGCGCCAGGTGGCCGAGGACACCGGGGTCGAACTCGTGTTCGTGTTCACGGGCTCGCTGAGCGAGCCGGGCGGCCCGGCCAGCACCTATCTGGACTACATGCGCTACAACACCAACGCGATCGTCGAGGCGCTCAAGTGATAGGTGGGCGACCTGGCGACATAACGGTTTGATCCGTACCCTCCGGCCCTGTAGGGGCGCAGCATGCTGCGCCCCTACGATTCAACGCGAAGCGAGGTGTACGTCCATTGCGATCCTGGCTAAAATGACCCCATGAACCGCTTCACCGCCCTCGGACGCCGTCCCCGCCGCGGGGTTTCGCACGTCCCGGACGCCCCTGCGCTGGCGCTTGCGGAGCTGACGGTGCGCTACGGCGACCACGTCGCGCTGGAGGGGGTCTCGTTCGAGCTTGCGACCGGCCAGCGGCTGGCTGCGGTCGGGCCCAACGGCGCGGGCAAGAGCACGCTGTTCAAGGCCATCGCCGGGCTGGTAACGCCCAGCAACGGAACCGTGCGCGTCCACGGTCGGCGGCCGGGCCGCCACCACTGTATCGCCTACGTGCCGCAGCGCAGCCAAGTCGACTGGACCTTTCCGGTCAACGTTCAGGACGTCGTCATGATGGGGCGCATCGCCCAGCTGGGCCTGTTGCGCCGCCCCGGCCGGCGCGACCGGGACGTGGTCCGAGCTTGCATGGAGGCCATGCGGGTCGACCACCTGGCCAAGCGCCAAATTGGAGAACTCTCCGGCGGGCAGCAGCAGCGCATGGCCATCGCGCGTGCCCTGGCGCAGGAAGCCGCGCTCGTGCTGATGGACGAGCCCCTGAGTGGGCTCGACGTCAACTCGCAAAACGACATCCTGGACATTTTGGACACGCTGCAAGCGCAGGACGTGACCGTCATCGTGGCGCTGCACGACCTCGACCTGGCCGCCAGCCACTTCGACCAGGTGCTGTTGCTCAACCGGCGCGCCCTGGGCTGTGGCCCGCCCGCCGAGGTGTTTACGGAGGCGCGGCTGCGCTCGGCTTACGGCGGCGCGCTCAACGCCAGGGCGGAGGGGACGGCGTGAGCGAACTGGGCGCGTTGGTCGCCGAGCCGCTGCGCTACGCCT
>CAZNGF010000111.1:0-2673 GCA_964572855.1 uncultured Thermotogae bacterium | reverse complement strand
AAGCTGTGCAGCCCGCCCACGAAGTAGTTGATCCCGATCCAGGCGTAGAGTACGGCCAAAAACCCCGCGATCGAAAGCCCGATGGCCGCTTTGGAGGTCGGACCCCAGCGGACGCGGGCGTGCAGGTAGACGGCGTACACGAGCGCGGCGGCCAGCATGGCGGTTTCCTTCGGATCCCACTCCCAGTAGGCACCCCAGGCCTCCTTGGCCCAGATGCCGCCGAACACGAGCCCGCCGATGAAGTAGAACGGAAACCCCAGCGCGATGGCGCGGTAGCTCATCTCCTCGACGCCCCGGATCGCGTCGAAGGGCTGCCCCTGCCAGCGGCGCCAGAGGTAGACCAACGTGGCGCCGAAGCCCACCGTGAAAAACGCGATGCCGACGATCATGGCCAGCACGTGGATCACAAGCCAGTAGCTCTGCAGCGAGGGCACCACGGGCGCCACGGCGCTGGGCGCCAGCGCGGGCGAGGAGGCGATCGCCAGCATGGCAAAGGTCGCGCCGGTGACGAACAACCCCACGCTCTGCACGGGGTAGAAACGCTCGATGATCAGGTACGCCAGCGGGATGAGCCAGGCGAAAAACGTCAGGGTCTCGTAGGTGGTCGTGACCGGGAGGAACACGGTCATGACCCAGTTGGAGGCGTGCCCGAGCTCGACCGTGCGGGCCACCACGCCGGCAAAAGCGACCAGATTGGTCACAAGCGTTAGGCGCGTGCCCCAGGCGCCCCAGTCCACGCTCAGCCCGTGCGCGCCGCTGGCGGCAGTGATACCAAGCGACTCGCCTTGAGGCTTCGTTGGCGACTGGAACACCGCGTTGAACAGGTAGCACAGAAACGCCAGGAAGTAGCCGACCGTGCTTAGAAAGAAGAAAAATGTACTGTCGAACACGTCTCCTCCCCTCGATTCACCCGGAGGATACGGCAAGGGGGCTCACCACGCAAGACGGGCGCCGCCGCCGGAAGTCATCATGGGCAGATGGGAACGATGTCCGTCCCGAGACGCACCGGCGCAGTCCCCTCGCCCTGGCAACCGCTCTAGGATGAATCCATGATACACCCAACCTTCCTCGCACTGCGGTTGCTGAGCGCGCTGGTGATCCTGCTCTCGGGGTGCAGCACGCTGCCCCTGATCGAGCCGACCGCGGACCTGGCACCGCCCACGGCGGGGTTCGTCCTCACCCCGGAGGCCCCGCAGGTGGGACAAGAAATCGAGTTCACGGCCGCGCCACAATCCGATGACCGCATCGTAGCGGACAGCTACCAGTGGGATTTCGGGGACGGTGCGATAGAGTTCGAGCTGAAGCCGACCATCACGCACGTCTACGCCGAGCCCGGCGTTCATCGGGTCACGCTCACGATCATGGCCGAGAACGGCTTGAGCGCCCGCGCCACGCAAGCCGTGCGCGTCAGCGAAGAGCCAGCGGGGGCGCCGGCGTTCCCCTACACCTTCGGGGCGGGGACGTATCGCGTCGGGGTCGAGATCGCGCCGGGAACCTACCGCACGCGCGGCGAGCACAGCGCCAACAGCGCGGGCGAGGGCTGCCTGTGGCAGCGACTCAGCGGCCTGGACGGGACGAGCGACCAAGTGGTCGCCTTCGGCAGCTCCGACGGCCCGGCCGTGGTCAAGATCCGCGCCAGCGACCGCGCCTTCAGCTCGAAGAACTGTGCACGCTGGAGCCAGGACCTCTCGGCGATCAGCGACGATCCTGAGGCGCCGTTTGGCCCCGGCACGCACGTGGTCGGCGTCGACGTCGCGCCCGGCGTCTGGGAGGCCGATGGAGAGGGACCGTGTTTCTGGACGCGGCTGGGTGGTTTCTCCGGCGAACCGGAGGACGCGATCGAACTGGGTGAAGGCACGGCGGTCTTGATCCACGAGGGTGACGCGGGCTTCCACAGCGAGACGCGCTGCGGCACCTGGCACCGCTTCCTCGACCTCACGACGCAGTAGGTTGCGCGCGGGGCGCCCTGCCCTTACAAGCGGGACAATGTTTGCAAGGGGAGGGCTTATGGACCAAGCTATCTGGGACGTCGTGCACCGCCAGCTTAGGGCGATGTTCTCGCGCGACTTTTCGACCTACGAGGAGACGGCCGCCGAGGACCTGTCGCTCTACGAGTGGTTCGTGACGCCGCACCGGCTCGACGGGCTCGACTTCCACCGCTTCATGACCGAAAACAATTGGGCCGGTACCGAGGGCCAGTGGCGCTACGACCTGCTGGAGCCGCGCCTGCAGCGCTACGGGGACACGGCCGTTTGCACTTACACGCTGCTGCTGAGCCGGCAAAGCGACGAGGGGATCGCGCACACGACGCACAACGAGTCGCGCGTGCTCGTCCAGCGCGACGGCGCCTGGCAGGTCGTCCACGTGCACAAATCGCCCGCCTGGAACGCGCCCGTGAAACCCGAACCGTGGATTTGATCCCCGCGAATTGAACCGTTTGGCCTCCGGGCGCAACCCTGAGGGCAACCGCTTTGCGCTCAAGCAGGTAGCGTCCAACTGATCACCTCAAGACCAGTCGGCCGTCCAGAGGTCGGCGTGCGGCATCCCGCTGTCGCGGGCGGCTTGCACCACGCGTTCGCGCTCCAGCGGGGCGCGGCGCAGCTCGAATGCCACCGACCCCTTGTCAACGGTTAAAACCCCATATTCGGCCCACAACGGATTTCTGAAATCGGC
>CAZNGF010000110.1:0-2674 GCA_964572855.1 uncultured Thermotogae bacterium | reverse complement strand
CTTTCTCGCCGCCGAAGGCGCCGCCGATCTCGGCGCCGGAGGTGCCGACGTTGACGTTGGCGATGCCGCAGTCCGAGCCCGCGGCGGACAGAAACGCTTCGGCCGCGCGCAGGCGGTCGGTGAAGATCCCGCTTGAGAGGCCCTGGGGCACGTCGTTGTGCAGCTGAAGCGCCTGTTCCAGCGTCTCGTACTCGAGCAGGTAGAGGATGGGGGCGAAGGTCTCCTCGCGCACGATGTCGGTCTGCTCTGGCATCCGGACGATGGCCGGCTCGACGAACTGCGGACCCAGGTCCGCGCGCCGCGCCCCGCCGACGAGCAGCTCGCCGCCGTCGGCCCGGGCGCGCTCCAGCGCGTTTTGCATGTCGTCGACGGCGCCGGGGCTGATGAGCGGACCCATGAGCGTGCCGTCGTCGAGCGGGTCGCCGAGGGTGACCTGCCGGTAGGCGTCGGCCAGCCGCCGGCTCAGCTCGGGCAGGACCGAGCGGTGCGCGATCACGCGGCGGTTCGAGGTGCAGCGCTGGCCGGCCGTGCCCACGGCCGCGAACAAAATGGCCCGCACGGCCAGGTCCAGGTCGGCCGTCTCGTCCACGATGATCGCGTTGTTGCCGCCCAGCTCCAGGATCGTCCGGCCCAGCCGTCCGGCCACGCGCTCGGCCACGTGCTTGCCCACCGCGGTCGAGCCCGTGAACGAGATCAGCGGCAGGCGAGCGTCGTTGACCATGCGCTCGCCGATCTCGCTGCTCCCCACCGCGAGGTTGAACACGCCCGAGACGCCGTGGTCGGCCATGACGGCGTTGGCGATGCGCTGCACCGCCACGCCCGTCAGGGGCGCTTGCGACGACGGCTTCCAGAGGACGGGATCGCCGCAAACGGCCGCGATGGCCGCGTTCCAGGACCAGACCGCCACGGGGAAGTTGAAGGCCGTGATCACGCCCACGACGCCCAGCGGGTGCCACTGCTCGAACATGCGGTGCCCGGGGCGCTCCGAGGCCATGGTGAGGCCGTAGAGTTGGCGCGACAGGCCCAGCGCGAAGTCGCAGACGTCGATCATCTCCTGCACCTCGCCGGCGCCCTCGGCGCGGATCTTGCCCACCTCGAGCGCCACCAGATCGCCCAGGGCCTCCTTGTTTTCGCGCAGCGCGTTGCCGAGGTCGCGCACGAGCTCGCCGCGCTTGGGCGCCGGGGTCCGGCGCCATTCGAGGAACGTCCCGTGCGCGTGCTCGACGATTCGGTCGTACTGCGCGGGCGTCGTGCGCAACACCTTGGCGATTGCTTCCCCCGTGGTCGGGTTGGTGGAGGTCGCGGCCTCGGCCCCCGCGTCGCGCAGCCAGCCGTCCGGCCCCGTGCAGGCCCCGGCGTTGACCGCCTCGATTCCAAGTTTCTCCAAAAGCGCTTTCATGACATCTCCCTTCGATCGTAGAAATCGACGGGGCCAGTATAAGCGGGGGAAGGAGAAGGGAAAAGGAGAAGGATGGTCGGAAGCTGGACAAAAGGAAATAGCACCCTCATTTGGCTCCTTGCTCTCATCCTGAGGCCGGAAGGCCGAAGGATCTCTTGCATCCGCGGGAGATTCTTCGCTACGCTCAGAATGACAGAAGGAGAATGCAACGAGGTTTTGATGCAGGCTCTTATACCCAATCTCGTTCGTCCTGTCGTAGGGGCGCGATTCATCGCGCCCGCGGGCACGCGTCCCGGTCTTGGTCGCGCCAATGAAGCGGGCGTGTCCCCACGGGTCCCATGAATGGGACCCCTACGGGGTGAGGGCGCGCATCCCGCCCTGCCCGTAGGACGACACGATCAAACAGGAACCGTATTAGCCCAGCGCGACGTCCAGCACCAGCATCACGATCACGCCGGTAAGCGTGCCCAGCGTGGCCAGGCGCTCGTGGCCCTTGCGGTGGGTTTCGGGGACGATTTCGTCGCTGATGACGTAGAGCATGGCGCCGGCGGCAAAGCCCATGGCGTAGGGGAGCAGCGGCCCGGCCACGCCCACGGCCCAGGCCCCAAACACCGCCAGCGGGATCTCCACCAGCCCCGCGCGCACCCCCACGAAGCTGGCGTAGAAGGCGGCGCCAAAGCCCACCGAAAGCGCCGAGACCGCCACCGAGAGCCCCTCGGGGATGTTTTGGATCCCGATGGCCAGCATGAGCTTGAGCGCGTTGGGCACGTCCCCCGAGCCAAAGCCCACGCCCACGGCCAAGCCTTCCGGCGCGTTGTGGAGCGTGATGGCGATGATGAAGAGCCAGACCGCGTGGAGCTGGGGCGTGGCGCGCCCCTCGCGCCCGATGACGCGGTGCAGGTGTGGCATCCAGTGGTCTGTCAGGTCCAGCAGGAGCGCGCCCAGGACCATCCCGACCACGACGGGAACCAGCCCGCCGGCCTCGATGCCGGGCAGGATCAGGCTCGTGAAGCTGGCCGTGAGCATGACGCCGGCGGCAAAGCCCAGCGCCGCGTCCAGGAACCGCTGCGACGGGCGGCGCCAGACGAGCACGAGCAGCGCGCCGGCCGTGTTCATGAGCGTGATGACCACGCCCCCGAGCAGGCCCTGCAGCACGAGGTTGTCGCCGGTCAGCGCGAGGAACCACGACTCGAACCAGTTTCCCATATTGATTTCCTTTAGGGGGCCTGACAAAACCCACTGACCTCGCCATCCTGAGGGAGCGCTAGCGACCGA
>CAZNGF010000109.1:0-2723 GCA_964572855.1 uncultured Thermotogae bacterium | reverse complement strand
TCCAGCTCCAGCAGCACCACCGAGCTCAGGTGCTTGAGCACGCCCTTGGCCAGCAGCAGCTCGCCGTACCGGCCCTCGTTGAGCCAGTCGATCGGCACGTTGGTGTCCGGCAGGATGCGCTGCATTACCGGAAAACCTTCTTCACCGCGCCGGTGCCCTTGAGCGATTCCAACAGGTCATCCAGCTCGGCTTCGGAGATGACCAGCTCCAGCGCCTGCTCGACCGTCTCGCGCTCGGTCTCGGCGCCCAGGAAGCGCTTCGTACTTACGGTGGGCAACGGGCTGTTCGCCGAGCGCGTGGACCGAACGGCACCGCCGGCGGTTCCCGCCTAGAGCCACTGGCGGAAAGACGAACGACGCCGAGGGACGAGGAAAGCCCCGTCCCTCGGTTTTTTTCGTCCGGGGTGTGACCTCGAAAACAGAAGGGCTCACGGCCCTCCCGTACACTGAACCCATCCCGTGCCTAGGCGCGCCGCGAAAGGATGGAGCATGACCGTTCGTTCGTTCAACGTCCTGCCCGCGTGGGGCCCGTCCCTGAAGGCGATCGCGATCTTCCTGGTCATAATCGGGGCCGGGATCACGTACCTGCTCAACCCGGCCAGCCGCGTCGTGCAGGCCCCGCTGGAGTCGTTCTACGCCTGGGCCGCCAGCGGCGTGCTGGGCCTGTTTTTCGAGTCCGCCTACCGCTCGGGCACGACCATCGCGCTCAACGGCTTTGCGGCCAACATCGTGCCGGCCTGCACGGGGCTGTTCACGATCACGATCTACGTCGCCGCCGTGCTGGCCTTTCCCGCGAGCCTAGCGCACAAGCTCAAAGGGCTGGGCTTCGGCGTGCTCAGCATCATGGCGCTCAACGGAATCCGCATCGTCACGCTCATGCTGATCGGCGCCCACTGGCGCGGGGCCTTCGACTTCGCGCACTTGGTGATCTGGCAGTCGATCGCGATTTTCTTCGCGGTGTTTTTGTGGCTCTTCTGGGTCGAGAGGATGAAGCGTGCGTCGTAGCGTCCTGCTCCGTTTCGTCGCCCGTTTCGCGGTCGCCTTCGCGCTGCTGGCCACGGGCTGGCTCGCGCTCGCGCCGCACTACGACTGGCTGGTGTTTCAGGGGGCCAACGTGGCCTTTGGCCTGGATGACCCGCGCATCGTCGAGATCGGCAAGCAAGCCGGGACCTTCTACGCCTTCGAAATCAACGGCGACGCGCGCCGCCCCGTGTTTCAGTTCGACACGTTCGGGGTGTTCTTTAACCTCGTGCTGCTCGGTGCCCTGTTGCTGGCCGCGCCGCGTCTGGGCTGGCTCGCCCGCCTGAGCCGCCTGGCCCTGGGCTGGCTCGCCCTGGGGACCGTCCACTTGGCTTTCGTGGTCGTGCAGGTCAAGGCCGAGTTCGTCAACGCCGGCCTGACGTTCATGGCGCCCGGCGCAGCCTACACCTACAACTGGCTGGCCGCCCTGCTGGGCACGGTGGGGGAGCAGTTCTTCCCGCTCCTGATCGCCGCGGTCCTGACCGGGGGAGCCTGGGCGTGCGCCCTGGGGCTCGACTGGGGCCGAAACCGCCCGGGAAAGAGCCCGCAAAGCCGCAACGCCCCCTGCCCCTGCGGGAGCGGGAAAAAACTCAAGCACTGCTGCGGTCGCCACGCCAACCCGGCCTCCCGCTTGCGGCCCTCGCGGCCCTGAGCTACTCCCGCTGGATGTCCGCGTCCTTGGACTGCCCTTCGCCCCCTTTTTCGCCCGCGAACACGTCCTTAACCAAGCCGAGCGAGCTGATAAACGAGCTGATCTCGTAGGGCATGTAGACCTTGGCCGCCGGGTCCTTGGCCATCTGTTGCAGCGCCTGCAGGTAGCGGATCGCGATCAGGTCCGGGCTGGGGTCGCCCGCGTGGATGCCCTGGAACTCGGCCGTGATGGCCTCGGCCTCGGCCTTGGCCACGCGCAGGCGCGCCTCGGCGTCGCCCTCGGCTTCCAGGATGACGGCGTTCTTGTGCCCCTCCGCGTCGAGAATGGCGGCCTGCTTTTTGCCCTCGGCCTCGCGGATCGAGGCCTCCTTCATACCCTCGGCCTCCAGGATGCGGGCGCGCTTCTCGCGGTCGGCCTTGATCTGCTTTTCCATCGCCTCGGTGACGTCGGGCGGCGGGTTGATGTCCTTGAGCTCGACGCGGCTCACGCGCACGCCCCACTTGTCGGTGGCCGCGTCCAGGATCTGGCGCAGCTCGGTGTTGATGCGCTCGCGCGAGGTCAGGCTCTCCTCCAGGTCGAGGTTGCCCATGATGTTGCGCAGCGTCGTGACCGTGAGCTTGAGGATGGCGTCGGGCAGGTTGGCGATCTCGTAGGTGGCCTTGACCGCGTCGGTGACCTGATAGTAGATGACGGTGTTGACCTCCATGCGCACGTTGTCCTTGGTGATGACCGATTGCGGGGGGAAATCGATCACCTTTTCGCGCAGGTCCACCACGGCGTTCATCTCGAAGTTGCCCTCGTCCATGAGCGAGACGCTCTTGCGCATGCGCTCGATGAACGGGATCACGAAGTGCAGCCCGCTCTCGGCCACGCGGTGGAAGCGGCCCAGCCGCTCGACCACGCGCACCGAGGCCTGTTCGACCTTGACCACGCCGCGCGCGCCCACCAACACCACCAGGGCGCCCAGCGCCAACAGCACGATCAGGATTGGGTCCACGATCCATCCCTCCTTTGGCTAGCCGCAAAAGTTGATCAATCAATCCGTTCCGCGT
>CAZNGF010000108.1:0-2913 GCA_964572855.1 uncultured Thermotogae bacterium | reverse complement strand
ACGTGTAGGCCGGGTCCCATGAATGGGACCCCTACGCAGTAAAAACAGCGTGGCCCTGTACTAGCGCCCCGCGCTCAGCATGTAGGGCCCGCTGTGCAGGCCCTTCGATGCGGCCCGCACAGCGGGCCCTACATTTTTCTGTTTGCGACAGGCAGATCGGCATCACGCCTCAACCAGCTCGAAGCCGTCCGGGAAGTCCTGCTCGCGGTAGGCCTGGAAGGTCGTGCCGTCGCGGCCCCGGCCCAGCACGCCCAGGAAGCGGTCGCCGTCGAACAGGAGCTGGTAGCCGCCCTGCGGGCCGTCCAGGCGCAGCTCGTAGCGGCGCACGCTCAGGCGGCGGGCGTCGGACTGCATGACCGCATCGGGCAGCGGGGTGATGCGCAGCGGGACGGTCTTGAGATAAGTGCCCGACTGGGCGCTCTCGCCACCGCCGCCCACGCCGCCGGCGTCCAGCGCGGTCAGGTTGCCCGCGTCCATGCGCGCCAGGGCCTCGGGAATCAGCGCGTAGGCGCTGAACATGTTGACCACGATCAGGTTGTCGGTCGAGACCGAAAAGCTGCGTTGTTCCTCGCCGGAGCGGAAAGAGGCACGGCCCTCGGCAAAGCCGATCTCGGTGCTGCGGTTGCCAAAGCCCATCGGCCCGTTGAGCTCGATGCGGTAGTCCACGGGCTCCAGCGCCGCGTTCCAGCGCAGCACCTGCCGGTAGCCGGCCGACAGCGGGACGAAGCCGAGGTTGAAGCGGAACTCGCCCTCGGAGACGACCTCGAGGCCGCCGCCCGCCAACTCGGTGAACGCGAAGGTGTCCCGGCCGCGCGGCTCGCCGTCGATGGCGACGATCAGCGTGCCGGACTCGGGCGCGGTCAGCGGGGCCGGTGCGGGCGCGTCGGTGGCGGCTTCCGGCTCGCGGGGTTCGGTCTGGGGCGCGGACGGAGGCGTCGCTGGCGCCGTCGGGTCGGCCGGGGACGTCGGCGCGGGTGCCTCGGGTTCGGTGGCGGCCTCAGGTGGAGGGACGTCGTCGTTGGAGGCGGACACCTCGGGCGCCGGGGGCGCGCTCGGGCTCGACGACGTCGACGGCCCGCCGCCCAGAAGCCAGATTCCAAGCACCACGGCCACGAGCAACCCCGTGCCTGCCAGCCAAATCCAGCGCCGCTTCATGGGGCTCCTTTCGGGGCGGTTGAAACGCCGTTCGTTTCGACGTTTCCAGCATATCGCGCGGCGCCACCGCTTTCAAAAGGGACGGTCCAGAAGCGCGACCGAATCGACGTTTCGCCCGTATCCTCATCTGTCGCTCCGAACGCGAACGGGGGGAGGGATGCGTCCATGTCGCGGGCACAACATCGGGGGCAGGAGGCGCGGCTTTATGATGAACTCGCCCGAAAGTGGCGTGAAAAACGCAAGCCCCACGGTCTTAACCTCTCGCAAGCGTCCCGCGCTTGCGTTCCTCTCACCGAGACCGTGGGGCTTCTTTTCGTATCAGGCGACAAGGGCTAACAGTCCGACTTTGTCGGCGCTCGTCATGCCGTGGCGCTAGCCTAGCACGCTCCCAGGGGCGCTGTCAACGGTCAGTCGATCACGACCTGTTTGTCCCGCATGTAGGCGTTCAGGATCTCGGCAAGCTGCTTTTCGGCCGTGGTGTCGTTGAGCTGGCACCAGAGCTTGAACTTGAGCCCCAGGCGCGCGGGCAGCCGGTACGAGAAGGTCTTGACCTGGTCGTCGTGCAGGTCGGCCCCCGGCAGCTTGACCTCGGTCTCGGCGTCCCGCTTTAGCGGGCTGTCTTCGATGATGCGCTGACGCTTGACTGACATCGCTGCAACACCTCCTCGGTGAGGGCGCTGTAATCCCGCGACCCGGGGCAGTTGCGGTCGTAGCGCTGCACGGGCTGGCCGTGGGCCGGGGCCTCGGCCAGGCGGATGTTGCGCCGGACCTTGGTCTCGAACAGCAACCCCGGGAACTCCGACTCGAACAGGCTTTCGACCTCGCGGTTGAGCACGGTCCATGTGTTGTGCATGGTCAGCAGGATGCCGCCGATGTGCAAGTGCGGGTTGATCTCTTCCTGAATGGCCTTGACCAGCGAGAAAAACTGGCTGGCGCCCTCCATCGAAAAGTACTCGCTCTGCGTGGCCACGATCACCTGGTCCGCCGCGCTCAGCGAGTTGATGGTCATGAGGTCGAGCGCGGGCGGGCAGTCGATGATGACGAAGTCGACGTGTGATTTGAGCGGCTCGAGCGCGCGCTTGAGCTTGGTCTCGCGCCCCACGGGCACCGTGGCCAGGCGCGCCTCGTACTGGCTCAGCGAGGACGTGCTGGCCAACACGTAGAGCCCGTCGATCTCGGTGGCGTAGGTCGCATCCAATGGGTCGCAACGCCCGTCCATGACGTCGGCCACCATGACCTCGGGCTGGTTGACCTTTAAATGCTTGCTCGCATGCCCCTGCGGGTCGACATCGACCAGCAGCACCTTCTTCCCCTTTAACGCCAAACCAGCCGCCAAGTTGACGGCGGTGGTCGTCTTTCCCGTGCCGCCCTTTTGATTCGCCACAGCAATCGTGATAGCCATGCCGGCAGGATAGCAAGCCAGCAAGCCAGATGGAAGGACATATGTCCCTATGGCTAGACATATTGCTATACGGCCATATGTCCAGTAAGCCATATAAACAGCTAGCTATCTGAATGGGCATACATCAGGCCATCTGTCGAAAAAGTTGTTCATCTAGCCATCTTGATAGCCAGATAGCTGTCTGGACAGCCAGCGGGCTGTGCAGCTGAACGTCTGGATGGCTGGCCGGGCGGCGTTTCGCTTGACTCTGGAGACAACTAGTTGCATACTATGGCCATGAGCGTGTTCATCACCCGCAGCCGCAAACAGCCGGCTTCGGGACCGAGCTACGAATTCCTGGAACTGCGGGAGAACTA
>CAZNGF010000107.1:0-3058 GCA_964572855.1 uncultured Thermotogae bacterium | reverse complement strand
TCCAGGCGGGCCAGCTCCATCTTGACGCCGTTGGCGCCGTTGCCCGTGATCTCGGAGCGGGCCACGGTGGCCTCGGACTCCTCGACCAGCAACACGCCGTCCTTGCCGTTGGCGCGCACGGCCGAGCCGCTCATGGTCAGCGTGGACTGGCTGCGCGCGCTCAGGCCCCAGCCGCCGTTGTCGGCCAGCAGGGCGCCCTCCTGCACGGTGGCGTTGCTCGCGCTCAGCGCGACGCCGTCCTCCGGGTTGGCGCTCACCTGAGAGCCCGAGAGCGTGAGCGTCGAGCCGGCGGCGTTTACGCCGTGCGACCCGTTGTTGTCGATCTGTGAGCCCGCGTCCTGGGCGATGGAGGATGCGAGTTCGATCCCGTTTTGCCCGTTCTGGGTGATTACATTGGCGGCCAGGGCCAGCTGCGAGGTCGAGGTGGCGTGCAGGCCGTGGCCCCCGTTGTTCTGGATCTGGGAGCCCTCGATCTGGGCCGTGCTCTGCACCATCAGCACGCCGTCCTGCGGGTGGCCCTGGATCGTGCTCGTTTGAATCGTCAGGTCCGAGGCCTCGGCGTTGACCCCTTGCGCGCCGTTTGAGCTGATCTCGCTGTCGCGCACCGTGGCGGTCGAGCTCACCACGCGCAGCCCCTCGGCCGCGTTGTTGCCCACGAAGCTGCCCGCAAGCACCTGGAGCCGGGCGTCGGCGTCGGCGGCGATGCCGGCCGCGCCGTTGTCGGCGAGCCGCGAACCCGAGACCGTGCTGGACGAGCTGATCAGCAGAATCCCTTCGCTCTTGTTCTGGCTGATCACGCTGCCCGAGGCCACCTGGAGCTGGGCGCCCCCCTCGGCCCGCACGCCGGCCGCCCCGTTTTGCAGCAGGCGCGAGCCGTGGATCGTGCCGTTTGAGGCGCCCACGTGCACGCCTTCCTTCGCCTGCGAGGAGACCTGCCCGCCCGTGATGGTCACGGTCGAGCCTTCCAGCGCCTCGACGCCGCGCGCGCCGTTGTCGGTGATCTGCGAGTCGGTCACGGTGGCGTTCGAGTTGACCAGCAGCAACCCGTTCAGCGGATGCTGGGTGACGCTCGAGCCCGACAGGGTCACCTGGGCGCTTTGCTCGGCGCGCACCCCGTGGTTGCCGTTGGCCGTGAACGCGCTGCCGGCCGCCGAGAAGGACGCGCCGGTCACGCTCACCGCGCCCTCGGGCTGCTGGGTGATGGTCCCGCCGTCGAAGGCCAGCGACGAGCCGCCCGTGATCAGGAGGCCGAAGGCCCCGTTCTCGCGAACCGTGCTGTTGGCGATCGTGCCGCTGGTGTCCTGGGCCAAGACCCCGCCCTCGGGGTGGCCGGAGATCGTGACGCCGTCGAAGTTGAGCGAGGCGCCCACCGCGCGCACGCCGAAGTCGGCGTTGTCGCGCAGCTCGACCTGGTTCAGCGCCAGCGCGCCGCCGTCGAAGGCAAACGCCAGGCCGCTGTTGTTCGCGATCTCGCCCTGCGTGACCGAGACCTTGGAACTGCCCCGGATGCGCACGGCGTGCGTGCGCGGGAGCGAGCCGTCGTCCGGCACGATCTTGAGGCCGTTGGCCTTGACGTCGGAGTCCTCGATCTCGAGGTTGGAGCCCACGTTCTCGATCAGCACCGCGCCCGTGTTGTTTAGAAATTCGACGTCCTCGAGCTCGATATTTTGGCTGCGCGTGATCACCATGCCGCCCGGCACGTTGGAGGCGTTCGAGCGCGAGATGATGAACCCCTCGAAGGTGATGTCGCTCGAGTTCTCGATCGAGACGGTGGGCTGGCCCTGGCGCAGGCCCTCGATGGTGACCTTGCGCCCGAAGCCGCTGGTGATCGTGAGCCTGCGATCGCTGCGGATACGGATGTTCTCGCGGATCGAGGTGCGCTGCACCTCGATGGTGTCGCCCGGGCGCGCCTGGTCGATCGCCTGCTGCAGCGTGGTGGCGTTGCCGGGCACGCGGATCGTGTCCGCCCACGCTCCCGGCGCCAGCGCGCTCAGCAGCAGCGCGAGGACGACCACCCCGCCCACCGCGCGGCGCGTAAGCCCCTCCGGTGTTCTGTGCGTGTTGTTCATCCTAGAACGACCTCCTTGCGGTTCCGAGTGCAAGAACTCCCCGCGCATCCCCCGCCGGGCCGGGGGAGTCCTCCTAGCCTGAATTCACGATAGCGCACCCTGCATGAAAAAAACATGACCAAGAGGTGAAAAAGGCGTCCGCGAGGGCTTTCAAGCAGGAGAAAACGGCGCACGGACTGTGGGCGGTCGGCTCAGCGCGCCAGCACGCCGCTGACGCGGGTGAGTTCCAGGCCGCGCCGCTCGAGCTCGTCGGCGTAGCGGTTGATGCCCACGGCGTCGGAGGCGATGTGGCCGCTGATGACTAAGTTCTTGCCCGTGCCCTCGTACTCCTCCCGCAGCTTGAGCGAGTCGGCCGGGCTGCAGTGGATGTAGAGCACGGTGTCGGCGCCGTGGTCGAAGTAGGCCTTGGCGATGGGGTAACCCCCGTTGGTCCCGGCCGCGTGCGAGATCGCGACCCGCCCCAGCGCGTTGTCGGGAGCGCCCACGCGCAGCTGGAAGTCCGTGAGCGCCGTCTGGAACTCGGGCATGTCGGCCTTGAATTGTCTTACGAGATCGGCCACGGTCGCCTCCGCCGGCAGCTTTTGGACGGACTCGACCATCATGCGCCGCCCGACCTCGTCCAGCGGCAGATGGATGTTCAAGTACGGCACGTCGAGCAGGCGCGCCATCGAGGGCGCGTGATCGTAGTTGGCCGCGTGCAGTTGCATGCGAGTCGATTCGATTTTTTCCTCGACCAGGGGGCGCGCGACCCCCTCGGGCACGCCGGCCGCGAGCATCTGCTCCAAGTGCGTCCAGAGCACCTCGGCGAAGTGCAGGCGCGCGGTGTCCCCGACGGGGTGGTGAGCGATGACGGCGTCGTAGCCCTGCTGCTTGGCCAGCAACAGCTCGGGCGTCTCCATGTCGATCCCGATGATTGCCCGTCGAATGCCCTCGCCGGGGTGGTAGACCGCGCTGTCGGCGGGGATTTCGTCCATGCCGGCCAGCTCCAG
>CAZNGF010000106.1:0-3072 GCA_964572855.1 uncultured Thermotogae bacterium | reverse complement strand
GTCGAGCGGAACCGGGTCAACGCGGTGGCCGAGGCGCTGGCCGAGATCGAGGGCGTGGCCGAGGTGTACTCGGTGGCCGGGCGCTTCGACCTCGTCGCCATCGTGCGCGTGGCCAGCAACGACGCGCTGGCCCAGGTCGTCACCGAGCGCATGAGCCCGCTTCAGGGCATCACGCGCACCGAGACGCTGATCGCCTTCCGCGCCTTCTCGCGCCATGACCTGGAGGGCATGTTTTCCATCGGCTTTGACGATTAAACCGCGCACGGCGCCGTATCGCGCACGTAGACGCGCGCCACGCGGCGCGAGAGCGCGGTGAGCACGATCTCGCTGAAGTCGGCCCCGAGCGCCCGCGCCACCTCGATGGCCGGCAGATCCTGACACACTAGGCACACCTCGTCGCCCACCTGCGCCTCGGGCACGGCGGTGACGTCGACCGTGACCTGGTCCATCGAGATCCCGCCCACCATGGGGGCGCGCCGCCCCCGGATCAGTACCTCGCCGCGGTTCTTGAGCCACCAGCTCACGCCGTCGGCGTAGCCCACCGGCAGCGTGGCGATGCGCTGTGTGCCGCGCGTCTCGTAGCTGCGCCCGTAGCCGATCGTGCGCCCCGCTTCGAGCGTCGAGACCGAGGTGATCCAGGTGTGCACGGACAGGATGGGCTCGATGGGCGCGGTCCAGTCGGCCTGCACCTCGGGCGCGCCGTAGAGCAGGATGCCGGGGCGCACCAGGTTGAAGTGCCCGCCCGTGACTGCCTCCTCGTACTGCACCAGCCCCGAGGAGTTGGCGATATGGCGCAGCGGCGGCAACAGGCCGCGGGTCTCCAGGTCGTCCAGCAACGCGTTGAAGGCGGCGATCTGCCCGCGCGTGAAGGCCCGGTCGTCCGGCTCGGTGCTGTAGGAGCAGCTGAAATGCGTGAAGATTCCCACGACCTCCAGCGCTGAGAGCGCGGCCAGCTGCTCGACCAGCGGGCGCGCCGCTTCGTGCCAGACGCCGTTGCGGCCCATGCCGGTGTCGACCTTGAGCTGGACGCGGGCGCGCCGCCCCTGCCGGCGCGCCTCGGCGTCGAGCGCGCGCGCGAAGGGGAGCGAGGAGAGCGTGACGTCGACGTCGGCCGCCACGAGTTCGGGGATGTGCTCGGCCCGCGAGGCGCTCAGGATCAGGATCGGGGTTTGCACCCCGCCCTCGCGCAGCTCCAGCGCCTCGCCCAGGTTGGCCACGCCGAAGTAGTCCACGCCAAGCGGGGCGCAGTATTTCGCCAGTTCAAGCGCGCCGTGCCCGTAGCCGTCCGCCTTGATCGGGAACAGCAATTGGCACGCGCCCAGGCGCGCCCGGGTCGTCTCGACATTGACCCGCAGTTGGTCCAGATCGACGCGCGCTTCGGCCATGTGCATCCGCATGGGGAGAATTATAGAATGAGCCCCAAACCTCGACGAGGACAGCGCGACGGCGCGGGGGTGCGGTGTGCAGTCCCATTCGCACGGGACAGGCGCCGCCCCCCTGGAAGGTGAAGCGACCCCATGACTGCTTGGTTCCTGACCCGCTGGAAGGCGTGTGCGCTCGGCTACGCCCGGCACCCCGAGCTCATGACCCCGTTCCTGCTGCAGGGGGCGCTGGGGTATGGGTTCGCCTGGCTCCTGATCCGGCGACTGGCCTCGGGAGCGCCGGACGCCGACCTGCTGGGCGGGGCGTTCGTGCTGCTGGTGAGCCTGATCTCGCTGCTGTTCCAGGGCTGGACGCTGCGCTGGGGGCACGACCTGTTCGAGGGCGCGCCGCGGCCGCTGGAGGCGTTGCAAGCGGCGCTGCGCAAGGGGGTCAGCCTGCTGGGCGTGTCGCTCTGGGTGTCGCTGCCGGGGGCGATCTTGGTCATGCTGCTGCTGGCGGCCACCTCGGGCTGGGTGGCCGCGGTCGGGATGGCGCTCACCGCGGCGCTGGTCAACTGGGTCGTGCTGTTTGCGCTGCTGGGGGTCCTGGTGGGCGGGCTGCGGGCTTGGAACGCGATCCGCGAGGGCTTCCTGCTGCTGGGCGAGCGGCCGGGCGCGGTGCTGCCGACGTTCGGGCTGCTGTTGCTCTACGGCCTGCTGAACGCCTCGTACACGGGCGGCAACACGCTGGTGGCCCTGCTGAGTGGGGACCCCAGCGCGCTCGATCCCCTCTGGACAGCGCTCACCACCGTGCTGGGCGCCGCGCTCAGTCCGCCGATTTACTTGATGTGCGTTGCGTTTTACCGGGGCCACGCGCACAATGAGCCTCAGGAGGCTGACTTGTGAAACAGGAAACCCAGGTCATCCTGCGCTGGACGTTGTTCATCGCCGCGCTGTTCGTGCTGGGCCTGATCGGCTGGCGGGTGGTCTCGGGTTCCGAGCCGCTTTACCGTACGACGCCCGCGTTCCGGCAGATGGAACAGGCGCGCGTCGCGGTCATCAACGACGGGGGACGGCGCGTGCCGCTCACCGTGCGCGTGGCCGACGACGAGCAGGAGCGCGCGGCCGGCTTCGAGCGCATCGGCCCCGGCGTGGCGCGCCAGACGGTCATCCTGGTGGCCTACGCCCGCGAGGTCAGCACGCGCTTCCGCACGACCAACGTACTTATCCCGCTCGACCTGGCCTTCATCGCCACCGACGGCAGCGTGATCGACATCCTGCGCACCGAGCCGCAGAGCAACGAGATCTACACCATCGGCCAGCCGTTCCGCTACGTGCTGGAGGCGCCGGCCGGTTTCTTCGGCCCGCTCAAGATCAGCAAGAACAACTCGATGCTGGATACCTCGTCCTTCGATCTGATCATCCAGCCCGGTTCGTAAGCGGCGGGCGCGATCAATCGCGCCCCTGGAGGAGGCCACTGCATCGCTCCCGCGGCTAGTCCACCGCCACGATGTTTCCTCTGCGTAGGGGTCCCATTCATGGGACCCGGCATACACGCCCGGTTCTTGACCAGGTGGGCGTTGTATACGACCAGCGCGTGTGGCTGCGGGCGCGATCAATCGCGCCCCTACGCCTAAGAACCACTTTGGTTGAGTCCTAGTGAACCTCGTGTAGAAAAAGGAATACTCATAGCTCCAACCCCGGACGTCGG
>CAZNGF010000105.1:0-3230 GCA_964572855.1 uncultured Thermotogae bacterium | reverse complement strand
GGGGCCCGTCTTCTTCCGCCAGGAGCGGGTGGGTAAGGACGAAATACCTTTCAGGATCTGGAAATTTCGCACGATGGAAGCAGGAGCGGTTCACAAGGGGCTGGGCCACACCCTGACCCGGGACGACCCGCGCATCACACGGGTGGGCAAGGCGCTGCGCTGGGGGCTGGACGAGCTCCCACAACTGATCAACGTGCTCGCCGGCACGATGAGCTTGGTCGGGCCGCGACCGACGCTGCCGTATCAAGTGGCGCATTACGATGCGTTTCAACGCCGCAGACTGGAGGTCAAACCGGGGATCACCAGCTTGGCCGTGGTATCGGGACGCAATGCGCTGTCGTGGCAAGAGCGCATCGAGCTGGACGTGTGGTATGTGGACCACTGGTCCTTCTGGCTGGACCTCAAGATCCTGCTGAAGACGCTGTGGGTCGTGCTCATCAAACGAGAAGGGATATACGGGGATGAGGGCGTGAACGATCCCTTCGTCTCGCCGCCCAAGACGACCCGCGAGCCGGGGGATCATGGATAGAACCTCTCTGCTCATTTACGGTGCCAGCGGCCATGCCAAGGTCGTGTTGGATGCCGCCCTGCGCACGAATCAGTATCAGCTTCTCGGGCTGTTGGACGACAACCTCAATTCAAGAGAAGCGAGCCTACACGACATTCCGTTGCTGGAAGGAGAAGAAGCGCTTAAACAACCCGAGTATCAACGCTGCCAACTGGTGGTGGCTGTCGGTGCGAACGAAGTGCGTGAGCGCTTGGCCGGGCGTGCAAACGAGCTCGGATACACGTTTGCGATCGTCGTTCACCCATCCGCTCAATTGGCTCAAGGGGCGACGGTTGGAGCCGGTACGGTGGTGTTGGCAGGAGCGGTCATCAACACCGACGCGCACTTGGGGGGACACGTCATCGTCAATACCGGTGCCACGGTGGATCACGATTGCGTCATTGAGAGCTTCGCGCATCTATCCCCAGGCGTGCACTTGGCAGGCGGGGTCACGGTCGGTAGGCTTGCGCACATCGGCATTGGGGCCAGCGCTATTCCCGGGGTGACGATCGGGGAGGGGAGCATCATCGGTGCGGGTGCGGCCGTGGTGCACGACATTCCGGCTCACGTCACTGCGGTGGGCGTACCGGCACGCATTATCAAACATCATCGACGCTAGGGAGACCATCGAATGGGATTGAGCGGAATGGGAACAGATCTGCTGCCAGACCAGAGCCACGCCGACGCGTTGAAAGAGGAAGCAGTAAGCTTGCCTTCGTGGGATCTCACCCCGCCGCAAGTGTGGGACATCGAATTGCTGCTCAACGGGGCGTTTTCGCCGCTGGAGGGCTACCTCAATCGAAGCGACTACGATTCGGTTTGCGAATCCATGCGCCTGCGCGACGGGATGCTGTGGCCGATTCCGATCACGCTCGACGTGCCGCGCGAGTTCGCCCAAACCCTGTCCGCAGGCGACCGCCTCGCGCTGCGCCACCCCGAGGGCATGGTGCTGGCCGTGCTCACGGTGGAAAGCCTCTGGGAGCCCGACCTGAAGGCAGAAACCGAGGCCGTGTTCGGCACGGACGACGATACGCATCCGGGCGTGTTCAAGCTGCTGCACCAGACCCAGCCGGTCTACCTGGGCGGCCGGCTTCAGGGATTGGAATTGCCCCCCCACCACACCTACAAGCACCTGCGGCACACGCCGGCCGAACTGCGCGCGCTGTTCAAGAAGCTGGGCTGGAACCGCGTGGTGGCCTTCCAGACGCGCAACCCGCTGCACCGGGCGCACGCCGAGCTCACCCAGCGCGCTGCGGCGCAGGTCGAGGCCAACCTGCTGCTCCACCCGGTGGTGGGGCGCACGAGCCCCGGCGACGTGGACTACTTTTCGCGCGTGCGCTGCTATCAGGCCGTGTTGCAACACTACCCCCCGCAGACCACCGCGCTCAGCCTGCTGCCGCTGGCCATGCGCATGGCCGGCCCGCGCGAGGCGCTCTGGCACGCGCTCATCCGCAGGAACTACGGCTGCACGCACTTGATCGTGGGCCGGGACCACGCCAGTCCGGGGAAAGACCGCAACGGCAAGCCCTTCTATGGCCCCTACGACGCGCAAGAACTGGTGACATCGCACGAAGACGAGCTCGGCATCGAGATGGTGGCGTTCGAGGAGATGGTCTACGTCGAGGACCTGGCGCAGTACATGCCGAAGTCGGAGGTGCCGGCCGAGGCGCGCGTGCTGTCGCTGTCGGGCACGGAGCTGCGCCGGCGCTTGCGCGAGGGGCTCGACGTGCCGGGGTGGTTTTCCTACCCCGAGGTCATCGACGAGCTGCGCCGCTCCTACCCGCCGCGCGCGCGCCAGGGCTTTACGGTGTTCTTCACCGGGCTGTCCGGGGCGGGCAAGTCCACGGTCGCAAACGTGCTGATGGCCAAATTATTGGAAACCGGCACCCGGCCCGTCACGCTGCTGGACGGCGACCTCGTGCGCAAGCACCTCTCCAGCGAGCTGGGCTTCTCCAAGGAACACCGTGACCTCAACATCAAGCGCATCGGCTTCGTGGCCAGCGAGATCACCAAGAACCGGGGCGTGGCCATCTGCGCGCCCATCGCGCCGTATGGCGTCACGCGCCGCGAGGTGCGGGAGATGATCGCCCAGTACGGCGGCTTCATCGAGATCTACGTGGCCACGCCGCTCGAGGTCTGCGAGTTGCGCGACCGCAAGGGCCTGTACGCCAAGGCGCGCGCCGGTTTGATCCAAAACTTCACCGGCATCGACGACCCCTACGAGCCGCCGGCCGACCCGGACGTGACCGTGGACACGGGCCGCGTCTCGGCCGACGAGGCGGCGCATCAGATCCTGTTGCACTTGGAAAAGGAAGGGTATTTGGTGTCGTAGGCCCGATCTTCGCTGCTCAGGGGTCATGCGCCACGGCCGTCGCTTGTGTCTTTCCGTACACGGACAAGGGATGGAACACGGGAGGTCTTTGTGAACATTCCGCTCTCCAGGCCCGACGTGGGGCAAGCCGAGATCGACGCCGTGGTCGAGGTGCTCAAGACACCTCACTTGAGCCTGGGGCCCAAGTTGCCCGAGTTCGAGGAACGCATCGCCGCCTACGCCGGGGTGGCGCACGCCGTGGCCGTCAACAGCGGGACCTCGGCGCTGCACCTGATCGTCAGCGCGCTGGGCCTCGGCCCGGGCGACGAGGTGATCACGACGCCGTTCAGCTTCGTGGCCTCGGCCAACTGC
>CAZNGF010000104.1:0-3333 GCA_964572855.1 uncultured Thermotogae bacterium | reverse complement strand
TGCTGACCCCGCGCCGCGGCCGGTTCCGGCGCCGGCCCCGCCCCGCTTGAGGCGCGCGGCACGCGTCGATACATTGTGAATGTAACGACCCATTCCCCTTGAAAGGTGGATCACCGTGAGAGACGTCAAGCTCTACCAGTCGCCGCTGATCCTGGTGGGCGCCCTGCTGGCGGGCGCCGCGCTCCTGTTCTGGTTCGTGACCCGGCCGCCCGCTGGGGAGGAACCGTCCCGCGTCTTCTTCGTCGAGCCGCGGGACGGCGCCACCGTGTCCTCCCCCGTCGGGGTGCTCATGGGCGCGGACAACTTCACGGTCGAGCCCGCCGGCGAGGTGCGCGCGGGCGCCGGCCACCTGCACATCATGGTCGACGTCCCCTGCGTCGAGCCCGGCGAGGTGATTCCCGCCGGCGAGCAGCACCTGCACTACGGCGGCGGCCAGACCGTAGCCGAACTGGCGCTGGAACCGGGCACGCACACGCTCTGCCTGCAGGCCGGGGACGGCGTCCACACCGCCCTGCCGCTGACCGACACGATCACGATCACCGTGAACTGAGCGCGCCTCAATCCGGCCCGCACAGCGGGCCCTGCTGTGCTACGCGCTCGACGATCACCACATCGAAACGTTGTTTGAACAGGGGATAGCCCATGTGCGAGAACCACACGACTGACGAGCGGGTCGAGGAGTTTCCGCTGCGCATGCACTGCGACCGCTGCGCCTCCGGGCTGGCGGATTCGCTCGACAAGGTCCGGGGCGTCCGCGGCGTCACGGTGGACGCGGGCGCGGGCACGATCCGAGTGCGCTACGACGCCGCCGCGCTCGACCCGGACGGCTTGAGCGCGCGGGTGCGTCACCTGACGGGAGCGACCGCCCACCCCGAGGTGCCCGACGCGCCCTGGTGGAGCGACCGCGAGGCGCTCTTCACGGCGATCGCGGGCGTCTGGCTCGGGCTCGGGCTCGTGGCGGCCTTTCTCACCCCGAACCCGCGCCTGGGCGGGGGCGGCCTCTGGGCCGTGCACCTCTCGGACGCGCTTTACTTGCTGTCGGTCCTGTTCGGCGGGGCGGACGCGGCGCGCGCGGGCTGGCGCGCCGTGTTGGAGCGTCGCCTGGGCATCAGCGCGCTCATGACCGTGGCCATCGCCGGGGCGGTGGCGATCGGCGAGTTCGTCGAGGCGGCCAGCCTGGCGTTCTTGTTCGCCGTGGCCGAGCGCCTGGAGGGCTACGCCGTGGACCGGACGCGCCACGCCCTGCGCGCGCTGCTGGAGCTGGCCCCGACCGAGGCCGCCGTGCGGCGCGACGGCCAGGAGCGCACCGTGCCCGCCGCCGAGGTGGCTCCCGGCGAGACCGCGCTCGTGCGCCCCGGCGAGCGCGTTCCGCTGGACGGACGGGTCGTCAAGGGGAGCTCGTCGGTCAACCAGGCCCCGATCACCGGCGAATCCGTCCCCGTCGACAAGGCGGTCGGCGACGCGGTCTACGCCGGGACCCTGAACGAGGAAGGGGTTTTGGAGATCGAGGTCACCAAGGCGGCGCACGACACGACGCTGGCCCGGGTGATCCACCTGGTCGAGCGCGCCGAGGCCAGCAAGGCGCCCATCGAGCGCTTCGTGGACCGCTTCGGGCAAGCCTACACGCCGGCCGTGGTCGTCCTGGCCGCCCTGACCGCGCTCGTGCCGCCGCTGCTGTGGTCGGCCCCGTTCGTCGACTGGTTCCTGCGCGCGATCACCTTGTTGGTGATCGCATGCCCCTGCGCCATGGTGATCTCGACCCCGGTCTCGGTGGTCTCGGGCATCACGGCCGCCGCGCGCAACGGGGTGCTGATCAAGGGCGGCGCTTACCTGGAGGCGATGGCCAAGGTGCGCGCGGTCGCGCTGGACAAGACCGGCACGCTCACGACCGGGGAGCTGGCCGTCACCGACGTCGTGCCGCTGGGCGAGGCCACGCGGGACGAGGTGTTGCACCTGGCGGCTTCGCTCTCTGCCTCCAGCCGGCACCCGATCTCGCGGGCGATTTCCAGCGCCGCCGAGGGCGTCGACTTGTCGCCCGCTGAAAACTTCCGCTCGCTCACGGCGCAAGGCGTGGAGGGCACGGTCGAGGGGACGCGTTACAAGCTGGGCAAACTCGCGCTGTTCGAACGCGCGCCGACGGACGATTTCGAACGCCTGGAAGCCGAGGCCAAGACCGTGGTCGCGGTCGGCACCGAGACCGAGGTCCTGGGCCTGGTGGCCGTGGCGGACGCCGTGCGCCCCGAGGCCAAGCGGGCCGTGGCCGCGCTCAAGCGGGCGGGCTTGGCCGTCGTCCTGCTGACGGGCGACAACGCCGGCACGGCGCGGGCCGTGGCTCGTGAAGTGGGCATCGACCAGGTGCACGCCGGCGTCCTGCCGGACGAGAAGCTGGCCGAGATCGAAAAGCTGCGCGGGGAATACGGCCCCGTGGCCATGGTGGGCGACGGCGTCAACGACGCCCCTGCCTTGGCCGCGGCCGACGTCGGGGTGGCCATGGGCGCGGCGGGCTCGGACACCGCGCTCGAGACCGCCGACGTCGCGCTGCTGGGCGACGATCTGTCCAAGTTGCCCTATCTCGTCTCGCTCAGCCGCCGGGCGCGCGGCGTGATCGCCCAGAACGTGTTCGGCTCGATCGCGCTCAAGCTCGCGCTGGGGCTGAGCGTGTTCCCCGGCTGGGTCTCGCTGGTGGCCGCCGTGCTGGTGGGCGACATGGGCGCCACGCTGGCGGTCACGGGCAACGCGCTGCGCCTGGGCCGCCTGCGCCCCAAGGAGGACGCGTGAGCGAGGCCACGCTGGTCGAGCGCTCCCTGCAGGCCCTGCGCGCTCAAGGCCACAAGGTCACGGCCGCGCGCCGCTGCGTGCTCGAGGTGCTGGCCGACGCCGAGGACCACCTGAGCGCGCCGGAGGTGGTCGCGGCCGTGCGCGCCCGCGCCCCCGACGTGGCCCGGGCCTCGGTCTACCGCACGCTCGAGCTGCTCACGCGCCTGCACCTGATCCAGGCCTCCAGCCTGGGAGGGCCGGTCACGACCTACCTGCTGGCGCCGGGCGGGCACCACCACCACGTCGTCTGCACGACCTGCCACCGGACCGTGGCCTTCGACGACTGCGGCGTGAGCGCGCTGGAGGGCGAGCTGGCCGCGCGCCTGGGCTTCGAGATCGAGGGGCACTTGGTCGAGCTGTACGGGCGCTGTCCCGACTGCCAGCTCGAGGCCTAGTACAGGGCCACGCTGTTTTTACTGTGTAGGGGTCCCATTGATGGGACCCGGCCTACACGTCTGGTTCATGACCAGATAGACTTCACAAGCGGCCAAAGCGCGTGCCCACGGGCGCGATGAA
>CAZNGF010000103.1:0-3427 GCA_964572855.1 uncultured Thermotogae bacterium | reverse complement strand
CGCACTCGACGTCAACGCCAACGGCACGCTGGAGGACGCCGAGATCAACCAGGCGATCCAGTACTGGATCCTGGGCCAGACCGTGCCGGGCACCGACGAGACGATCTCCGACGCGAAGATCCGCGAGCTGATCCAGCTGTGGATCACGGGCGCGCCCATCTCAACCTCCAGCGCGGCCGGGGCCAGCGCCCTGGCGCGGGCGTTCGGCGTCGACTCGTTGCGCTGGAGCGCCCCCTCGTCCCTGCGGCGCGAGCTCGTCGTGCGGGGGCGGGGCCTTGCCGCCGTTGCGGTGCGGGGGGCGAGCGCTGGCGCAGCGAGCTGGGCAAGCTGGCCGTGCTGCATTGAGAGCCCCCAACGAAACCCCGACATCTTTTCAGGATGACGGGCCCGCGAAGGCTTTGTCAGGTGCTCTAGGGGCAGGCCACTCGGCGGTCCGCGCAGCGGCCCCTGCCTTGTTCAGTAGTAGATCGTGCGCGTGCGGTGGTAGGGCTGTGCCTCGATGTCCTGAGAAGCGTGCCACAGAAGCCAGTCGACCTCGAAGCTGGCCCACTCGTGCGGCGGCCCGTCCCCGGTTCGGCGTCGGTTCAGCAGCGCCTTCAGCGCCTCGACGGCGTGGATCGTGAAGGCGCGGATCTCGATCTCCTCCTCGCAGCCGGGGGGCAACTCGACCTGTCCATCCACCCGCTCGGCCAGCTCGGGTTCGTATTGCAGGATCCCGTGCGCCCGCAGCAGTTGGGGGAGTTTGTAGTCGGCAAAGGCCGTCAGCCGGTCGATATCGTAGAATGCGCCGTAGCCGTGCCCGCCGAACGTGCCGTGCAGGTCGGCGGCGGCAATCTGGGCGCGCTTGTAGAACAGCACGGGCGAGCCGCCGTAGCGGGCCTCGTCGCGAAAGCCCGGAAAGGCCTCGACCAGGAATTCGACCAGCTTGAGCGCCGAGCCATCGGCGATCCGGACCAGGTGGGCGGCATCGCCCCCGAAGTGTTGCAGCAGCCCGCCGCCCAGCTCGCGCAGCAGCGCGGTGCGTTCTTCCAGCAGCGGGAGCCGGCCCTCCCCGTCCAGCACCGAGGCGAGCTGTTCGACCGTGAGGTCGAGGAGGAATTCGGGTTCGTGCAGGGGCACCCCGCGCTCGAACGCGCGCCGCAGCGCGGCCGAGAGCGCGACGTAGCCGTCCAGCGTCTCGTCCCGGTACTCCAAACGCCAGCGCGGCTCACCCCAGAAGCAGAAGTTGATCGTATCCAGCACCAGCACGTACCAGACCGACCGTTCGGTCCCGTCGCCGAAGTGGGTGTCCCCCCTCCAGGTCGGTGGGCTCAGGTCCGCGGGCAGCGCGTCCACGAAGCGCGCGGCGGCCTCGGGGTCGAGTGAGACGTGGCGGGCCCGCTCGATCACGGGCTCGATCGAGGCGAGCACGGGGTTCATTCGAGCTCGATCCAGATCGGGTTCGTGAGTGCGAAGCGCTCGCCCCGAGCCACCGCGCGGAAGGCAATCCAGCCCGCGCGGCTGAAGCGGCGCTCGAACGAGAACGTCACCTCGCGCCCGCCCGGCACGTCCTCGACCTCGAGCAAGCCCGCCTGCCCGTTTTCGAGCGTTTCGATCCGGATCAGCGGCGCCACGCTCTGCAGCGTGACCCGGAAGCGCACGGGCTCGCCGCGCGCCACGCGCAGCGTGTCCCCCGGTCCGGCGTCGCCGGATGTGAAGTAGACCAGCGGGCCGTAGGTGAGAAACGCGTGTCCCTTTTGGATCGCCTCGACCCACTTGTCGGCCGTGAGCTCGCCGTCCACGCGCGCGTAGGTGCGCGGCGAGCCGTATTCGACGCCCAAATCGCGCCAGTCGTGGTCGTCGGAGACGCCCACGGCCGTGACGCGCTCACCCCGGTTCCAGCGTGCGACGAGCGTGTCCAAGGAAGTCTGGTTCGACGCGCCCCAGGGGCCGTTGGCGGCCTCCCAGGCGTCGAAGACGGAGAGCGTGAAGCCGGGCTTGTCCGCTTTGTCCAGGTAGCCGAAGCGCCCGGAAGCGGGGTGGTTGAGCTGGAACACGCTTGCGCCCTGGGCGCGGGCGTCCGAGGCGTACTGGGCGGGCGTGCGGCCGCGCACGTAGGGCACCAGGCCGTCCTCGTTCAGGTTGTAGGCGTTGAAGTGGCCCCACTCGGGGACCGTGATCTCCTCGCTCAGCACGGCGGGCAGCCCGCGCTCGCGCGCGGTCAGCAAAAAGGCCGCGTGCCCCCCGACCGCGTTGTGGTCGCTCAGGAACAGCACGTCCAGGTCGGCCGCGCGCTGAACGGCGACGAGCTGACGCACGGGCGTGGCGCCGTCCACGCTCACGGCGCTGTGGGCGTGCGGGTCGGCGCTGTAGTAGCCGAACGCGCTTGGGTCGTACTGTCGGGTGAGCGCGATCTCAACTTGAAGGGGCTCGGGCGGGCGCACCGCGATGCGTTGTTCGACCGGCGCGCCCGTGAAGCCGCCGCCGTGGTCGATCGTGAGCACGTAGTCGCCCCAGGCCAGCGCAAACGTCGCGGCGCCGACCTCATCGACGTCCGTGTAATAAACGCCGCGGAGATACCCTTCGCGCGTGACCACGATCTGGGCGTCGACCGGCGCGCCCTCGAGCGTGACGTTCACGGTGACGGGGCTTTCGGCCACGGCGGCGCCGAGCGTCAGCGTCGACAGCAGCGCGCACAAGAGCAAAACGGATAGGCGTTTCATGGGCCTCCTCGGTCACCGCAGAGACGCGGAACGCAGCGTGCCGCAGAGGAAGTCGAGGTCTTGGAAGCTTTGTGCACCTCTGCGTCTGTGCAGTGCCTAAAAATGTTTCAAATACTTGAGCGTCTCCATCAGCTCTTCGATGCGCTCGTGGCCGCGGCCGTGCTGGACCGCGTCGGCGACGCAGTGCTTCATGTGGCTCTCGCTCACGCCGTGGGCCACCTTGCTGAGCGAGGCCTGCACGGCGGCGATTTGCTTCAAAATATCGATGCAGTAGCGGTCGTCCTCGATCATCTTCTGTACGCCCTGCGCGTGACCGATGGCGGTCTTCACGCGGTTGAGCAATTGGCGTTTGAGCTCGGGCTCCAGCGTCAGGCTGCCGTGGTCGGGGTGCGGCTCGGTCGCGCTCATGGAACCTCCCGTCGTGGCCAAGTTTGGGCCTTTGAATCCGGGGTTGCAAGGGGATTCGCGTTCACGGGTGGGGTGGCCTACTTTTCGACCAGACGCCCGCCCACGTACTTGTGCAAAATGCTTGCGATCAACGTCTGGTAAGGGATGCCCTCCTCCAACGCCCGTTTCTGAATGGCCTCCAGGTCCTTGCTGGAGATGCGGATATTCACGCGCTTGTCCTTCCTGAAGGTGGCGCGCGCGTAGTCGCGATAGCGCTGGAAGTCGGTCTCCCCTTCCGGGGCCGACTTCCATTCACCGCGCTCGAAGGATTCCAACAG
>CAZNGF010000102.1:0-3687 GCA_964572855.1 uncultured Thermotogae bacterium | reverse complement strand
TGTTGGGCGCGGCGCTGGCCGTCCTGCCCGCGATCGCCGCCGCGCTGGCGTACAACACCCTGTAGGCCCCGCCCGGCCTTTGCTACACTGGCCCCATGGGGCAGCAGGGCTCGTTCGAGGAGACGCTCTCGGGCATCGTGGCGCGCGTGACCTACCACGACCGCGACTCGGGCTGGTCCGTGCTCAAGGTCGCCCCCTTCGACCAGCCCAACGAGGTCGTGCCCGTCACCGTGCACCAGTGCCAGGTGTTCGCCGGCGCCACCATGGACTTCGCCGGCGCCTGGACCGAGCACCCCAAATACGGCCGGCAGTTCAAGGCCCGCCACGCCGTCGAGCGCAAGCCCGCCTCGGCCGCCGCGCTGGAGAAGTACCTGGGCTCCGGGCTCATCGCCGGGGTCGGGCCCAAGACCGCGCGCAAGATCGTCAAGCACTTCGGGGCCGACACGCTGGAGGTGTTCGAGACCGAGATCGGGCGCCTGGTCGAGGTGCCCGGCATCGCCCAACGCAAGCTGGAAACGATCTCCCAGGCCTGGGCGCAACACCGCGAGATCCGCAAGGTCATGATGTTCCTGCAGACGCACGGGATCAGCACGCTGTTCGCGGTGCGGATCTTCAAGGAGTACGGCCACGACGCCGTCGAGCTCGTCAGCGAGAACCCCTACCGCCTGGCCGACGACTTCTACGGCATCGGCTTCTTCTCGGCCGACAAGGTCGCGCTCAGCCTGGGCGTCGAGCCGGACTCGCCCCGGCGCATCGCCGCCGGCATCAAGCACGTGCTCTCGGCCAGCCGCGACGAGGGCCACTGCTACCTGTGGCTGGCCCAGATCGTCCGGGGCGTCAACGACCTGCTGGGCCTGCAGTGCGACGAGCGCACCGTCAAGACCCTGGCCCAGCTGCAAGCCGCCGACGAGCTGCGCACCCGCCAGCTGAACGATGCCGAGGGCGTCGCGCAAACGTGCTACTACGCCAAGTCGCTCTACTACGACGAGGACGCCTGCGCGCGCAAGCTCAAGCGCCTGCTGCAGACCCCCCTGGCGGTGGACGAGGCGCGCGTGGCCGGCTGGCTGGACCGCTACGCCGCGCGCACGGGGCTGGCGCTCAGCCCGGAGCAGCGCGCGGCCGTGGCGGGCATCGCGCGCCACCCGGTCTCGATCCTCACCGGCGGCCCGGGATGCGGCAAGACGACGGCGACCAAGACGCTGGTGGCCCTGCTGCGCGCCATGAAGCAGCGCGTCCTGCTGGCCGCGCCCACCGGCCGGGCGGCCCAGCGCATGGCCGAGGTCATCGGCCTGCCTGTCCTCCCGTCCTCCCGTTGGGGAGAGGCCAAGACCATCCACCGCCTGCTCGTCTGGGAGCCGGCCACGGGGGGCTTCAAGCGGGGGGAAGAAAGCCCCCTGGAGGCCGACGCGCTCATCGTGGACGAGTGCTCCATGCTCGACGTCACGCTGGCGGCCAGCCTGCTGCGCGCCGTGCCGCCGGGCTGCCGGCTCGTGCTGGTGGGCGACGCCGACCAGCTGCCCTCGGTGGGCGCGGGCAACGTGCTGCGCGACCTGATCGACTCGGGCCGGGTCCCGTGTTTCGAGCTGACCCAGGTGTTCCGCCAGGCGGCCCGCTCGCAGATCATCCGGTTCGCCCACCAGATCAACCAGGGGAGCGTCCCCCGCATCGAATCACCCCTCAAGCGGCCCTCGCTCTGGGGGGAAGGGATCGACTGTTTGTTCGTCGACTCGGACGAGGCCACCCAGGAGCAGGCCAAGTTCATCGCCCGGGCCAAGCGCGCCCTGCGGGCGGCCGGCGCGGAGGGCGCGCTCGTGCGGCGGGCCGAGGGGACCGAGCGGGCCGCGCTGGACGACGACGGGGCGCTCTAATTCGAGGAGGCCGACGAGGCCGAGCTGGCCGCCGGGCGCTTCGAGCCGCTGACGGTCCCGAAGAAGTTCGCGCACGTGGACCTGGCGGAGCTGGCCCGCACGCGCTCCGGCGCCCAGGAGCTGCGCGCCGTGCTCAAGCGGGTCCACCCCTGGTCCTCGCTCCACTACGGCCTCGACGCCGCCGGCATGGTCCGCAAGCTCGTCACCCAGTCCATCCCGCGCTACCTGGGCCCGGACTGCGAGGTCCAGGTGCTCACCCCGATGACGCGCGGCAGCCTGGGCACCCACGCGCTCAACCGGATGCTGCAGGCCAGCCTGAACCCGCCCGGCCCGGGCAAGGCCCAGCTTTCCGTGGGCGAGAAGGTGCTGAGAACGGGCGACCGCGTGATCCAGCGCCGCAACAACTACGACCTGGAGGTGTTCAACGGCGACATCGGCACCGTGGCCGGCGCCGACACCGAGGCGCTCCGCTGCCGCGTGCGCTTCGGGTCCGGCCCGACCGCGCGCGAGGTCGCCTACGAGCGCGACGCCCTCAGCGAGCTCGAGCTGGCCTACGCGGTCACGATCCACAAATCGCAGGGCAGCGAGTTCGAGGCCGTGGTCCTGCCGCTGCTGACCCAGCACTACAAGATGCTGGCGCGCAACCTGGTCTACACCGGCCTGACGCGCGCCAAGCGCCTGGCGGCGTTCGTCGGGAGCCGCAAGGCGCTGGCCCTGGCCGTGCGCAGCGCCGACGCCCGCACGCGCCAAACCGCGCTGCGGGAGCTGTTGCGCGCCGAGCGCGAACCCTAGCCTTGTTTCTTCTCCTCCCGCTTCACGTAGTCGAGCACGGCCTGCACGACCATGTAGTTGAGCGAGCGGTCCCGCTGGTCCGCCATCTTCTGCAGGCGCTCCAGGGGGCGTTCCTTCTGCCTGTTCTTCGGGACGTAGATCGAGATGCGCGTGAAGTCCGTAGCCATGGGGTTTCCCCTCCTTTCGCTTGAAGGGAACACTATAAAGCGGCGCTCTGGGCCGCGGCAACTGCCCGTTCACCAAACGCGCGACTGACGGACAGGGTCGCGGGCCCGCCGATGACCACGTTGTCCAGTTCGACCAGCCGCAACGCCTGCCAATAGGCGATTCCCTTCCACCCGAACAGCTCCGGCAACGTCAGGTTCCAGAGCCAAGTCGTCAGGCCGGCGGCTGCCAACAGCCACCCCAGCAAGAGCAGCAAGCTGAGGAGAACGATTTCGAGCGCTATCAGCTCTGTTTTCCCTCTTTCCGCTCGACGTAGTCGAGCACGGCCTGGACCACCATGTAGTTGAGCGAGCGGTCGTCCTGCTTCCCCAGCTTGTGCAGGCGCTCCAGGGGCTTTTTGCCCTGGAAGCGCTTGGGCACGTAGATCGAGATGCGGGTGAAGTCGTTCGGGTTCTGCGTCGGCATGGTCTCACCTCTTTTGATAAAACTTTGGTTTGTATGATAATGTAAATCAGGCATGAATGCAAGCTGGCTGCGACGGAGCTCAGAGCTGTGCCGCGAACCGGCGCAGGTGCGAGGCCGTGTCGGTAAGGCGGTGCTGTTCGAGCGTGTCGAGGTATTCCGCGACGGATTTCGGGGGGTGCTTGAGCGCCGCGCGGTGCCGGCGGGCGGCGGCGCAGACCCGACCCGCGTCCTGCTCGATGAGATCGACGACGAAGGCGTCGGGGTGCTGCGCTTCGACGCCGTAGGGCGCCAGCGCCTCCGCGGGGAAGTGGCCCAGGTCGTAGGTCACGATCACGTTGGCCCGGGCGCGCACGGCCGCGGCCAGCACGTGCCGGTCGTCCGGGTCGGGCAGCGTGAG
>CAZNGF010000101.1:0-3955 GCA_964572855.1 uncultured Thermotogae bacterium | reverse complement strand
CTGATTCCTTACTCTCTCCATAGCGGTTCATTATACCTCCCGCTAGTCTAGAGCCGTTCGAATAATGAGCTGTTATTGAGATGGGCATACCAATCTAGGGAAGATCGAGTCTCAGCTCGTGTCATTCCAACGGCTTCTTTGGTGTGATCCAGCATGTGGCGTAGCCGAATGCTATCGTCGTGCCGCGTCATAGAGCATCTCGGCTTCTTGCATGATCTCGTCGTGGAAGTAGCGGCTCAGGAAGGCCGGTGTGTTGAGAGAGACGTTTCGCCTCCGCAGCCCAGCGAGCTTGCGTTGAATGCGCGCAAAGCAGATCAGTCCCACGGGATGACCCGGCTCGAACCCGACCAGGATATCCACGTCGCTGTCCGCTGGATCGAAATCCTCTCGAAGCGCCGAACCGAACACCGACAGCTTGCGAATGTGATGCTTTTGGCAGAAACGTTCCAACCGTTCGGATGAGGGCGCGATCTGGCGCAGTTTCATAGGGCCGTTCCTTCACCGTGGCTTGAAATCCTTTCCCAGCTTACGCGGTCGAAGGAATGGTGCCAAATCGTACAATTCATACCTCGAATTCAGGCGGCGCCGAGGCTTCCAGTTTGATCCAGTGCCCCTCGGTGGGGTGGCGCACGGCCAGCTTCCAGGCGTGCAGCATGAGGCGTGGGGCGCCGTCGCTGCGGCTGCTGTAGACGGGATCGCCCCAGACGGGGTGCTTGATGTAGGCGCAGTGGACGCGGATCTGGTGCATGCGGCCGGTGTGCAGGTCGATCTCGACCAGCGAGCGCGCGTCCGTGCGTTCGAGCACTTTGAACTCGGTCACGGCCTGCTTGCCGCCGCGCACGACGGCCATGCGCTGGCGGTGAACGGGGTGGCGCCCGATCGGGGCCTCGATCCGCCCCTCGTCCTCCGCGAGCCGGCCGCGCAGCCAGGCCAGGTAAGTCTTTTCGACCAAGCGCTCCTTGAACTGGTGGATCAGGCTGTGGTAGGCCCGGTCGGTGCGGGCCACCACCATGACGCCGCTGGTGTCTTTGTCGAGGCGGTGGACGATCCCCGGCCGCACCGGCGCGCCCACCTGGGCCAGCGTCGTGCGGTGCAGCAGGGCGTTGATGAGCGTGCCGTCGGGGTGGCCCGGCGCGGGGTAGACGACCATGCCGGCCGGCTTGTGGACCGCGATCAGGTGGTCGTCCTCGTGCAGCACCTCGAGCGGGATGTCTTGGGCCGCCACGCGCTCCTCGCGCGGCGGGGGGACGTCCACCGCCACCTCGCCCCCGGCCTCAAGCGTCGTGCCCGGCTTGGTGATCGCGCTCCCGTCCACGCGCACGCGCCCCTTTTGAATCCAAGTCTGGATCTGCGAGCGGGAGTGGTCGGAAAAACGCTCGGCCAGCCAGCGGTCCAGCCGCCGGCCCGCGCCCGCCTCCTCGACTTGAAAGCGCTCGATGTTCATGCGGACAACGATACGGCGTCGCGGGCGGGGAAGCAACGGTTGGCGGATTCGACGCGGTTTTTACCGCGCTTCTATGGCTCCCGCGCGCCACTTGTCATACGCTTCCGTCAACCGAATACCGAAGTCAAGGAGGACCTGTGAAGGCCGTTCGATTTGCCTGCCGCGCGCTCGCCTTGCTGTTGGTTTCGTTGGTTTGCTGTTTGCTCGTGCCGCCCGGGATCCGGGCGCAGGAGGACGCCGCCGGCGCCTGTCGCCCGCTGCGCCCCAGCGCCACCGATCCGGCACTGGCCGGGTGGGATGAGCCGCACCTCGTCTGCCTGCCCACGGCCGTGGAGGCGCGCCGCGGGCTGCTCTGGCTCTTCTTGCCGGGAACCGGGGCCACCCCCGAGATGTACAGCGCGCTCAGCTCGGAGGCGGCCCGGACCGGCCTGCACGCCATCGGCCTGACCTATCCGAACGACCGCAGCGTCAACTTCCAGATCTGCCCCCACGACGACGACCCCGACTGTCACGAGAAGATCCGTCGGGAGATCGTGCTGGGCGTGCCCGCGTCCCGCCACGTGGCGGTGGACGAAGCCAACGCCATCGAGGGCCGGCTGCAGCGCGCGCTGCAGCACCTCGGCCGCGTTTATCCCGATGAGGGCTGGCAGGCGTACCTCAACGCGGACGGGTCCGTACGTTGGGACTTGGTCCTGGTGGTCGGGCACTCCCAGGGTGGGGGGCATGCGGCCTACCTGGCCAAGCTGCACCGGGTGGCGCGCGCCGTGCTGTTCGCCTGGGCCGACGTGCGGCGCGGCGAGCTGGCGCCCTGGCTCACTCAGGGAGCGCCCCGCACGCCGGCTGCGGACCACTACTTGTTCTGGCACGCGGACGACGTCCCGGTGGCCAACCACCAGGAGGCGCTGATGGCCGCGCTGCGTCTCGACGCGTTCGGCGCGCCGGTGGTCGTGGACGGGCGGCAGCCGCCTTACGGCGGCAGTCACGGGCTGGTCGCAACCGCGACGCCACCGTCCGGGGAGCTGCCCCACAACGTGCACGTGGTCGACCGCGCACTCGTGTTCGACGCGGAGGGGGCGCCGCTCTACCGGGACGTGTGGCGCCACCTGATGGGGGCGGAGGCGGCGTCTGAGGCAATCGCCTCGCCGGTGCAGGAGGCTCGCGCCGTGCGGATCGGCGTGCCCGGTGTGGGCTATATCGACCCGGAGTTCTACAGCGACCTCGACCTGATGGCGTTCGCGGACGGAGAACGGCGGGTCTGGCTTGCGTCGCTCGACCCGGAGAGCGGCCGGCCCGTGGCCGCCGACGGCCGGGAGGTGCTGGTGGACGTCGGCGTCACCCCGCTGAACGTGTCGTTCAACGGGCCGGAGTTCGGCGTGGACCGGCGGGGCTGGGCGCTGTTCTACACCAAGGCCGCCGACGGCCTGCCACAGCCCTGGCGCGCGACGCTTGAGGACGGCCGCATCACCCGCGGCCCGCTGATCGAGGCGCCCCCCTCGCGGCTGAGCATCCTGCCCGCCAAGAACCCCGAGGCCGATAGCACAGCGCTCATGTACGTGCGCGACGGGGACTGGGGCGAGGGCCACATCGGCTACCTGAACGAGGCCGACCCGGCGGCCAGCGAAAGCGGGGTGCCCAGCTCGGACACGGGCGCCCGCTGGATCGACGGCACGGCGGCCTTCACGTTCGTTCACACGCAGGGACCGGATGTCGGGCAGGTGGCTATCCACGACGGCGAAACCGGCCGCACGCGCACGATCACGGACTCGCCGGGGGTCAAGAGCCTGGCCTACGGCTGGCGCGCGCCCGAGACAGGCGGCCTGCTGGTGCTGGCCGTGGTGGACGACGCGGCGATCGAGGTTTACGCGGAGGGGGACGGTGTGGTCTGGGAACGGCGCTGGCGGCTGACCCTCCCGGCCGAGTCAGCCGGCGCCTGGATCGGCTCGCCCGAGCCCTTCGTGGCCAACGGCCGCTCCTACATCAGCCTGGCGCTCAAGCAGGGCGCGGGCTACGTCCCGGCCGAGGTCTGGGTGTGGGGCGTCGAGGACGGCGCCGAGCGCGTCCTGGTGCGCTGTGACGACGGCCAGGGCCGGGTCATTCGCACCGACCCCGAGGTCTACCTCGGGCGTGAGCGGGCGTTCGTCTATTACAACCTAATCCGCGGCGGCGGGGGGCGTGCGTCCTTCGAGCTGTACAAGTGCGACACCGGGCTCGCGCCGTGAGCGCGCTCTCAACCTGCGTTGTCGGGAAAGCCGCCCAGGCCCACCTCGTCGAGCACGGCGAAGACGTCCGCGAGTTGGAAGCCGCGGCGCTGCAGGTAGGCGGCCAGCTTGCGCTGTCGGTCGGCCTTGGGTTGATCGTTGTAGAGGGGAAGGCGCTGCTCGACCAAGCGCCGCACGAGCGCGCGCTCGTCGATCTCGGCCTCGCTCAGGGCCTCCTCGATGAACGCGTCCACGATTCCCTTGCGCTTGAGTTCGAAGCGGAGCGCGCTCGTGCTGGCCGGGCGGCGATGCA
>CAZNGF010000100.1:0-4367 GCA_964572855.1 uncultured Thermotogae bacterium | reverse complement strand
GCAGGCTGGACGCGCCTCGTGATCGAAAAGCCCTTCGGCCACGACCTCGACTCGGCGCGCGCGCTCAACGCGCTCGTGCACCAGCACTTCGCCGAAGAGCAGGTCTACCGCATCGACCACTACCTGGGCAAGGAGACGGTGCAGAACCTGCTGGCCTTCCGCTTTGCCAACGCGATCTTCGAGCCCGTCTGGAACCGCGACCACGTCGAAAGCGTCCAGGTCACGGTGGCCGAGGACCTGGGGCTGGAAGGCCGCGGCGGCTACTACGAGGGCGTGGGCGCCGTGCGCGACATGGTCCAGAACCACCTCACGCAGGTGCTCACGCTGGTCGCGCTCGAGGTGCCGGCCGCCTTCGAGGCCGACGCCATCCGGTTCGAGAAGATCAAGGTGTTGAAGTCGATGCTGCCCTTCTCGGACCGTGACGTCGTCCTGGGCCAGTACGGGGCGGGCGAGGACGACTCACAGCCCGCCTACCGCGACGAGCAGGGCGTGGCGCCCGACTCGTCCACGCCCACGTTCGCCGCCGGGCGGGCGTTCGTCGACAACTGGCGCTGGCAGGGCGTGCCGTTCTACTTCCGCACGGGCAAGCGCCTGCCGCGCAAGCTCACCCAGATCGCGATCACGTTCCGCCGGCCGCCGGTCTGCCTGTTCCAGTCGTTCGGGCAGTGCCACATTCATTCCAACGTGCTCTACATCACGCTGCAGCCCGACGAGGGCTTCGCGCTCTTTCTCGACGTCAAGGTGCCGGGCAACGACGGCTTCCTACTGGAAACCCAGCCGCTGCGTTTCCAGTACAACGACGCCTTCGGCCCGCTGCCCGACGCCTATCAGACGCTGTTCGGCGACATCCTGACCGGCGACCAGACGCTGTTCGTGCACGCCGAGGAGACCGAGGCCGCCTGGGGGCTCTACACGCCGCTGCTCGAGCGCGACCTGCCCCTGCGAGCCTACCCCTCCGGCAGCTGGGGGCCGTCCGAGGCCGATCAACTGCTGGCCGAGCGCGGCCACCGCTGGAGGACGGCGTGAGCGTCCGCGTCTTTGCGCACCTCGAGGCGCTCAGCCAGGCCGCGGCCTCGCTCGTGATGCGACGGGCGCGCGCCGCCGTGGACGCGCGCGGCCGCGCCGCGCTCGCGCTGGCCGGCGGGCGCACGCCGTTGCGGCTCTACGAGCTGCTGGCCCGGGGCGACGACGCGCTCCCCTGGGAGCGGATTCATCTCTTTTGGGGCGACGAGCGCTTCGTTCCCGCGCACGACGAACGCAGCAACTACAGGGCGGCGGCCGTGACGCTGGTCGGGCGCGTCCCGATCCCGCTGGACCACGTCCACCCGGTCCCGACCGACGCGCCCGACCCGGAGGCGGCGGCGCGGGCGTACGAGCGGACGCTGCGCGGCTTCTTCGGGGAGGGCGCCACCGAGACGTTCGACCTCGTCCTGCTAGGGATGGGCGCCGACGGCCACACGGCCTCGCTCTTCCCCGGCGACCCCGCGCTGGACGAAACCGAACGCTGGGTCCGGGCCGCCCGCGCGCCCGAGGGCGCCGAGCCGCGCGCGCGGGTCACGCTCACGCTGCCCGCGCTGGCGGCGGCGCGCGAGGCGCTCTTCCTGGTGACGGGCACGGACAAGGCGGGGGTGCTGAACGCCATCCTCGACGACGACG
The DNA here is from genome assembly GCA_964572855.1 of uncultured Thermotogae bacterium. Classification (GTDB taxonomy): domain Bacteria; phylum Bipolaricaulota; class Bipolaricaulia; order RBG-16-55-9; family JAJCYT01; genus CAZNGF01. The sequence goes on along the minus strand of CAZNGF010000100.1, from coordinate 2,711 downwards.
GGCCCGCGCGTTACCCTGCGGGCCGGGTGCGGGCGCGGGAGAGCGTGGTCTGGCTGGTCGACCGCGCCGCGCGGGAGGGGGACTTGTGAGCTACCACCCCATCGAGGACTACGGGCTCATCGGCAACATGGAGACCTGTGCGCTGGTGAGCTTGGACGGCTCGATCGACCTTTTGTGCTTCCCGCACTTCGATTCGCCCAGCGTGTTCGCCGCGCTGCTGGACGCTCGAGCCGGCGGCCACTTTCAGATCGCCCCCGCGCTGGAAGGGGCACGCCGCAAGCAGCTCTACCTGCCCGACACCAACATCCTGCTCACGCGTTTCCTGTCGGCCGAGGGCGTGGCCGAGCTCTCGGACTTCATGCCGGTCCAGACCGAGGGCGACGCCTGCGCGCTGGTGCGCCGCGTCAAGACGGTGCGCGGGGAGGTGCGCTATGCGCTGCGCTGCGCGCCGCGCTTCGACTACGGCCGGACCGAGCACGAGGTGGGCCACGGCCACGGCGAGGCGCTCTTCATCTCCGCGGGGGGCGACGGCGAGGCGCTGCGGCTCAAGTCCGACGTCCCGCTCGAGATCGACGCGGGCGACGCCACGGCCTCGTTCACGCTGCGCACGGGCGAGTCCGCGACCTTCGTGCTCGAGCGCGCCCAGCCGGGCGCCCCCTCGGCCTCGGACGCGCCCGGCTACGCCGTGCGGGCGTTCAAGGACACCATGACCTACTGGGAGCGCTGGATCGCGCAGTCCAGCTACCGCGGCCGCTGGCGCGACGTGATCCACCGCTCGGCGCTCGCGCTCAAGCTGCTCACCTCGAAGGCGCACGGCTCGGTGGTGGCCGCGCCCACCTTCTCGCTGCCCGAGACGCTGGGCGGCGAGCGCAACTGGGACTACCGCTACACCTGGATCCGCGACGCCTCGTTCACGATGTACGCGTTCACCCGGCTGGGCTTCACCGAGGAGACCCAGGCGTTCATGCGCTGGATCGAGGCGCGCTGCGGCGAGCTGAACGCAAAAGGGTCGCCGCTGCAGGTCATGTACCGGCTCGACGGGGGGCACGAGCTGAGCGAAACCGTGCTGGACCACCTGAGCGGCTACCGGGACTCGGCGCCGGTGCGGATCGGCAACGGCGCGGCCGGCCAGCTCCAGCTCGACATCTACGGCGAGCTGATGGACGCGGTCTATCTGTACAACAAGCACGCCGAGCCGCTGCACCACGACCTCTGGGCCAACCTGACCGCGCTGGTCGACTGGGTGTGCGAGCACTGGACGCTGCCCGACGAGGGCATCTGGGAGGTGCGCGGCGGACGGCGCGAATTCCTGTATTCGCGCCTGATGTGCTGGGTCACGCTCGACCGCGCCGTGCGGCTGGCGCACAAGCGCTCGCTGCCGGCTCCGCTGGCGCGCTGGCGCGACACGCGGGACGCCGTCTACCGCGATATCTTCGAGAACTTCTGGGACGCCGAGCGCGGGACGTTCGTGCAGTACAAGGGCGCCAAGACCGTGGACGCCTCCTGCCTGCTCATGCCGCTGGTCAAGTTCATCGGCCCCACCGACCCGCGCTGGCTCTCGACGCTGCGCGCGGTGGAAGAGGATCTGGTCGACGACTCGCTCGTGTACCGCTACCGGGTCGGGGAGGCCGCGCCGGACGGCTTACGGGGCGAAGAAGGCACGTTCACGATGTGCTCGTTCTGGTACGTCGAGTGCCTCTCGCGCGCCGGCGACCTGGACAAGGCGCGGCTCGCGTTCGAAAAGGCGCTGGGATACGCCAACCACGTCGGCCTCTACGCCGAGGAGCTGGGGCCCAGCGGCGAGCATTTGGGCAACTTCCCGCAGGCGTTCACGCATCTGGCGCTCATCAGCGCGGCTTACGACCTCGACCGGCGGCTGGCCGCGCGGGAACGGGCGCGCGCTTGACCGACCCCGGCATGTTGCCCGCGCGGGCCGGCGACGGTTATGCTTGGTGTCAGGAGGGGATCCGCATGATGGCTGTGAGCTTGTTTCTGTTGCAGGCGGCCGAGGCCGCGCCAAAGGCATTCGACTGGCAGGAGGGCCTGTACGTCCTGCTCATCCTGATGGTCGTGATGGCCGGGTTGATGGGCGTCGAGGCCGTGCACCGGCCGGGCGGCCGGGTGCCCGGCGCGCCCCGCCGCGCCCGCAAGTCCGCCCCCGACGCGCTCGAGGGCGCCGCGCCGCCCATCGACCAGTCGGGCCTGACCTGGAGCGAGCGCGTCTGGTGGGGCCGGGCGATGCTGGCCGGCGTGCTGGGCACGGGCGTGATGACCGTGCTGCTGTTCCTGGCGGCGGCGGCCTTCCCCGAGCTGCCCAAGCTCGACCCGGCGGCCATGCTGGCCTCGGCCATGGGCGGCAGCACGACGCTGGGCTGGATCGCCCACTTCATGATCGGGGTCGTGCTGGCCGCGCTCTACGCGCTCGGCTTTGCCGCGCCGCTGCCGGGGCCGATGTGGGCGCGCGGGACGGTCTACGGGCTGCTCCCCTTCTTCGCGGCGCAGCTGGTCGTCATCCCGCTCATGGGGGGCGGCTTCTTCTCGGCCGAGATGCCGCAGGCGGGCGTCGCCATCACGCTCAGCCTGCTGGGCCACCTGATCTACGGCGCGGTGGCCGGCGGCGTCTACGGCACGCCGCCGGGCGACTTGGTCGAGGACGCACTAGTAGACGACCACAGTGGTTCTTGGGTGTAGGGGCACGATTTATCGCGCCC
>CAZNGF010000099.1:2915-4482 GCA_964572855.1 uncultured Thermotogae bacterium | reverse complement strand
CATCCCGCCGAACGTCTCCGGCCAGGTGAAGTACACCATCAACGTCGAGGACGGCAACGGCGGCAGCGGTCAGCTCGAGATCCTGGGCTCGACCGAGGGCGTGACCTTCCCGTACGCGTTGACGGTCGAGTAAACGGCGCGCCCAACCAATTTCCCAATCGGTCACACAAGCGACGGGTGGGGCTCCTTTCAGGGCGCCCACCCGTCGTCAATCCACCGCATGAAAGGGGACCGCCATGGCAACGGAATCCTCGGCGCGGGTCGTGCGATCGGGCGCCTTCGTCGGGACGGTGCACGCCAAGCCCGCCCACGGGCCGGTCGGCACCCGCGTTCAGTTGGAGGCAAAGGGTCTGCCCGCCGAGGCACCCGTGGCGCTCGTGTGGGAGAGCTACGACGCCGCCTGGTCGATCGAACAGCGCGACGGCGTTGACTGGGAGAAGTTCCTGGGGGTCACCTACCGTGGCCGCGACGAAACGCTTCGACAGGCGACCACCGACGCCGAGGGGCGCGTCCGGTTTGCCTTCGAGGTCCCCGAGGACTACGGCGGCATGCACGACCTCTACCTCATCGAGGCGGGCACCGGACGGCGTCTCAACAAGACCGGCTATCGCGTGGACTGCAGCGCCGAGCTCGAGACCCCGAGCGGCCCCGTGGGCACGCCGATCCAACTGACGGTCTACGGGATCAACCCCGCACACCCGTTTGAGGGTTGGTACCAGCTCTTCTACGACAACCGCTGCGTGGGCAACCTGACCGCCGTCACGACGCGGGGAACGGCGCGCGTCGAGGTCCCCGCCACCGGCGAGGTGGGCCCCCATCTGCTCGAGGTCAAGGCCGCGCCCTTCGGGCACCCGTTCGTGCAGTACCACGTCTCGCCGTACCCCCACGTCGTGATGCCGCGCGCCCGCTTCGAGCTCACGCCGGGCGAGCCCGTGCTGCCGCCGCCGGCCAAGGAGCAGCTCCAACTCGAACAGCCCGCCGAACCGCCGGGGGCCGTAGAGGCGCCCACGCTCTGGACCGACTACCGCGAGGTCCCGGCGCGCTCCGCCATCACGGTGTTCGGTGCTGGGTTCGAGCCGGGGGAGGCGCTCACGCTTCGTTGGGCCGACGTGAGCGGCGACCGGGTGACCGAGATGAGCGACGGCCAGTTCGGGACGGGGTTCGCGCCCATGTACGCCGACCTGGGGCAGGTGACCGCTGATGCGGACGGGCGCTTCCGCACCACCGTGGTGCCCGAGAGCGTCCAGGGCGGCGCACACCCGATCCAAGCGTGGCGCGGCGAGGCGTGCTTGGCGCAGACCTACGTGACGTTGGGACGGCGGCCGTACCCGCTCAGGCCCAAGGCCGGTCCCGTGGGCGCCGAGATCACGGTCGAGCTGGACGGCGTGGGCTGGACCGAGCACGAAAACGAGGTGGCTCTCTGTTACGACAATTCCTACGTCGGGTACGCCTGCGGGGCCGACCTGATGGGCAAAGTCGTGCCCCAGGTCTTCGCCAGCGGCGCGCCGGGACCGCACTACATCGACGTCTACCCGACGTTTCGCAACCCCCCGGACTTCGCCGAGGG
>CAZNGF010000099.1:0-2815 GCA_964572855.1 uncultured Thermotogae bacterium | reverse complement strand
GCCGGCGGGATCGGCGGGCGCTACGAGCTCGAACTGCTGGTCGAGGACTCGCGCACCTCGCAATCCGAGGCCGTCAACGCCGCCAGCCGCCTGGCCAGCCGCGGCGACGTCAGCTTCGTGGTGGGGCCGATCATCTCGAGCTTCGGGCTGGCCGTGCAGCCCATCCTGTCCGCGGCCAACGTGCCGCACATCTACTTCGGCGCGGACCGCACCTTCACCGACCTGCACGAGCGCTTCCCGCTCTCGCTCAACTACGGCTCGGACGTGGCGCTGCAGTACGCGCCGCTGGTGCGCTACGCCGTCGAGGCGCGCGGCCAGGAAAACCTCTACGTGCTGGCCCAGAACAACGAGCGCGGCCAGGCCGCCATCGAGCTCATCCGCGGGCAGGTGGACCGGCTCGGGGCGGGGCGCGTGGTTGGAACCGACCTCTACCCCGCGTTCAACCGCGACTTTTCGACGCTGGTGACCAAGGTCCGCAACAGCGGCTCGGACGCGCTGTTCCTGGTGACGGGCATCCCGGCCGAGCTCATCGGCGCGGCGCAGGAGTTCGTGCGCCAGGGGCTCTCCTTCGACGAGCTGGGGTTCTACACCGGCCAGACGCCCAACGGTGCCGCCGACTTCTGGGAGGCCGTCTCGAACGCGGGCGACGCCGACGGGCTCGTCTACAGTTGGCTCTACGCCTCCCCCGACATGGCACGCGCCTTCGACGCGCCGGTTCCCTCGCTGGAACAGTCCGGCGAGATGGAGCGCGCCTTCCGGGACTTGCTGGGGCGATCCCCGATCTCGGGGCAAACGGAAGCCTGGGGCTGGGGCAGCCTGCAGATCATCAAGCAGGCCATCGAGGCCTTCATGGAGCGCGAGGGCGAGGCGGCCGTGGCCGCGCTCGACCCCGTGCGCGAGCTGCCGCAGGCGGTTGTGTCGTTCATGTTGCCCGAGGGTGACGCCGGGCCGGGGCCCGTGTTCCGGACGCCGTTCGGGCACGCGGGCTATCTGCCCTGCGGTCAGTTCGACACGCGCCTGGGGGTGGCCACCTTCCGCGATGGGCAACAGTACCTGCTGGAGCCGCGCGGCTTCGGGGAGGCGCTCGTCGGGCCGCTCTGCACTTGAGGGCGTCGTCCCATGCCTGAGCTCGTGGCGCTGCTCCAGTACGTCCTCAACGGGATCTATACGAGCAGCGACTACCTGATGCTGGCGCTGGCGATTACGCTCGTGTTCGGCGTGATGGAGGTCGGCGACGTGGCCCAGGGCGGGGTGTTTGCGCTCGGGGCCTACGTGGCCTACGCGATCACGGTCCTGCTGGGGGCCCCGTTCGCGCTCGCGCTGGCCGCTGCGCCGCTGGCCGGCGCGGGGGTGAGCGCGCTGGCCGGGCACGGGATCTACCGGCGCCTGCGTTCGTTCGGGATCGGGCCCACCTTCATCGGCGCCGTCAGCCTGTTGCTCATCCTGCAAAGCCTGCTGGCCGTCGCCTTCGGCGAGGGAGCGCGCACCGTGCCGGCGCCGTTGGGCGAGGTCAACGTCCGCGTCGGCCCGATCAGCCTCTTCGGCCAGAAGCTGATTGTGATCGCCCTGGCCGGGCTGGCCGCCTGGGGGCTCTGGCGCGCGCTGCGGACGTCGCGCTGGGGAAAATCCCTGCGCGCGCTGGCCCAGAACCGCGAGGCCGCCATGCTCTCGGGGATCAACGTCGGGCGCGTCTCCCTGCTGGCCTTTGCGCTGGCCGGCGGGCTTTCGGCGCTGGCCGGGGCGGCCACGGCGCCGGTGGTGGCCTTTACGCCGTTCGTCGGGCGCCTGAGCGTGATCAAGGCGTTTGCGATCTCCCGCATCGGCGGCGGGTCGGTGCGCGCCGTGGTCGGCTTGGCGCTGCTGCTGGGCGTGAGCGAGAGCCTGGTGGCGGCTTACCTCACGGCCCAGTACAGCGAGTTGCTCCCGCTGGCCGCCCTGATCCTGTTTATGCTGTTCCAGATCGAGACGCTCGGTCCCGAGGAGCACCTCACGACCACGCACCTGCGTGCGGCGGCGCGGGCGGTCTTTCGCCTGCCCGGGCAACGCTGGGGCTGGGGGGCGTTCGGGCTTGCGTTGCTTGGTCTCCCGCTGTTGCTGGATCTGCCCGCCTACGCCTACCACCTGCTGGTGGTGGCCGGGGTGCTGGCGATCTGCGTCACGAGCTCCGATTTGCTCTACGGCTTGGCCGGCTTGCCGTCGCTGGCGCAGGGTGCCTTCTGGGGCGCCGGCGCGTACGCCGGGGCCTTGTTCGTGATGCGTTTGGGGTTGTCCCCGTGGGCCGCGCTGCTGGCGACCGTGGGCCTGACGCTCGCGCTCGGGGCGGCCGTGGGTGCGCTCGGCGTGCGGGCCGGGCGGCACTGGACGCTGTTTACGTTCGTGGCCACGGTCCTGTTCACGCTGCTTGCTCTCACGCTGGACGGCGTCACCGGCGGACCCAACGGGCTCGTTGGGATCCCGCTGCTCGCGGTCGAGCTGCCCTGGGGGGAAACCGTCCGCTGGAACCCGTTCCTCGACAAGGCGGGCTTCTACGGCCTGGTGGCCGCGACGCTGGCGCTCGTCCTGGCGCTCAAGGCGTGGCTGGGCCGCTCGTGGTTCGGGCGCGCGCTGGTGGCGGTCCGCGAGGACGAGGGACTGGCGCGCTCGATCGGGATCCCGGCTCGGCGCTACAAGGTCGCGATCTTCTCCCTCTGCGCCGCCATCGCCGGGGTGGCCGGCTTCCTGTACGCGCACTACCTCACCTACCTGCACCCGGACCTGTTTGACTACATCACGTCGTTCAACATCCTGATGATGAACAAGCTCGGCGGCCTGACGA
>CAZNGF010000098.1:0-4814 GCA_964572855.1 uncultured Thermotogae bacterium | reverse complement strand
AGCCTGAGCGGCGGCGAGCAGAAGATGGTGGCCATCGGCCGCGCGCTGCTGGGCGAGCCCGAGCTGCTCATGCTCGACGAGCCCTCGCTGGGCCTGGCGCCCGAGCTGCAGGAGACGCTCGCCAGCGCGATTCGTGCGCTCAACGACGCGGGCTTGACCGTCCTGCTCACCGAGCAGAACGTCGCGCTGGCCGAGCGGTTGGCCGACCGCGTGCTCGTGCTGGAGCGCGGCCGCATCCAAGCGCGGGGAGGTGCGCTGGCGTGAGCGCGCGGGCAGCGAGGCCGGACGGGCTCAACGCGGCGTACCTCCGCTTTTTGGACGTGGACGGGGTGCGCACGCGCGTCTGGGAGGCCGGTGCGGGGGAACCGCTCGTGCTCGTGCACGGCGGCCACTTCGGCACGCTCTACGCGCTGGACGCCTGGAGCCTGAACCTGGAGTCCCTGGCTCAGTCGTTTCGCGTGCTGGCCTTCGACCGCCTGGGTCAGGGGCACACGGACAACCCGGCGAGCGAGGCGGATTACACCTTCACGGCCTCGCTCGCGCACGCGCGGCGCACGCTCGACGCGCTGAACGTCGAAGGGGCACACCTGGTGGGGCACTCGCGTGGAGGGCTGCTGGTGGCGCGCCTGGCCATGCTCCATCCCGACCGCGTCCGGTCCGTGACCGTGGCCGACAGCGCGACGCTGGCGCCGGATTTGCCCGGTCACGACCCGGACGCGTTCTACCAAACACTCTTCGCCCAGCGGCCGCCGGGCCCGCCCACGCGCGACTTCGTCCGATTGGAGCCCGAGGCGCAATCGTTTTCCAACGCCCACGTCAGCGAGGACTTCGTCGCGCGGCTCCAGGAGATCGCACAGCTTCCCAAAACGGGCCTGGCCGCCGAGCGCCTGCGGGCGCTGAACGACAAGGTCTGGTCGCCCGACCTGGGGGCGCACCGCGCCGCGGCGTGGTCGGTGTTAAACGGTCCGGGCCTGCGCCAGCCCGTCCTGGTGCTCTGGGGCGCGGCCGACCCGTCCGCGCCCGTTGAGATGGCCCTTCCGCTCTATAAAATGCTGAACAGAGGGACGGCCAGAGCCGAGCTGCACGTCTGCGCCCGCGCTGGCCACTACGCCTTTCGCGAACGGCCTCAGGCGTTCGAGCGGGTGCTGGCGTACTTTCTGTCGGAGGTCGCAGGAGGCGGGTTGTGAACGCGAAACCAAACACGCTCGAAATCCGGCGGCGCAAGCCCCAACGGGCGGTCGAGCACGGGGGCCGTCCAGTGCGCCGCACGCTCTACCTGCGCCTCCGAGGCAAGGCCGAGGGCGGCCGGCCCACGCTGGCCACGCTCACGCCCGTGCCGTTGGTCGAGCCGGCCGGCGGCGGGGAGCCCGCGCCGCTGCCGGCGGACCGGGCACGCGCCTGGGAAGAGCTGTCCAACTGGATTTGCCATTACCTGATCTATCCCGACCCGACCATCCAGGGGGGGCAGCACCGAAACCGGCTCCTGTGGCAGAGGTGGACGCACCAAGGCGCCCCACGCCCGCGAGCTGAGGACCAGTACGACTGGCGCCGGGACGAGGAAACGCTGGCCCGCCTGCGGTTGCGGTTCGTGGCTTGGCGCGAGCGGCTGGTCAAGGCCATTGGCCGTCCCCGCCTGGAGGACTTCGAACGGCTCTACCCCAACGAGCTCGACGACCTGGGACCGACCGAGGCCGCCCGGCGCGCCGTCCGCGAGCTGCGAGCCGTGTTCGGTCCCGACTTCGTGCGGACGGACTCGACCTAGCGGGCCAGCCTGCACAGCCCCCTTCAAGGCCAAACACCGTCTGGGCCCAGGACCAGTAGACGGCCACGCTGTTTTTACTGCGTAGGGGTCCCATTCATGGGACCCGGCCTACACGTCTGGTTCATGACCAGATAGACTTCACGGGCGGCCAAAGCGCGTGCCCACGGGCGCGATGAATCGCGCCCCTACACCCAAAGAACTACTGTGGTCGTCTACTAGCCCACGAACCAGCGCAGCACGGGGTGTTGCGGCTTGAAGCCGCGCAGCAGCCCGTCCAGCCCGAAGGCCCGCTCGGGGGTCACGACGATGAAGTTGACGAAGGCGCCGAAGTAGATGAAATACTGGTTCACCCAGCCGAACTGCGGCGGGATGGTGGCCAGGTAGAACGACAGTATCCTGGCCGCGCCGCCCAGCGCGGCCAGGCGCGTGCAGCACCCCAGCACCATCGCCGTTCCGATCGCAAGGGCCCCTCCGATAACCAGGTAGAGCACGACCGGGCTCTCCCAGGTCTGCAAAAACAGTCCCTCGAAGGGGCCGCGCACCACCGTGGGCAGGATGCCACCGATGCGCATCCAGGCCTTCCAGCCGCCCTCCAAAAGCAGGCGGATTCCCAGCGTGAGCATGATCGAGCCCAGCGAAACGCGCAGCAGGAAGAGCAGGAAGCTAATCAAAACGGGCTGACGCACGGTTGGTTTGCTCAAATCAGTCCTCCTTAGCGGGTTTGCCGGCTGCCCGTGTGACGCGCGTCGTGGCGGAACATGGGCCAGGGGGACCGGGCCAGCCCGGGGCTGTCGGTGGCGAGGGCGTAGAGGTAGCCATCGAACGAGCCCACGTAGAGCGTGCCGTCCGGCGCGAGTGTTGGCGAGGAGTCGATGTCGGCGCCGGCGGCGAAGCGCCAGCGCACCGAGCCGTCCGGCGCGAGCGCGTAGAGGTGGCCGTCGTCCGCGCCCACGTAGAGCGTGCCGTCGGCGCCGATGGCCGGGGAGGAATCGACCTCGCCGCCGGCCTCGAACTGCCAGCGGAGCGAGCCGTCGGGATTGAGCGCGTTCAGCGTGCGGTCCCAGGAGCCGAAGTAGAGCGTGCCGTCGGCGCCCACCGCGGGCGAGGACGCGATGCAGTTGCCCGTGACGTAGCGCCAGCGCTGGAAGCCGCCCTGCAAGGCGTACAATCCCCCGTCCCAGGAGCCGAAGTAGACCGTGCCGCCTTCCCCCACGGCCGGCGAGGACTTGACCGGGCCGCAGGTGCGGCAGGACCACAGGGGCCGGCCCTCGGGCGAGAAGGCGTACAGGTAGCCGTCCCAGGAGCCCACGTACACCGTGCCGTCGGCCCCCACCGCCGGCGAGGACTGGATGCGTCCCTCCGTCTGGTAGCGCCACTTGAGCGAGCCGTCGGGGCCGAGCGCGTAGAGGAAGTGGTCGTCCGAACCCACGTAGATCGTGCCGTCGGCCGCGAGCGCGGGCGAGGACGAGATGCCGTCGCCGGCCGCGTAGCGCCACCGGAGCGCGCCGTCGGGGCCGAGCGCGTAGAGGCCGCCGTCGTTGGAGCCGAAGTAGACCGTGCCGTCGTCCCCGACCGCGGGGGACGAGGCGTTGATCCAGAGCGGCCCCGCGCGGAAGCGCCACTTGAGCGAGCCGTCGGGGTGGATGGCGTAGAGGTGCTCGTCGTGCGAGACGACGTAGACCGTGCCGTCGGGCCCGAGCGCGGGCGAGGACACGATCCAGCCGCCGGTTTCGAAGCGCCACAGCAGCGCGCCGGGCGCCTGCGTGGCGGCCGGCACCCCGCCGACGCACCAAGCCAGCGCGAGCCCCAGCAGCAGCGCCCAAGGCAGACGTTTCATGCGCAACACCCTTTCGTTCGACTCGATCTCCCCGAGCATAGGGCACGGGCCGGCGCCGGCTTATGACCCGCGTCAAGGCGCGGCCTGATCCTGCTCAGCTCCGGGGCGAGCGCGGGAATTTGCGATGGGACCGGGCGGCTCTTACAATGGCGCGCGCACGGAGAGATGTCCGAGCGGCCGAAGGAGCACGCCTGGAAAGCGTGTGCACCCTCCGGGGTGTCGAGGGTTCAAATCCCTCTCTCTCCGCCAGCAAGATGGGACGAGGCGGCTCTGACCAAACCGGGTTGAGCCCTTCGCGGCGCACACCGGTGAACCCCGCCAGGCCCGGAAGGGAGCAACGGTAAGCTGGTCCCTGCGGGTGTTGGAGGTCACTTAACCCACCAGTTTGGTCGGAGCCCCGTCGTTCCCTCTCCGCCCCACGCGAGGTCAACCGTGAACACGCCCTCCGTCAGCCGAGCGCTCGCCCGTTACGAACTCCCCTGGCTGGGGTTGGACTGGCCCGTGGCCTGGACCGAACAGTTCGGGCGGGCGGCCCCGCTGGCACTCGAAATCGGCTTCGGCAACGGGGCCTTTCTGGTCGAGCAGGCCAAGCGTGTGCCCGAGTGGAACTGGCTCGGGATCGAGCGCGCCTGGGGCTCGACCCAGCGGCTGCTGCGCCGGCTCTGGGCCGAGTCGCTGGACAACGTCCGGACGCTGGAGGGGGACGCGGCCTTCTTGCTGGAGAAGCTGTTCGAGCCGGAGAGCGTGCGGGAAGTCTACGTCAACTTCTCCGACCCCTGGCCCAAGGAAAAGCACCACGGCCGCCGGCTGATCCAGCCCGCTTTCGTCCGCGTGCTGGGCGAACGCCTCGAACCGGGCGGTCTCGCCGTGATCGCCACCGACCACGCCGACTACGCGGCCTGGATCGCCGAGGTGCTGGAGGGACAAGACGTGTTGCAGTCCACCTACGACACATCGAGCGTCGGCGAACTCCCCGGCCGCACGCCCACCAAGTACGAGCAGAAGGCGCTGGCGCGCGGCGCGCGGATCCACTACTTTGTCTGGTGCAAGGCCCGCCCCACGCCGGATGCGATCACCGAAAAGGAGCCGCTGGAGGACATGCCCAACGTCGTGTTACAGGGAGAGGCCGAGCTGGAGGCGCTGCTGGCCGGCTGGGGGATGCAGACCTGGCAGGAGACGCACGACGACGCCCAGGTCGTCATCAAGCTGCAGGAC
>CAZNGF010000097.1:0-4970 GCA_964572855.1 uncultured Thermotogae bacterium | reverse complement strand
CGTCCCCGCGCGCCACCGTGAGGCCCAGGACGTCGCCGACGCCCAGCGTCGAGATCACCTGACCGGCCTCGGCCAAGTCGAACGTCTCGCCGTCGAGCTGGATCACGACGTCGCCCGGCCGCACCCCGGCCCGGGCGGCCGGGCCGTCCTCCAGCAGGTCGGTGACCACGAGCCCGACGTCGCCGCTGAAGGGGTTGCCCGAGCCGTCGCGCGAGACGACGTTCCCGAACACGAGCCCCGGCCCGGTGCGGATTTGTTCCACGCTCGCGGTCACGAGCGGGAGCGTCCCGCCGAAGCTGCCCCGCAGGAAGGAGGCTTCGGCGAACGGCCCGCCGAAGCCACTCACGAACACCGGCTCGGTGAGCGCCGGGGGCGCGTCGGCCAGCCAGAGGCGCGCAAAGCCCGTGGGCGAGGACAACGGTTGCAGCGCGCCGCCCTCCTCGTGCCCGATGATCTGCAGCACGGCCACGTCGTCGCGCGCGGCGGCGGCCAGCGCCGCGCCGCGCTCGGGCGCGCCCAGCGGCTGGCAGGCGTTTTCGATCGTGGCCACGTACGTCCTCGGGTCGTCCTCGAACAGCACGTCGACCACGCGGCGTGCCCGCCCGTCCTGCTGGACGGTGCGCACGCCGGCGTTGACGACGTGGCAGGCGGTCACGACGAGGCCGCCAGTGTCAACCAAAAAGCCGGAGCCGCGGCCCGACTGGGTCTCGATGGCCACGACGGCGTCGGCGGTTTGGGCCTCGAGCGCGGCGAAGCTGATCCCCGAGCTGAACGAGCTCACCGACAGCGGCGCCAAGGCCAGTACGGCCAAGAGCAGCGCGAAGGCGGGTTTGAACAAGATCCTGATATTCGGCATGGAACACATCCTTACGTGATGAGGTTGTGGGTACGGCTGCTCCGATTTTACGGTGGGAGCGTTCCCGTCTCTGTGAGATCGCTTACTTGGCGCTCGAAGCGCGGCTTGAAAGGGCACAGCGGGGCAGCCGGAGCTGCCCCGCTGTGCGAGGAGAGGGGGTGGAGAGGGTGCGTTCAACGGTTCCAAGCGCACCGGGCGGGGATGCCGCGCCTAGAGCGCGATATAGCCGATGAGGAAGTCGACCTCCCGGCGCGTGATCGGCTTGATGGCGACGCGGTGCCCGCGCCATCCCCGCTCCGGCGGGTAGGTCAGCAAGGACGCTTCGCGGTGCCGGCGCTCGGCTTCCTTGGCCGAGCGGGCCACGGTCAGGAGGACCTCGCAGTCTGAGGTCCACGCCCCGTCCCCGCCCGGTCGGGCGGCGCTGAGGGCCACGGCGTAAAGCGTGCGGGGTGTTCTGTTTCGATCTCCCATTCAATCGTCCTCTCAGGCTGTTGAACCCACCTTAGCGCGGACGGCGACGCGACGATGTAGGCGCACTTACGTGGGCGCAAGCGACATGGCCGGAAGGGGACCGCAAGCCTCCCCGGTCAACGCAGACGCCCCGGGGATGACCCGGATCATGGCTCCAGGGGGCAAATCGGCCTAATTTATGGGACATCACGACGCACAAGGAACGTGGAAGGAGTGTCCTAAATGGCCGTCAAGGCGTCATCCGAAATGCACGACGCGCCCGCGCCCGTCTACCTGCGCGAGGCCACCGCCAACCCGGCCCCGCTGGGGCTGCTGGGCTTTGGCATGACCACGGTGCTGTTGAACCTGCACAACGCGGGGTTCTTCCAGCTCGACACCATGATCCTGGCCATGGGCGTGTTCTACGGCGGGGTGGCCCAGATCCTGGCCGGGGTGATGGAGTGGCGCAAGAACAACACCTTCGGCACCACGGCCTTCACCTCGTACGGGCTCTTCTGGCTCACGCTGGTGGGGCTGCTCGTGTTCCCGCAGTTGGGCTGGGCCAGCGCGCCCGCGCCGGCGGCCATGGCCGCCTACTTAGGGATGTGGGGGCTGTTCACGGCCGTCATGTTCGTGGGCACGCTGCGGCTCAACCGCGCGCTGCAGTTCGTGTTCGGCTCGCTCGCCGTGCTGTTCGTGCTGCTGGCGCTCCGCGACCTGACGGGCAACGCGTTCGTGGGCGTGCTGGCCGGCTACGAGGGCGTGATCTGCGGGCTCTCGGCCGTTTACGCCGGGCTGGCGCAGGTGCTCAACGAGGTCTACGGCCGCGTGGTGGCCCCGCTGGGGCCGGTGAAGTGAGCGCGTTCGGCACGCGCTTTTGACGCGGATGTTGATGGGGATCATGGCCTTACCTGAGCCAGGTCATGGTGTCGTTGCGACCTTTCCCCGCTAATGGGGGCATGGCACACGAACCCCACAAAGACATGACGCCGGTGCCCGACCTGCACCGCGCCAAGCGCGTCGGGCCCGAACGAAGCGAACGGCCCCTGTTCATCGACCGCCTGCCGCCCTGCAACGAGGCCTGCCCCGCCGGGGAGAACATCCAGGCGTGGCTGGCCTACGCGCAGGAGGGGCGCTTCCAGCGCGCCTGGGAGACCCTGGTGCGGGACAATCCCCTGCCCGCCGTGCACGGGCGGGTCTGCTACCACCCTTGCGAGGACGGCTGCAACCGGGAGGGCGTGGACGAAACGGTCAGCATCCACGCCGTCGAGCGCTTTTTGGGCGACCTGGCCATCGAGCGGGGCTGGCGCTTTCCCGCCGACGCGCCGAACAGCGGCCAATCCGTGCTGGTGGTGGGCGCCGGGCCCAGCGGGCTGTCGGCGGCCTACCACCTGAGGCGCCTGGGCCACCGCGTGACGATCCGCGAGGCCGGTCCGGTGGCCGGCGGCATGATGCACTTCGGCATCCCCAAGTACCGCCTGCCGCGCGACGTGCTCGACGCCGAGATCGCGCGCATCGCCTCATTGGGCGTCGAGATCGCGCTCAACCACAAGGTCGAGGACGTGCTGAAAGAACGCGACGCGGGCGGCTTCGACGCCGTGTTCCTGGCCGTGGGCGCGCACCTGAGCCGGCGCGTCGAGCTGCCGGCGCGCGACGCGGGCAAGGTGCTGGACGCCCTGAGCTTTTTGAAGGACGTCGAGGGCGGAGACCCGCCGCTGTTGGGGCGGCGCGTGGCCGTCTACGGTGGCGGCAACACGGCGCTGGACGCGGCGCGCACGGCCAAACGCCTGGGCGCCAGCGAGGCCCTGATCATCTACCGCCGCAACCGCGACAAGGCCCCGGCCCACGACTTCGAGATCGACGAGGCCGAGGAAGAGGGGATCAAGATCCACTGGCTGCGCACCATCAAGGGCATCGAGGGCACGACCTTCCAGGTCGAGAAGATGGCGCTCAACGACGAGGGCTGGCCCGAGCCCACCGGCGAGCTCGAAACGCTGGAGGCCGACAGCCTCATCCTGGCGCTGGGCCAGGACACCGACACCGAGTTTCTAAGAGACGTGCCGGGGCTCGAGTTCAAGCGAAACGGGACCATCGAGGTGGACGACCAGCTCATGACCGGGCACGCCGGGATCTTTGCGGGGGGCGACATGGTCCCCTACGAGCGCACGGTCACGGTGGCCGTGGGCCACGGCAAGAAAGCCGCGCGCTGCATCGACGCCTACCTGCGCGGCGAGCGCTACGCCCCGCCGCCCAAGCACGAGCGCGTCCCGTTCGAACTCTTGCACCTGTGGTACTACAGCGACGCGCGGCAGCGCGAGCAGAGCGCCATCGACCTGGAGCGGCGCAGCAGCAGCTTCGAGGAGGTGGTGGCCGGGCTGAGCGAAGCACAGGCGCTGTACGAGGCACGCCGCTGCCTGTCGTGCGGCAACTGCTTCGAGTGCGACGGCTGCTACGGCGCCTGCCCCGAGGACGCGATTGTCAAGCTCGGCCCCGGGAAACGCTACGAGTTCGACTACGACCGCTGCACGGGCTGCCGCATCTGCTTCGAGCAGTGCCCGTGCGCCGCCATCACCATGATCCCGGAGCCCCTGCATGAATAGAGAATTCGCCATTCTGGACGGGAACGAGGCCGCCGCGCGGGTCGCCTACGCCGTCAACGAGGTGTGCGCGATCTACCCCATCACGCCCTCCTCCTCGATGGGCGAGCTGGCCGACCAGTGGGCCGCGGAGGGGAAAAAGAACCTCTGGGGCACCGTGCCGCAGGTGGTCGAGATGCAGAGCGAGGGCGGCGCGGCCGGCGCCGTGCACGGCTCGCTGCAGGCCGGCGCGCTCACCACGACCTTCACGGCCTCGCAGGGGTTGCTGTTGATGATCCCCAACATGTACAAGATCGCCGGCGAGCTGACCGCGTGCGTGTTCCACGTGGCCGCGCGCTCGCTGGCCGCGCAAGCCCTGTCGATCTTCGGGGACCACTCCGACGTGATGGCCGCGCGCTCCACCGGCTTCGCGCAACTCTGCTCGGCCTCGGTGCAGGAGGCCCACGACCTGGCGCTGATCGCCCAGGCGGCCACGCTCGAGGCGCGGCTGCCGTTCATCCACTTCTTCGACGGCTTCCGCACCTCCTCCGAGCTCAACAAGATCGAACTGGTCGACGAGGACACGATCCGCGCGCTCATCGACGACGAGCTGGTCAGGGCGCACCGGGCGCGCGGGCTCGACCCCGACCGCCCGGTCGTGCGCGGCACGGCGCAGAACCCGGACGTGTTCTTCCAGGCGCGCGAGAGCGTGAATCCCTACTACGAGCGCGCGCCGGGGATCGTGCAAAACTACATGGACCGCTTTTATGAGCGCACCGGGCGGCGGTACCGCCTGTTCGACTACGCGGGCGACCCGGAAGCCGAGCGCGTGGTCGTGCTGATGGGCTCGGGCGCCGAGGCCGCGACCGAGGCGGTCGAGACGCTTGTGGCGCGGGGCGAGCGCGTGGGCGTCATGCGCGTCCACCTCTACCGGCCCTTCGCCGCCGCGCACTTCCTGGCGGCGCTGCCCGAAAGCGTTCGGGCCGTGGCCGTGCTGGACCGCACCAAGGAACCCGGCGCGGGCGGCGAGCCCCTCTACCAGGACGTGGTCACGGCCCTGAGCGCGGCCGTGGCCGACGGGCGCTGGC
>CAZNGF010000096.1:0-5074 GCA_964572855.1 uncultured Thermotogae bacterium | reverse complement strand
CCAAGTCGCTCCTGGTGGACGGCTCCAGCACGGTCGAGCCCGTGACCACGGCCGTGGCCGCCGAGTTCTCCCAGGTGCGCCCCGACGTCGAGGTGTCGGTGGCCGTCTCGGGCACCAGCGGGGGCTTCCGCCGCTTCGTGGTGGGCGAGACCGACATGTCGAACGCCTCGCGCGCCATCAAGGGCAGCGAGATCGAGACCGCCGCGGCCAACGGCGTCGACTACGTCGAGTCCCTGGTGGCCTTCGACGGCCTCACCGTGGCCGTGGACCGGGAGACCGAGATCTTCAGCGACGGCAACGTCTGCATGACCAAGGGCGAGCTCGAACTGCTCTGGGCCCAGGAGGCCGAAGGGTTCATCACCAACTGGAGCCAGCTCGGCAGCCGCTTCGCCGACAGCGCGGCCGTGCTCTCGGGCGCGGCCTCGACCTCGGGCACGTTCGACTTCTACACCGACGCCATCAATAACGACGAAGGCGACACGCGCTCGGACTACTTCGGCACCGAGGAAGATCAACTGTTGGCCGAGCAGACCAGCCAGGACGCCTTCGCGCTCACCTACTTCGGCTTCGCCTTCTTCGTCAACAACCAGGACATCGTCCAGCCCGTGGCCATCGACAACCGCCAGACGCTGATCGACGCGCCGCAGAACGTGCTGGACGCCATCAACGAGCGGCGCGCCGCCAACGGCAAGGAGCCCTTGAGCAACGGCGGCGGCGAGTGCAACGGCGTGCTGCCCACGCCGGACTCCATCGGCGGCTTCGACTACCAGCCGCTCACGCGCCCGCTGTTCGTCTACACCAACCTCCAGTCCGGCGAGCGCGAGGCCGTGGACGCCTTCGTGGACTTCTACCTGGAAGAGGCCCAGCTGGGCAGCCAGGAGTTCATGCTGGACGTGGGCTACATCAACGTCACGCGCCAGCTGCGCGAGGCGGCGCGCGCCTGCTGGGAGAACCGCGTGACGGGCACGGCCTTCGACGGCGACTTCGGCGGGCTGAGCAGCAACGAGATCCGCGACAAGTACGTCTCGCACTGCGGCCTGTAAGCGGCGGGTTGCGTCAGCCGCCGCGCTGACCACCTCCTGAATCCGACGAGAGGGGGCACTTGCCCGGCGCAGGTGCCCCCTCTTATCATGAGCCCTCAATCCACCATGAGCATGAACCAAAGCGCACACCGTCCCGACCCGACCGCCCCGCCCTTCTTGCGCCCGCCGCAGGGACGCCGCCTCAAGGAGGGTGCCATCCGCGCCGTCCTGTTCGCCTGCGGGCTGACGGCCGTCGTGGTCACGGTGATCACGGCCTGGACCTTCGTGGCCGGCAGCGTCACGTTCTTCCGGGAAGTCTCGATCTTCGAGTTCCTGGGCTCGACGCGCTGGGCCCCCATCACGGTGCCCAGCGGCTACGGCGTGCTGGCCCTGATCGCCGACACGTTGGTCATCGTGGGCATCGCCCTGGCCGTGGCCCTGCCGCTGGGGGTGCTGAGCGCGCTCTACCTGAGCGAGTACGCGCCGGCGCCTATTAGGCGCGTGCTGAAACCGTTTCTCGAGATCTTGGGCGGCATCCCGACCGTGGTCTACGGCTTCTTCGCGCTGCGCTTCATCACGCCGCTGCTGCGCGCGTGGTTCCTCCCGGAACTGGGGTTTTGGAACGGGCTGTCGGCCGGGCTCATCATGGGCTTCATGATCCTGCCGCTGGTGGCCTCGATCAGCGAGGACGTGCTCTACGCCGTCCCGCGCAGCTTGCGCGAGGGGGCGTATGCGCTGGGCGCCACCAAGTTCGAGGTCGTGACGCGCGTCGTGCTGCCCGCCGGGTTTTCGGGCATCGGGGCGGCGTTCATCCTGGCCATGTCGCGCGCCATCGGCGAGACCATGATCGTGGCCCTGGCCGCCGGGCGCACGCCCGCCTGGCCGCCCGACCCCACCGGGCCCATGATGACGCTGACCACGACCATCGTGAACATCGCCACCGGCGACCACGAGGCCACGGCCTTCATCTGGTCGGCGCTGTTTGCCATCGGCCTGTTGCTGTTTACGATCACGCTGGCGCTCAACGTGGCCAGCTACTTCATCGTGCGGCGCTACCGGGAGATGTACGAATGAACGCGCAGCGCCAAACGGGCCCTCAACCCTTCCGCACGCCCCACGGGGGCGGCCGTCTGCGGCAGCGCTGGCGGCAGGGGAAGGGATGGCTGTTCGCCGGGGTGGCCTTCGTCTCGCTGGCGCTGGGCGTGCTCGTGGTGACCACGCTCGTGATCAACACCGTCCTCAACAGCACGCGGCTGGTGGCCATGCACGCCACGGCCGATGCGGGCCTGGCGCTCTCGCTGCGCAGCACGACCGCCGAGGTCGACGGGCGCACACTCACGCTGCCCTACGTGCGGCTCTCCCAGGTCGAGGACGGCTCCCCGGCGGCGCAGTTGGGCCTGGGGGTGGGAACGGCGCTCACGCGCGTGGCCGGCACCCCTGTGGATTCCGTCTCGGCCGTTTGGAACCGCATCGAGCGCCTGCCGCAGGGCCAAGACCGCGTGGTCGTGCGCTGGGTGCCCGGCGTCGAAACGCTGGTGGGCGAGTTCAGTCCCGAATCCGTGCCCGACCGGCCCGGCGTCTACCGCGCGCGCGTGAGCTGGGTCGAGCGCGGCTCCCCGGCCGAGGCGGCCGGCCTGCAGATCGACGACGTGCTGCTGGCCGTCGACGCCATCCCGGTGATCGGCACGCGCCAGGCCTGGGAGGCCATCGTGGTGGCCAGCAAGGCCGCCGGCGGGCCGGTGACCCTGACGGTCGAGCGCGACGGCGAGCGCCTGACGCTGCCGTTCCCGGCCGAACTGGGTGGCGAGCTCCCGCTGAAGCGCAACCTCTGGGACGCGCTGGTGGCCTTTATCACCCGCTTGGACGAGCCGCGCTACCCCGAGCACGCCGGCCTGGTGAGCGCCATCATGGGCACGCTGCTCGTGATCGCGGTCACCTCGGCGGTGGCCTTCCCGCTGGGCATCGGGGCCGCGCTCTACCTGGAGGAGTACGCGTCGCTCAACCCGCTCACCGAGACCCTCCAGGTGCTGATCGCCAACCTGGCCGGCATCCCCTCCGTGGTCTACGGCATCATCGGCCTCGAGATCCTGGCCCGCTGGGCCGGGCTCGGGCGCAGCGTGCTGGCCGGGGGCATCACGCTGGGGCTCTTGATCCTGCCGGTGATGATCATCGCCGCCCGCGAGGGGTTGCGCGCCGTCCCGCCCTGGGTGCGGGAGGCCGCCCACGGGGTGGGCGCGACCCGCTGGCAGGTCGTGCGCCACCACGTCTTGCCCTACGCGCTGCCGGGCATCTTCACGGGCATGATCCTGTCGCTGTCGCGCGCCATCGGCGAGGCCGCGCCCCTGATCCTGCTGGGGGCGTTCCTGTTCCTCACCTACATCCCCGACAGCCTGTCGGACAGCTTTACGGTAATCCCGCTGCAGATCTTTTCCTGGGCCACCAAGCCCCAGGCCGGCTTCGACACCATCGCCTCGATGGCCATCGTGATTTTGCTGGTCATGCTGCTGACGCTCAACGCCCTGGCCATCGTGCTGCGCAACCATTTCCAGAAGAGGTGGTAACATGCCGTCCACCGAGACCGTCCACGACGTCGAGCGCCCCGCCCCGTCCGGGGACGCGCCCGTGCTCAGCACGCACGCGCTGCGGCTCTGGTACGGGGACTTCGAGGCGCTGCAGGGCATCGACCTGGCCATCCCGCCGCGCCAGGTCAGCGCGCTCATCGGCCCGAGCGGGTGCGGCAAGAGCACCTTTCTGCGCTGCCTCAACCGCATGAACGACCTCATCCCGTCGGTCCGCGTCGCCGGCCAGGTGCGCTACCACGGCCGCGACATCTACGAGCGCCGCGTGGACCCGGTCGAGGTGCGACGGCGCATCGGGATGGTGTTCCAGAAGCCCAACCCCTTCCCCAAGTCGATCTACGAAAACGTCGCCTTCGGCCTGCGGGTCAACGGCCTCAAGGACCGGTTGGACCAGCGCGTCGAGACCGCGCTGCGCGAGGCGGCGCTCTGGGACGAGGTCAAGGACGACCTGCACCGCAAGACCGGACTCGACCTGTCCGGCGGCCAGCAACAGCGCCTCTGCATCGCGCGCTCGCTGGCGGTCGAGCCCGAGGTCATCCTGATGGACGAGCCCTGCTCGGCGCTCGACCCCATCGCCACGGCCAAGATCGAGGACCTGATCGCCGAGCTCAAGCGCGACTACACCGTCGTGATCGTGACCCACAACATGCAGCAGGCGGCGCGCGTTTCGGACTACACCGCGTTCTTCTACATGGGCACGCTGATCGAGCTCGGGGAAACCGAAAAACTCTTCGAGAACCCCGAGAAACAGCAGACCGAGGATTACATCACGGGCAAGTTCGGTTAGGATAGGGCCATGCGAGAGAGCTATCAGAAGCAGTTGCGCGAGCTGCGCGAGGGCGTCATCGAGCTGGGCGTCAAGGTGCATCACCAACTCGAACAGGGCCTGGAGGCGCTGGTCAACGTCGACCACGCGCTGGCCGACCGGCTCGACGACTACGACGACGCCATCGACGAGCAGTCGCTCGACCTGGAGAAGCGCTGCGTCCAACTGCTGGCCTTGCAGCAGCCCGTGGCCGTGGACCTGCGCCTGATCACGGCCAGCTACAAGATCGCCACGGACTTGGAGCGCGTGGCCGACCTGGCCGTCAACCTGGGCGAGTACGGGCGCGACTCCGAGCAGCTCGAGCTGGTCACCCCCGACGAGATCCGCGCCGCCGGCGCGCTGGCCGGCGAGATGCTGGCCCAGTCGGTGCAGGCCTACGAGCACAAGGACCTCGAACGCGCCGAGGCCGTCATCAAGCGCGACCGCGAGCTCGACCAGGCGTGCTGGGGCCTGATCCGCGGCTTCGTCAAGGGCATGGTGAGCAGCGAGCGCGAGGCCCACGACGAGGAGACCGCCGAGCGCATCGCCTCGCAGTCGCTCACCGTCATGCTCTCGATGCGCGACCTGGAGCGCGTGGGCGACCACGCCGTCAACATGGCCGCCCGCGTCGTCTACATGGTCAGCGGCAGCCACGAGTACATCTGAGT
>CAZNGF010000095.1:0-5120 GCA_964572855.1 uncultured Thermotogae bacterium | reverse complement strand
GCGCGCCGGCTGATCGCCCCCGTTTGCGCGGTGGCGCGCTAGAAACGCAGCGTGCCGTGGACGTCGTCGACGTAATAGGTCATCTCGGTCTCCCACACGGCGCTGATCCCGAAGGCGACCCACACGGTTCCGTCCGATCCGCCGTCGACCGTGAACTCGTAGGCGTAAGTTTCCCAACCGGCTGCCCGGTTGGCGGCGCGGTCGGTGTCGAAGTGTTCTTCGAGGTCGGGGGCGGCTGCCCCCGCGTAGGCGGCCACCTTGGCCAGCGTGTTGAAGCTTTCGGTTTCGCTCCAGAGCTGGAACGAGAACGACACGGATACGGTGCGGCCCGCCGGCACGTCGAAGGCGCGGGCCAGCCAGATCGTGCCGTCGTCCTGCCGCCCGTCGAGGAAGATGCGTGCCGAGCCATTCCCTTCGGCCGCGCGGTCCGCGCTCGCCTCGACGAACCAGGCGACCGGGTTGCCGGGGTTGTTGGGGTCCTCGGGCACGTCTGACCCTTGCTGCCATTGACTCAGGCCCCGCTCGAAGCGCTCCTCGAACGACACCGTCGTTTCGTGGAAGCAGCCCGCCAGCGCAGCGGCCAGTGCCAGGACGGTTGCAAACGAGCTCACCCGCCACATGGTGGATCCCTCCTTGCTTCCGTTTTGCCCGTGTGAAATCGTAACGAAGTGCGGCGGGAGGCGCTATCGGCCGTTTGGCTCAGGCCGAGTATGCCTGCCGTCGCATAGAGCCCACGCTCAGCGCCAGCATGAGCAGCGCGAAACCGGTCAGGACGCTCAGCTCTAGCGCGATCTGCGCGCCGCCCCAGCCGCGCAGCATCACGTCGCGCAGCGCGGTGTTGGCGTAGGTGAGCGGGCTGAGCCAGGCCAGCGGCTGAACGTGCGCCGGCATGGCCTCGATGGGCCAGAATACCCCGCTCATCATGATGGACGGGATCAAAATCACCAGAATGTATTGCACGGCCTGGAACTCGTTGCGCGCCAGCGTGCTCAACAGCGTGGCCACGCCCTGCAGCCCCACCGTGTAGACCAGCACGATCAAGAACACCCAGCCCAGATGGCCGGCGAAGCGGATGCCGAACAGAAAGTGGGAGGCCGCCAAGAGCTCCCCGACCTGGAAGAGCGCGACCAGGGTGTAGGCGAGCGCGTAGCCGAGGGTGACCTGCCAGGGGCGCACCGGCGCGATCAGGAGCCGCGTGAGCGTGCCGCTGGTGCGCTCGCGCACGATCGAGATGGCCGTGAGCATGACCGTGATGAGCGTGATGGCGAAGCCGATCACGCCCGGCGCGGTGTAGTCGATCTGCTTGACCTCGCCGCCGTAGAGCGTGTCGAGCTCAAGCAGCGCCACCGGCGAGAGGATGGCGCGCTGGTCCGATAGCAGGCTGGAGAACGCCTCGTTGAATGCCTGCACGATCGTGGGCGTGACGATGGGGTTGCTGTTGTCCAACGTGACCGCGGCCAGCGTCCGCTCGGCCTCGGTTTCGGGCGGCAGGACGCGGAACGTTTGGCCGCCCTGTTCCACGTCGCGCGCTCCCGTGATGCGGAGCGCCTCGTTGACCACGGCGTGCGAAAACTGCTGCGGAAAATGCAGCGCGGCCCAGGCGCGCCCGGCCCGGACTTCGGCCGCGGCGACTTCGGGGTCGTCCAACGTCGCCACGTCGAACGTTTCCGCGTCCAGCTTGTCCAGAAACTGTGCTGCCAGGTCCATCTCCAGCGTGACGCGTCCGACCTGTTGGGTGCGCACGGAGGCCAGCCCCGTGTCCTCGTTTACGATCACGACCTTCAGGTGGCTGGGCGTTCCGGAGAAGGACACCCCATAGAGCACGATGAAAAACAGCGGCGTAAGCGCGACCATGACCAGCGTGCGCGGGTCCTGGCGGATGCGGCGGAACACGTTCACGATCAGGATCCAGGACTTCACACGTCCCCCTTGGCCAGCGCGATCACGGCCGCCTCCAGCGAGTCGGCACCCGTGCGCTCCAACAACGTGTCCGCGGCGCCCTCGGCCAGCATCCGGCCCTGGTTCAACACGCCGACGGAATCGCAACGGGTGGCCTCATCCATGTGATGCGTCGTGACCAGCAGCGTGACGTCCTGCTGACTCAGCTCGTGGAAGTGGTCCCAGAGCGCGTTGCGCAACTCGGGGTCGAGCCCGACCGTGGGCTCGTCCAGAAAGAGCAGCCGCGGCTTGTGCAGCAGGCTGGCGATAAGCGAGACCCGTCGCTTCATCCCGCCCGAGAGCGTGGCCACGTTCTGTTCCCGGGTCCGCTCGAGTCGAAGCAACTCGAGGAGTTCCTCGGCGCGCTCGCGTGCCTGCTTGCGCGGCAGGTCGTAGAGCTCGCCGAAGAAGGCCAGGTTCTGCATCACGGTCAGGTCGGAGTAGAGCGCGGTCTCCTGCGGCATGTAGCCGATTTGCGGCTGGATGCGGAAGTTGGGCACCTCCCAGCCCAGCACCGAAACGCGCCCCTCATCGGGCCGGAGCAGCCCGCACAGGATGCGGATGAGCGTCGTTTTTCCCGAGCCGCTGGGGCCGATGAGCGCGTAGATCTGCCCCCGCACGACGGACAGGTCCAGATCGCTGAACACGGTGTGGTCGCCGAAGCGCTTGCTAAGCTGCCGCGCCCGAATGATCGCGTCCATCAGAACACGTCGTAGCTGAGCTGGACCGAAAGCGTTTTGCTGACTTGCTCGAACCCGGTCTCGTGATTCAACTCGCCGTTGAGCGTGACGTCGAGCCTGGCGCCCACCCGGAGGTAAGCCGACAGCGTCGCCAGGTGTCGATCCACGGCCGGCTCATCGGTTGTTTGGTCGCGGCTGAAGGTGTAGCGACCGCGCACGAGCAGGTTCTCGCGCAGGCGCTGGCCGAAGGCCGCCTCGGCGCGCAGCGAATGGCGTCGCAGCGGGTCGAAGCCCGACACCCAGCGCGCGCCCAGCGACCACTGCGAGATCGCGTTGGGCACGTAGGCCACGTCCCCGCTCAGCACGAACGCCTCGCCGACCTTGAGCCGGGGAACGTCGCGCAACTCGGCACCCGCGCTGAGCTGGACCTCCCAGCCGCAGAGCCTCGCCTCCTCGTCGGCGGAGAGAATTCGCTCGATCGTGAGCAGCGCCCGGGCGTCGAGCTGGTCGCCGGCGACCAGGCCGGAGCCCTCCAGCTCGCGCTCCAGGGTTTCGATCCGCTCCCCGGTCGAGGGGCCCTGGACGCTGATCCCCTTGGCCAGTGCGTGGAGCGTCTCGCCCAGCAGCGGGCCCGCCAACGCGCCCTGGTCGAGCAGCGCGTTTTGCAAGCGGATGGCCTTGACCAGGGGCGTGACGTTGCGGAAGCGTCCCCGGCCGAACCCGGCGGACAGGTCGCCCCGCAGCGGCGCGCCGAAATCCAATCGGACGTCCAGCGTGCCGATGCCAAACCAGTCACGACGGACGTAATACTTGACGTTGCCGGTGGCACCGACTTCGGCGCCGAACTCGGTGCCGTTCAGGCCCAACTGCCCGTCCCCCTCCAGCCGGTAACCGAGCGCCTCCGTGTCGGTTAGGTGCGTGTAATCCGAGTTGAGCGTCGCGGTCAGGCTGTTGCCGCGGTCGTTGCGGTAGGGATCGTCGACCCACTGCCCGCTGCCGCGTACGCTCAGGCCCGTGAAACGGCTCTCCGCCGGGCCGAAATCGCAGGGAGAGACGGTTTGAGCCGCAGCCGGAACGAACGCGACAAGCAGGAACGCGACGGTAAGCCAAGTTAGCTTGTGCATCAGTCGATCGCCCTCAGGGATGATTGGTCTCAGTGTAGGCGTTTTTTCCTCCCGATTGCAACGCGGGGCGCCTAGACCTGCTCGCGTTTGGCCCAGAGCGAGACGAGGCGTTCCATGATTTCGTCGTCGATGCGGGCACCATTCGCCTTTGGCACCGACGTTCCCTTGACCCAGAACTCGATCGCGCGCAGGATCTCACCGTCGCCGATGAGCGTGTCGGCGTCGAGCACGGTGGGCGGGTCGTTGGGGATGAGCCGTGCCACGGCCCGCTCGACGCTGAGCTGCGGTTGCAGCAGCTCGCAGCTGGTCAGAACGAGCGGCGACAAAAGCAGCGACAGTAGCACGGCCGCGTTGCAGAAACGGATCATGTCCCCTCTCCGTTCGGCATCGAGCTGTTCGGACGTGTACGCATGTTCTCCGCCATCATACGAAACGACCCCGGACGGATTCCACCGGAGGACATTCAGGCTTCCGTATCCTTCCCCCGCCGCTCGAGCTTACTTTCTTCGCGATCGCGGCGGAAGAAACGGTAGGTGGGATAGGCCAACTCGATGTCGGGCTCGCGCTCGAACGCCTCCAGAATCGCGGCTGAAATCCGGTCGCGGATCGTGCGGCGCTGGCGCGCCGGCGTCAGGTAACGCAGGCCTAGCTCGACACCGCTGTCGCGGACGGCCAGATAGACCATCGGGCTGAGGTTGTCGTACTGGACCAGAAAGTTGCGAGCCATGCGCTCGATCTGGGAGCGGGCCGGTTCTTCATACAGGTGCGTCTCCGCGTCCACGATCTCCTGCAACAGTTGCTTGGCCTTGGACCAGTTGCTCTCGAAGGTGATCAGGATGGGGTATTCGTTCCAGAGGTACTCGAAGCCGCGCGTGTAGTTGAGCAGCGACTTCGACAGCACGTCGCTGTTGGGAAAATCCACCACGCGCCCGGTGCTCTGGGTGCCGTGGCCGCGCCCCTCGGGGTAGGTCTCGAGCATGACGGTCTTGAAGAGCCGGATGTCGATCACGTCGCCGGAGACGCCGCCGAGCTCGATGCGGTCGCCCACGTCGTAGGGCCGGCGGGTGACGATGTAGAACCAGCCCGCCAGGCTGAACACGGGCTGCTGCAGTGCGAAGGCGAGCGCCGCGCCGATGGCCGTGACCGCCAGCGCGAGCTGGCCCAGGTTGCCGGACCAGATCCCGAACAGGATCAGCAACAACAGCGCCGTGGCGGTGTAATACAGGTATTTGCGCGACTTGTGGCGCACGCGCAGGTCGCCGATGGCGCGGTTGAACACCGTGCTCGTCAGGAGCGTGAGCCCGTAGACGGCGGCGACCGAGATCAGGGACCAGACCGCGTTCTGGATCAGCGGGTTGGACCAGTCCGGCGCGAGCTC
>CAZNGF010000094.1:0-5660 GCA_964572855.1 uncultured Thermotogae bacterium | reverse complement strand
CCCGCGAAGTCCATCGGGCATGAACCAGACGTGTAGGCCGGGTCCCATGAATGGGCACCCTACACAGTAAAAACAGCGTGGCCCTGTACTAGGGGGAGTCAACGAAGGTAAATCGTCCTTCCGCCATCCGAGCGAACAAGCTCTGACCCCATTCAACCCGCTCTTCGGGAAAGTCGGAACGCGCGTGCGCGCCGCGGCTTTCCTCGCGGCGCAGCGCGAACGCCGCCACGGCCTCGGCGACGGTGCGGGCGCAGCGCGCTTTGAAGCCGTTGGACGCGAGCGCCCGCAGTCGCTCCCGTGCCCGCAGCAACCCCGCCCGATCGCGAAAGAGCCCGAGGTGCTCCCAACAGCACCGCTGGATCGCATCGAGCGACGCTGCGTCGAGGGCCACGGACGTGATCACGTCGGGAACGGCGTCGCTCAATGCGCTGCCGCCCGCTACCTCCCGCGCGCTGCGGGCGGCTTCCGACCCGGCGCGCCGACCGAACACCAGGCAGGCCGACAGCGAGTTGCTCCCGAGCCGGTTGGCGCCGTGCAGCCCGGCAGCGGCCTCGCCGGCGGCGTACAGGCCCGGCACGTCCGTGCGGCCGCGCGCGTCGATCGCGACCCCGCCCATGCAGTGGTGCGCGATGGGCGCGATGCGCGCCGGCTTCGTTGCCCAGGGGAAGTCGTAGCGCGCCAGGAACTTGAGCGAGAACCAGCGGTCGAGCCGCGACCAGTCCGCGCCCCTGAGGTCCAGATAGACCGGCCCGCCCGCGCGCTCGCGCTCGATGTGCTGCGAGAAGCGGTCGCGGTGATCGCCCACGGCGGCGTTCAGGTCGTCGGTGTCCAGGTGTTTCTCGGTCAGGGACTCGCCGGCCGCGTTGACCACGCGCGCTGCGGGCGGGAAGGGACGAAAGGCCATGAACGTGGGCAAGTCGGGCTCGGCCAGGCCCAGCGGGTAGAACTGGACGAACTCCAGGTCGCGGACCGTGACCCCGGCTGCCAGCGCCAGCGCGAGCCCCTCGCCGCAGGGGTCCCCCGGGTTGTCGTGGCGCGCGTAGATCCCGGCGTAGCCGCCGGCCGCCAGCACCGTAGCGCCGGCTCGCACGCGAAAGGGAGCTCCGCCCCGCACGCCTTCGGCCCCGACGCAAACGCCGTCCTCGACGAGCAGGCACGTGACCGTCGCGTTCTCCAGCAGCGCCACGTGCGGCGCCCGCCGTACGCGCTCGGATAATGCCTCGAAGAACCCGGCGCCGCCGCCCGTGAACCAGTAGCCCTGGCCGTTGTGCTTGGGATTGAACTCCCGCCCGACCTGGGCCTCGAACCAGCGGCGCGCGTCGTTGGCGTCCTCGGCCAGGGCGTGCACCAAGGCGGGGTCGTTGAGCCCCCGCCCGGCCTTCAATGTGAGCGCGACGTGGTCCTGAACCGAAAACGTCTCGGTGGCCATCATGAAGCCGCCGCCCCAGACCGCGGTGTTGCAGGCCCGCCCCAGCGGCGCCCGACAGGCGACCAGCACGCGCGCCCCGGCCTCGGCCGCGGCCAGCGCTGCAGCCAGCCCCGCGCCGCCCGCGCCCACGACCAGCACGTCAGCGCGCTGCAGAGGACGCCTCCGACGCAAAGCCCAAGCGGGCCAGCGACGACCGAAGCCGGGCCCAGTCCGCCGGCGTGTCCAGGTCGTCCATGAGCGCGGGGTCGCGCACGACCTCGACGGTCAAGCCCGCCCGGCGCGCGCGTTCGAGATAACGAGGGAAGCTGTCCGGCCCGTAGCACAAGTCGAGCGGTGCCTCCCCCCGATAGAGCAGCGCGTTGGTGCCGCGCCCGCGACGGTCGGGCGCCAGCACGAGGTCTGCTCGGCTGCCCGCCGCGACCAGCGCGTCCACGGCGGCCGCGCCGAGCAGCGGCAGGTCGCCGAAGGCGATCAGCGCCCGGCCGTGCTGCACCAGACAGCGGTCGAACTCGTGCTGCAGCGCGCCGTTGAGCGAGGCCGCGCGCTCCCGGACGTAGGCCGCCCCGTGGACCCGGGCCAGCGCGTCGAGCGCGGGGTCGCGCCCGACCACGCGCACGGCGCCCACGTCGCTGGAGGCCCTGAGGGCGTCCAGCACGCATGCCAGCATCCAGCGGCTCAGCCGCGCGCGCTCGTGCGCGTTCAGGACGGGGCTCAGCCGGCTCTTGCCGCCGCGCCCCTTGGCCGGGACGAGCGCGGTCAGCGGTTGGCTGGTGAGGGTCATGCGCCCGATCTAATCAGACGATCCGGCCACGGGCAACCCCACCTCGTGCACGTGCAGCCAGACGACGCCGTGGGGGGCGCCGGGCGCGCGGCGGAACCAGGCCGCGCTCAGGCGGGCGTCCGTCTCGTCCCCGCGCCGTTGCCACTCCTCGTAGAGCATGAGGCAGGCGTCGTCCACGACCGCGCGGCACTCGACGCGCTCGACCGCGATCGACAGGTCCGCCTGCGCCCCGTGGGCCTGCCATAGTCCGGCCAGCAGCGCCTCCCGCGCGGTGCGGCGCCCGTCGGGCGTCACGAGCATGAACCCGGGAGCGAGCGCCGCGCTCAGGCGCTCGAACGCGCCCTGCGCGTGCGGCAGCCGCCCGCCGAACCAATCCGCGAAAAACCGGTGCAGCTCTTTGATTTCACGCTCACATGCCTGTTCCATCGTTTCCCTCCCGCCCATCGTATCCGCGTATCGCAACGGCGCCAGTCCCGATACGTTGTGGCTTTGCAACCGAACCGGTAAGATTTCGACCAAGGGGGCTCAATGAAGAAGTTCGGCTATCTGGTGGCGCTGCTGGCCGTCGTGGCCGCCGTCGTCGTGTTCTGGCCCGCGGCCGACCCGCTGGCCGGGGTCGAGACCGTGGCCATCGCCGACCCGGCGGGCGGGGAGAGCGTGCAGTCCGAGATCTTTCAGGGGCTCGAGTTCGCGCTGGGCCAGCACCGCATCCGCGTGGTCTCGGACCGCGCGCAGGCCGACGCCGTCGTGCGCGTCGAGCCGCAGAGCGCCCAGGTCGCGCTGGACCGGCAGGGCTTTCGCGCCACGGTGCGCTGCCTGGTCACGAAAAACGGGCAGCAGTACGTGATGGACCTGCACGTCACGGTCGATTCGCAGGGCGTGTCGGCCGAGCTGGTGCAGCGCCGTTTCTGGGAGGTCTGGAAGTAGCCGCCACGCGTTGTGAGACGAGCCGGACGAGGTCGTCCAGCGAGCCGCAGGCGTCGAGCTCGGGCGCCTCGATCAGCGGTTCCAGCCTGCCGCCGTCGTCGCGAAACACCGCCGGCAGGGCCGCGTTCGGTTCCCCGTAGCGCGCGGCCAGCTCGTCGCGGTGCAGGAAGGCGACCTCGGCGTCGAGCGACTGCACGAAGCGCTTCCACTCTCTTCGCATCCCCAAATGGGAATAGGTGAGCGCGCACAGGCTGCACGGGTACGTCCGCGGCGAGACGAGCTTGTGCGTCCAGTCCCCGAGCGCGTTCAGCAGGCCGCTGTCGGCATTGTAGGCGAACACGAGTCGGTCCATGGGGTCAGCCTAGCAACCCCCGAAGCCCCTGTCGGTAAGATGACTTACAAAGCGGGCGCGGGGACACGCGCCCGCTTTGTCTTCAGTCCCCGAGCAAATTGCGCAACACGGTCTGCAGGATGCCGCCGTTGCGGTAGTAGTCGACCTCGACCGGCGTGTCGACGCGCGCGATCGACTCGAACGTCTGCTCGCCGCCCTCGCACGTCGCCTTGACCGTCACCTTGGCGCCGGGTTCGAGCGCGTCCAGGCCGGTGATATCGAAGGTCTCCTTCCCGGTCAGGCCGAGCGACTCGGCATCCTCCCCTTCGAGGAACTGGAGCGGAAGCACGCCCATCCCGATCAGGTTGCTGCGGTGGATGCGCTCATAGCTCTTGGCGATCACGGCCTTGACCCCGAGCAGGACCGTGCCCTTGGCCGCCCAGTCGCGCGAGGAGCCCATGCCGTAATCCGAGCCGGCCAGCAACACCAGCGGCGTGCCGTCTTGTTGGTATTTCATGGCCGCCTCGTAGATGCTCATGGGCTCATCCGTGGGCAGGTGAACCGTGACGCCGCCCTCGGTGCCCGGCGCCAGCAGGTTTTTCAAGCGGATGTTGGCGAACGTCCCGCGCATCATGACCTCGTGGTTGCCGCGCCGCGAGCCGTAGGAGTTGAATTCTTCCGGCTTGACCCCACGCTCGAGCAGGTACTGGCCGGCGGGGCTGTCCTTGGCGATGGCGCCGGCGGGCGAGATGTGGTCGGTGGTGACCGAGTCGCCCAGCAGGGCCAGCGCGCGCGCGCCGCGAATATCTTGCAGGGGGTCGGGCTCGGGCGCGAGGCCGACGAAAAACGGCGGTTCCTGGATGTAGGTCGAGGCGTCGTCCCAGGCGTAGCGGTCGCCTGCGGGGATGTCGATCGCGTTCCACTGCTCGTTGCCGTCGTAGACGTTGCCGTACTGCTGGCGGAACATGTCGGGCTGGAGCGCGTGGTCGATCGCCTTGCGGATCTCGTTTTGCGTCGGCCAGATGTCCTTGAGGTAGACGGGCTCGCCGTTGGCGTCGTGGCCCAGCGGCTCGGTGTCGAAGTCGATGTCCATCGTGCCGGCCAGCGCGTAGGCCACCACCAGCGGCGGGCTGGCCAGGTAGTTGGCTTTGGTGAGCGGGTTGATGCGCCCCTCGAAGTTGCGGTTCCCGCTCAGCACGGCGGACACGACCAGGTCGTGCTCGCGCACGGGCTCGGCGATGTAATTGGGGAGCGGTCCCGAGTTGCCGATGCAGGTCGTGCAGCCGTAGCCCACGATGTGGAAGCGCAGCGCCTCCAGGTAGGCCAGCAGACCCGAGGCCTCCAGGTAGTTCTTCACGACCTTGGAACCGGGCGCCATGCTGGTTTTGACCCAGGGTTTGACGTCCAGGCCGCGCTCGACCGCCTGCTTGGCCAGCAGCCCCGCCCCCACCATGACGGAGGGGTTCGAGGTGTTGGTGCACGACGTGATGGCCGCGATCACGACCGAGCCGTGCGAGATGGCCGTGCGCGTGCCGTCGGGCAGCTCGACCGGGACCTGGTGCTTCTTGTACAGATCGCGCCGCTGCGGCTGGGGTTCGAGCCAAGCCTGCTCGGGCTGGCCGCCCTCGCCGAGCCAGCGGGCGTACTTGGGGTCCTCCGACGTGTCGAGCTCGGCCTCCTGGCCGAAGTCCTGCTGGAGCGCGTTCCAGAAGGCGCGCTTGGCATCCTTGACCGGCACGCGGTCCTGCGGGCGCTTGGGGCCGGCTAGGCTGGGCTCGACCGTGCCCATGTCGAGTTCCAGCGCGTCGTCGAAGTCGGGATCGGGCGTCTCGTCGGCGCGGAACAGGCCCTGCGCCTTGCTGTAGCGCTCGACCAGGTCGATCAACCCTTCGTCGCGCCCCGTACCGCGCAGATAGCGCAGCGTCTCGTCATCGACGGGAAAGAAGCCCATGGTGGCGCCGTACTCGGGCGCCATGTTGGCCAGCGTCGCGCGGTCCGGCAGGCTCAGGGCGCTCAGGCCGGGGCCGTAGAACTCGACGAACTTGCCCACGACGCCGTGCTTTCTGAGCATCTGCGTGGCCGTGAGCACGAGGTCGGTGGCCGTGACGCCCTCCCGCAGCCTCCCCGTGAGCTTGAAGCCCACGACCCCGGGGGTGAGCATGTAGATGGGTTGGCCCAGCATGGCGGCCTCG
>CAZNGF010000093.1:0-5670 GCA_964572855.1 uncultured Thermotogae bacterium | reverse complement strand
CGCGCAAGGGGGCCAGCGCTTCGGGGTCGAGCCCCTCCGCCCGGCTGATGAGCGCTTCGGGCTGGGCGGCGAGCTCCTGGATCTGCGCGACGTGCGCGGGCTCGATTCCCTCCAGCGGCAGCGAATCGAGCGCGGCCTGCATCCCGAGCGTGAGCACGGTGCCGTAGACGGCCACGCCGATCGTCCCGCCGATCGAGCGCGTGAACAGCGAGGCCGAGGTCGCGATCCCGAGTTGTCTCTTGGGCACGGCGTTCTGGACGCCCAGCAGCAGGCTCACGATGATCATGCCCATGCCGATTCCCGCCAGCGCGACCGCGAACAGGACGTAAGCGCGCACGGTCTCGACCCCGAAGGTCGTAAACAGCGCAAAGCCCGTGAGCAGGAAACCCATGCCGGCGAACACCGTGCGGCGGTAGCCGACCCGCAACAGCACGCGCCCGCCCACCGAGGAGGAGACGACCCATCCCAGCATGAACGGCGTGAGCGTCGTGCCGGCCTCGGTGGCCGAGGTGCCGATGACGGCTTGGACGAACAGCGGCAGAAACGAGATCGAGCCGAACATGGCCATCCCGACGCACAGCCCCGTGGCCGCCGCGGCTGTGAAGATGCGGTTGCGGAACAGCTGCAGCGGCAGGATGGGCTCGGCCACGCGCCGCTCGACCGCCACGAACGCGGCCAGCAGCAGCGCGCTCGCGCCCAACAGCACGACCACGCCGGGCTCGGTCCAAGCGGCCAGTTGCCCCCCGCGCATCAGGCCCAGCAGCAGCAGCGTCATCGAGCCGGCCAGCGCGGCGGCGCCCAGGTAGTCGACCTTGACGTGGGCGGTGTCGCGCTTGGGTTCCTTGAGCGCCCAGAGCACGACCAGCGCGGCCAGCAGGCCGAAGGGCAAGTTGACGTAGAACACCCAACGCCAGTCGAGCGCGTCGGTCAGGAACCCTCCGGCCAGCGGCCCCACGATGCTCGCAAAGCCCCACACCCCGCTGAACAGCCCCTGAATGCGCGCGCGCTGCTCCAGCGAGTAGATCTCCCCCACGATCGTGATGCTGAGCGTCATGACCGCGCCCGCCCCCAAGCCCTGCAGCGCGCGCGTCCAGATGAGCATCTCCATCGAGGTCGACATCCCGGCCAGCGCCGAGCTGAGCACGAACAGCGCGATGCCGACCAGGTAGAAGCGCTTGCGCCCGTAGAGGTCGCTGAGCCGGCCCCAGAGCGGGACCGTCACGGTCGAGGTCAGCATGAAAGCCGAGAACACCCAGCTGTAAACTTGAAAGCCGCCGAGTTGGGCGATCACGGTGGGCATGGCCGTGCTGACCACGGTGGCGTCCAGCGCGGCCAGAAACAGCGAGAGCATGACGCCCACCGTGATGGCGCGGCGGCGCCCGCGCGTCAGGCCCGGCACCGGGATGGCGTCCGCCGCCGGCGGCGCCCCGGCGACGGCGTTGCGGCTTGGCGCGCTGCCCACACGACCCCCTTTGATCGGCCCGACGTGGTCGACGCTGGACTGTACCCGTTCCAAAGGGGGGGCGCAACGGACTGGCGCTCCCGCTGCGGCTCCGGCATCATCCGGGCATGGAAGCGCTGCTGGCGGTCGAGGGGCTGGGGCAGGCGTTCGGCCCCACGCGCGTGCTGGACGGGCTGGACCTGCGCGTGCGCGCCGGGGCGCGCCACGCGCTCATCGGGCCCAACGGCACGGGCAAGACGACGCTCCTGAACGCGATCAGCGGCTGGCTGCGCCCGCAGCGGGGTGAGATCCGCTTCCGCGGGGCGGCGCTGCTGGGCCGTTCCCCGCACGGAATCGCGCGGCTGGGGATCGCGCGCGCCTCGCAGATCCCCACCGGCTTCCCGCGTCTCACCGCCCGCGAGCACCTGCGCGCGGCGGCGCAGCGCGGCCGGGGCTGGTGGCGCTTCGATCCCGAGGTCGAAGCGCGCGTGCGGGATGATGCCGAACGGGTGGGCTTGGTTGAGGCGCTCGACACCCCCGCCGGCGCGCTCTCCCACGGCGACGGCAAGCGCCTGGAGCTGGCCGTCGCGCTGGCGCTCACCCCCCAACTGTTGCTGCTCGACGAGCCCACCGCGGGCCTGAGCCGCTCGGAAACCGAGGCCATGATCGCGGTGTTGGGCGGATTGGCGGGGATCACGCTCTTGATCGTCGAGCACGACATGGACGTGGTGGCCCAACTGGCCGACCGGGTGAGCGTGCTCCACGGCGGGTGCGTGCTGGCCGAGGGGGCGCTGGACGAGGTGGCGCGTGATGCGCGCGTGCAGGCGGTCTACCTGGGGACGCATGCTGCGGGCTGAAGGCCTGAACGCGTTTCACGGGCGCCAGCCGGCGCTGTTCGGGCTGGATTTCTCGGTTCGTCCAGGCGAGGCCGTGGCGCTGCTGGGGCGCAACGGGATGGGCAAGACCTCGACGCTCAAGGCGGTTATGGGCCTGATCCGGGTCGAGGCGTCCGCGTTGCGCTTTGGAGAGGTCGACCTGCTCAAGCTGCCGGCCCACGGCCGCGCGCGCGCGGGACTGGGCTACGCCCCGCAGGACGGGCGCGCCTTCCCGGCGCTGAGCGTGCGCGAAAACCTCCGGCTCGGCGGGGGGGATGATCCCGAGCGCCTGGAGGCGCTGCTGCGCGAGTTCCCGCAACTGCGCGACCGGCTCGGGCAGCGCGCCGGGACGCTCTCCGGCGGGGAACAGCAGATGCTCGGGATCGTGCGCGCGCTCTGGGCCGAGCCGCGCCTGCTGCTGCTCGACGAGCCCAGCGAGGGGCTCATGCCGTCGCTGGTCGCGCGGCTCGGGGAGGTGCTGACGCGCTACCGCGCCGGGGGCGGCGCGCTGCTGCTGGCCGAGCAACACGTGGGCTGGGTGCGCGCGTGGTGCGACCGGCTCCTGATTCTGGAGCGTGGCCGGCTCGCTTTCGAGGGAGCGCCCGAGGCGCTCTCGCCCGAGCTGGAGCGGCGCCACCTGGGCGTGGCCTGAAGCGAGCGCGCGTCTGGACAACGGGCGGCGCCAGCGTTAAGATAAACGCGCTTAAGCGGGAAGGGACGTTGGGGCGTAGCCAAGCGGCAAGGCGCCGGGCTTTGGACCCGGGATCGCAGGTTCGAATCCTGCCGCCCCAGCCAAGCGACCGAATCGACTAAAGACTTGGTGCCCATCCATGGATCCCCATCTCATCCTCGAGCAAATCCGCCGGCGTCTGCAGCTCGACATCCCGGCCGAGCGCATGGCCCTGGCCTTCTACCACGCCTCCTACGTCAACGAGGTGCCCGAGGAGGGGCTCGACTCCAACGAGCGCCTGGAGTTTTTGGGCGACGCGGTCATCGAGCTGGCCGTGGCCGAGTACCTGTTCGAGCGGTTCCCGGGGCTGCACGAGGGCGAGCTCACCAAGATCAAGTCCGTGGTCGTAAGCGGGGCCACGCTGGCCGAGCGCGCCAGGACGCTGGGGATGGACGCGTGCCTGTTTTTGGGCAAGGGCGAGGAGAGCGGCGGCGGGCGCCAGCGCGAATCCCTCCTGGAGGACGTGTTCGAGTCGTTCGTGGGCATGCTCTTCTGCGAGGCCGGCTTCGAGGCGGCGCAGCGCTTCATCCTGGACCAGCTCCAGGACGAGATCCACCGCGTGGCCTCGGGCAACGGCCCGCGCGACTACAAGACGCGCCTGCAGGAGCTGGCCCAGAAGGAGGGCTTCAAGCCCGTCTACACGTTGTTGTCCGAGGAGGGCGCCGACCACGCCAAGCGCTTCACCGTGCAGGTGCGCGTGGCCGACCTGGAAGGCTTGGGCGTGGGCACGAGCAAGAAGGAGGCCGAGCAGTCGGCCGCCGAGAACGTCTACCTGCAGTTCCTGGCGGAGTGAGGATTTCCTTGCCTCCGCTGTGTGCCTGCCTTAAAGTAAAAGCGCATGCGCCCGTAGCTCAGTTGGATAGAGCAGCGGTTTCCTAAACCGCAGGTCGGAGGTTCGAATCCTCTCGGGCGTACCAGCCCGCCATTGAAACCCCAGGCGCTTACGATGCCGTCGTCCCCACGTTCAGGCTGATGTAGGGGATGGTGGCCGCCAGCGAGACCAGCGGCGCGGCGCCGGTGTGTTCGAGCACGACCAGCAGGAGCGCATCGATCTCGGCCTGCACCGCGGCCTCGTCCGAGCCAAGCGGGCCTTCCTGGAAGTCACCCACCTGCTGGTCCCAGAGGTAGGCCAGTTGCACCGCGGCGTCCACGTCGCCTCCCCGCGCTCGGGCCAGCAGGTTCGCCTCGGCGTCGGGCGTCGAATCGACGCAAGCGGGCGCGTCCTCGTCGGCGTTTGCGTCGGGGTCGAACTGCACCAGCAGGTTGAGAAACCCCACCCAGCGCAGCTCGAACGTCTCGCCCTCGGTCGCGAAGCCGCGCAGCGCGGCACACGCGTCCTCGCCCAGCAGCTCGGGGCTGTCCAGCGGGACGCCGAAGGCCTGTAAAACGCTGATCAGGAAGGCCACCGAGAAGCTAAGCCCGACGCGCAGCGGTTCCTTGCCGCCGTCGATGGTCGCGTCCCCCACTGTGACCACCTCGCCGCGCAGCAGCGACAGGAACGGCGCCAGGACAGACGGACCGAACGCGTCGGGCTCGACGTCCTGGGGCGAGACGTTTGAGAGCGCGCACTGGGCGGTCTGCAGCACGCCGGCCACGGCTTCCGGACTGCGCAGGTTCCCGGCCGCATCGACCCAGAGCTTATACGGGACCTGATCCAGCGATTCCTCGCCCGTGCACACGCCCTCGGCGCCGTCCAGAAAGACGTCCTGCGTCTCGACGATCTGGACCATGGCGCGCGCGAACTGGACCTCGGGCAGGTAGTCCAGCAGCTCGCCGGCGCGCGCGCGCTCCGCGCCCATCCCCGCGACCAGCGCCCAGGCCAGCACGACCCCGATTCGGCCTGCCTGCCACCACAGCTTCGCGTTTCGCATCGTTCCCAACCCTTTCCCCTTTGGATGGATCGATTGTAGCAGATTCCTCTTCGTCGTTGGCAAGCGCCGTATCCGAACCCTATGATCGCGTGCGGTGATGCGCATGTGGGAGTCGATCCAGACGCCGACGCTCGTGCTGGACGAGCGGCGCGCGCGGGGGCACATCGCGCGCATGGCCGCAAAGGCACGTCAAAGCGGCGCGCGGCTGCGGCCGCACTTCAAGACGCACCAGTCCGCGGCGCTGGGCGCGTGGTTCCGGGCGGCCGGGGTGGATGCGATCACGGTCTCCTCGCTGGCGATGGCCCGCTACTTCGCCGACGCCGGCTGGGCGGACATCACGGTGGCCTTCCCGGTCAACGTGCGCGCGTGGGAGGCGATCGAGGCGTTGGCGCGGCGCGTGAGGCTGGGCCTGTTGGTCGAATCCCCGGAGGCCGTCGCGTTCCTGTCGAACCGCTTGCACGCAGCGGTGGCGCTCTGGATCGAGGTCGACACCGGCGACGGCCGCACGGGGGTGCCCGCCGAGCGAAGCGAGGACGTGATCGCGTTGGCGCGGCAGATCCAAGCGTCGGGCTTGCGCCTGGCCGGCCTGCTCGCGCACGCGGGCCACGCGTACGCCGCCCGCGGCCGGGAGCAGATCGAGGCGGTTCATTGCGACGCGGTCGCCAAACTCGGCGCGCTGCGCGAGGCGTTGAGCGCGGCCGGCGTCCCGCCCGTCGCGCTCTCGGTGGGGGACACGCCCACCTGCAGCGCCGT
>CAZNGF010000092.1:0-5793 GCA_964572855.1 uncultured Thermotogae bacterium | reverse complement strand
CGGGCCACGCTGTGTTCGAGCCCATGCCGGTTGTGCGCGTTCCCTCCTAAAGCTATAGTTGACGCAATTTTCTCAAGCTCGATAAGGAGGGCATCATGTCGCAACGACACGTGTTAATCTGCAGCGCCTGGCCGTACGCCTACGACATGATGCACCTGGGCAACCTGGTGGGCTGCCTGCTCTCGGGCGACGTGTTCGAGCGCTACTACCG
Source organism: uncultured Thermotogae bacterium (assembly GCA_964572855.1). GTDB lineage: Bacteria > Bipolaricaulota > Bipolaricaulia > RBG-16-55-9 > JAJCYT01 > CAZNGF01. Next base: position 5,582 of record CAZNGF010000092.1, on the reverse strand, counting down.
GCTGCGGGGGGACCATGTGGTCCACGTGAGCGGGTCGGACATGCACGGCACCCCGACCGCGTTCCGCGCGCTCAAGGAGGGCGTGGATCCCAAGGAACTGGGCGATCGTATCCACGGGCAGATCGTGGACGTTTTGAACGGCTTCCAGGTGGAGATGGAAAACTACACCACCACCGAGTCGCCCGTGCACTACCGCTTCGTCAAGGAAATTTACGAGCAGATGGACGCCAACGGCTACATCTTCTGGCGGGACGAGGAGCGCGCCTTCTGCGAGGTCGATCAACAGTTCCTGGCCGACAGCTTCATCACCGGCACGTGCCCCAAGTGCGGCTCGGGGGGCGCCAAGGGCAACCAGTGCGACGCGTGCGGCTCGCTGCTCGAGCCCGAGGAGCTGGTCGACCCGCGCTGCGCGCTCTGCGGCCAGGCGCAGGTGTCGTTCAAGACGACGCGCGCCTGGTACCTGGATCTGAAGCAGCTCGAGCCCGAACTGCAAGCCTACGTCGAGTCACACCCCGAGTGGGAGGGCAACGTCAAGCAGTTCACCGCGCAGATGCTCAACCAGGGCCTGCAGCCGCGCGCCGTGACGCGCGACCTCACCTGGGGCATCCCGGCGCCGTTTGCGGGCGCGCAGGACAAGGTGATCTACGTCTGGGCCGAGGCCGCGCTCGGCTACGTGTCGGCCACCATCGAGCACTTCGAAAACAAAGGCGAGCCCGAGGGCTGGAAGGACTACTGGCTCAACCCCGACGCCAAGCACGTCTACGCGCTGGGCAAGGACAACGTGGCCTTCCACACGATTTTGTTCCCCGGCCAGCTGCTGGCCTCCAAGCAGGGCTACCACCTGCCGGACCAGGTGGCGGGGGTCGAATACTTGCAGTGGATCGGCGGCGCCAAGTTCTCCAAGACCAACAACGTCGGCATCTTCGCCGACGAGGCGCTGGCGCTGATGAGTGCGAGCTACTGGCGCTTCTATCTGATGAGCTTCCGCCCCGAGCAGCGCGACAACGCCTTCAGCTGGGAGGACTTGGACAACGCGGTCAACGGCACGCTCAACAACAACGTGCTCAACCTGATCTATCGCGTCGTCTCGCTGGCGCACAAGAAGACCGACGGCAAAATCCCGGACGTCGAGGTCGATCCCGAGCTCGTTGCGACCGTGCGCGCGACCGCCGAAAAAGTCTCGGGAATCGTCGAGAGCGGCTACCTGGCGCCGGCCGTGCGCGAGGTCGTGAAGCTGGCCATTTATGGCAACGAGTACGTCCAGAGCCGCCAGCCCTGGAAGGCCGGCAACGAGGGCGCGCTCGGCGGGGCGCTGCACGTGGCCAAGGCGCTGAGCGTGCTGTTACATCCGGTGATTCCGGCCATCACGTCCAAGGCGCACGCGATGTTCAACCTCGACGACGTGGACTTCGACGAGGTCCACCGCGTCCGCCGCGGCCACCCGCTGGGCCGGCCGCAGCCGCTGTTCGAAAAGCTCGACGTCGACGAGATCAAGCGCCGCTACGAGGAGATGAAGGCGGCTCAGGCGGCGCCAATAGGGTGAGGCGGAGCGCGCCCTCTCCCCTTTTGCGTCCCCTTGCTGAAGGGCGTATAGTGAGCCCGAATCCCAACCGATGAGGAAGTTATCATGAAGCGCTTGTTTACGTCGGAATCCGTCACCGAGGGCCACCCGGACAAGGTGGCTGACCGCGTCTCCGACGCGGTGCTGGACGCGGCGCTGGCCCAGGACCCGTTCGCGCGCGTGGCCTGCGAGACGTTCGTGACCACCGGAATGGTGCTGGTGGGCGGCGAGATCACGGCCGAGGCGCACCTCGACGTGCACGAAATCGCGCGCGAGACGGTGCGCGACATCGGCTACGTCGACCCGGCCCACGGCTTCTGTTATTCGGACTGCGCCGTGCTGAACACGATCCACGCCCAGTCCGCCGACATCGCCCAGGCCGTGGTCAAGGAGCAGAACGACGACAACCTGGACTCGGTGGGCGCCGGCGACCAGGGCATGATGTTCGGCTACGCCTGCAACGAGACAGAGGCGCTCATGCCGCTGCCGATCCACCTGGCCCACGGCCTCACGCGCCGGCTGGCCCAAGTGCGCAAGGAGGGCGCCCTGGACTACCTGCGCCCGGACGGCAAGTCGCAGGTCACGGTGCAGTACGACGACCACACGCCCCTGCGCGTCGACACCGTCGTCCTCTCGGCGCAGCACGCCCCCGAGGCCACGCTGGAGGGGATGGGCCGCGACCTGACCGAGCACGTCATCCGGCCCGTGCTGGGCACGTGGTTCGACGACCGGGTCAAGCTTCTGGTCAACCCGTCGGGCCGCTTCGTGATCGGCGGGCCTCCCGGCGACACGGGCATGACCGGGCGCAAGATCATCGTCGACACCTACGGCGGCTACGGCGCGCACGGCGGCGGGGCGTTTTCCGGCAAGGACCCCTCCAAGGTGGACCGCTCGGCCTCGTACATGGCGCGCTACGCCGCCAAGAACCTGGTGGCCGCCGGCCTGTGCGGCTACTGCGAGCTCCAGGTGGCCTACGCCATCGGCCAGACCCAGCCCGTGGCCATCACGCTCGAGACGTGCCAGCACGGACCGCTCAGCGACGACCGGCTCACGGACTTGGTCTGGGAGCACTTCGACTTCCGCCCGGCGGCCATCATCAAGCACTTCGAGCTGCGACGCCCCATTTACCGGCAACTGTCCGCCTACGGCCACTTCGGCCGTCAGGACCTCGACCTGCCCTGGGAGCGCACCGACAAGGCCGCCCAGCTCAAGGAAGCCGCCGCGGCGCTACAGCACTGAGGGAAACGCGGCTTCTGGGTTCGATTGCTCGGACAGCTCGCGTTTGGTCCGCCAAATCGTAATCCCCAACACCGCTACGGGCGCGAAGTGTACGGTGGCGATGCCTGCCAAGAGTCCCCATCCGGGCTCAAACGAGAGGTGCATCCGGGTAATGAACAGCGAAACAATCGCGGTTGCCCAAAGCCCGAACGTTCCCGCGAACGTGTAGAAACTGGTCCTCCACAAACGCGGTGACCGTCTCAGGTGCTGTTCGCCGCTCCATCGTCCGAGCCGATGGAAAAGCAGCAGCAAGCCCGCCCAAAACATCGGGACATACAACAATCCGAGGCCATAGCGCCCTCCTACAAGAAAGCCGAACTCAAAGTAGAAGCGCCGTTCAGCATGGGAGACCCACCCCGTGGCCATCCAGTCGACAAAGGCCAACGCAGAAGCGATCCCAAGCAGCCAGCAGCTCCAGCGCAACGACCCTTGTAAAGCGCTTTGGGCCCAAACGGCGCCGAACGCAAGAAACAAAAGGCCAATCGCATGGTGGGCGAGATTGAAGCCCCCCACCCACAGGTCGAAGAACGTCAACAAGGTGCCCCACCCAATCAGGTTCAACCCACGCCGAAGCGTGGCCTCATCGCTTGCGCGCCAAGAGACACCGGAGGATTGCAATGGACCTCCTTCCATTACCATTGAACATAAGGGTGTTTGCTCTGCCTGTCAAGCCCCAGGAACGGCAATTTGGAGGGACTGGACAAGCACGGCACAGAACGCTAGCTTGTTCGTGAAGGAGTTCACCATGTTGAAAGCGTACATCCAAGCGGCCATGAACCGCGCGCATTACGAGATCATCGAAGACGAAAGCCCTATCTACGGCGAGATTCCCGTTTGCCGAGGCGTCTGGGCAGTCGGGAAAACACTGGAGGACTGTCGAGATGAGTTGGAGTCGTCCTTGGAGAGTTGGATTGTATTTCGACTCTACGACGGGTTACCGCTTCCCGAAATCGACAACATCCGCTGGATCGAAAAACGATGACCGACCAACTCTCCCACCTCGACGAGCAGGGCCGCGCGCGCATGGTGGACGTGGGCGACAAGCCCGACACGGACCGCACGGCCACCGCGGAAGGCGTCATCCGTATGCAGCGCGCGACGCTGGAGTTGATCCTGGCCGGCGAGGTCAACAAGGGCGACGTGCTCACCGTGGCCAAGGTGGCCGCCATCCAGGCGGCCAAGCGCACCTGGGAGCTGATCCCGATGTGCCATCCCATCCCGCTGGTCGGGATCGACGTCTCGCTCGAGCCGGATCGCGATCGGCCCGGCGTACGGATCACCGCGACGCTGCGCTCGACGGGCAAGACCGGCGTCGAGATGGAGGCGCTCACCGCGGTCGGCGTGGGGCTGCTCACGGTCTACGACATGGCCAAGGCCGTCGACCGCGGGATGACCATCGGTGAGGTGCGCCTGCTCGAAAAGCGCGGCGGCAAAAGCGGGAGCTGGACGCGAGCCGAGTCCCCCTGAGCGCCCCGGACGGACGGGCGCCCCTCGCGCGCGCACCGATTTCCTTGTTCCCCCGTTCGCCCCGGTCACACAATGGGCGCACGCGAAAGGGAGGACGTCATGCTCAAGCTGTTGAAAGCGTCGTTGGCGCTGTGCCTGGCGGGCCTGGTCGTGCTGGGAGGCGCCTGGCCCAACCGCGCCCAGGTCGAGACCGTGACCGTGGAGCGCTGGGCGGTTCCGACGCCGGAGAGCGCGCCGGCGGGGATCGCGTTCGATCCGCTCACCGGCGTGGTCTTCTTCACCGAAGCGAACGCCGACCAGGTCGGGCGGCTCGACCCCAACTTCAACACGATCACGGAGTGGGCCGTGGGCAACGGCCCCAACGACGCCGTCTTTTCGGGCAGCAACCTCTACTTCACCGTGAGCGTCGACAACCGCATCAGCGGGCTCTTCCCGGGCGCCAACGGCGTCGCTTCCGAGGCCGTGCCCACGGGCGGCAGTTTCCCCAACGCGTTGGCCGTGGGTACGGTCCGTCCGGGTTTCACCGAGCTCTGGTTCACGGAACGTCTTGGCAACAAACTGGGCCGGCTCACGATTCAGGGCTTCATCTTCGACGCGCTGCGCCCGACCGTGCCGGCACAGTCCCCGGTGCGCCCCGGCTTGATCCGGGCCCCCGTCAGCACGACGCTCGTGCCGCCGCTGGTGACCGAGGGCAACCCCGGCCTGGCGCCGGCCGCGTCCTTCATCCCCGAGGAGCAGTCCGGCGCGTTCAGCGAGTGGGACCTCTCCGCGCTCTTCCCCGAGAGCAGCTTCCCCGAGGCCGTGGCCGTGGCGCCCGACGGGCGGCTTTGGATCGGCAACAGCGCGCAGCGGACGCTGGTCCAGTTCGACCCGCTCACCGACACCGCGCTCGTCTTCGAGTTGCCGCTGGGCAGCGTGGCCGTCGGGCTGGCGCTGGACGGGCGCGGCCACGTCTGGTTCACCCAGGGGGTCTCGAACCGGATCGGCCGTTTCGACCCGCACTCACAGGAGGTCACCGAGTGGGCGCTCCCCGGGCTGGGCCAGCCGCTCAACCTCGCGCTCGACCCGGACGGCCGCGTGTGGTTCACCGACCGCGAGGGCGACCGCATCGGCCGGATCGACCCCGTGACCAACACCCTGACCGCCTACCAACTGCCCGAAGACGCGGGCCCCGCCGACCTGCTGCTCGACGCGTCCGGCGCGCTCTGGTTCACGGCCGAACGCGGCAACTGGATCGGCCGCATCGCGCGGCATTCCAGGTAAGGCCAAACCTCGT
>CAZNGF010000091.1:0-6437 GCA_964572855.1 uncultured Thermotogae bacterium | reverse complement strand
CCAATCGTCGTTTGGATCACATCCAGGACGTGTCGCACATCTCGTAGTCGAGCAATTCGTCCTGCGAAAAGAACAGGTCCAGCTCGCGCCGGGCCGACTCGGGCGAGTCCGAGCCGTGGATCAAATTCTTGGTGAAGTTGAGCCCCAGGTCGCCGCGAATGGTGCCGGGCTCGGCCTTGAAGGGGTTGGTGGCGCCCATCAGGGCGCGCACGACCGAGACGGCCGACTCACCCTCCCAGGCCAGCGCCAGCGTGGGCGACGAGGTGACGAAGTCGCGCAGCTCGGGGAAGAAGGGCTTTTCGACGTGTTCGGCGTAGTGGCGCTTGGCCATGTCTTCCGTGATTTGCAGCAGCTTCGCGCCGACCAGCTTGAGGCCCTTGCGCTCCAGCCGACCCAGGACTTCGCCCATCAGGCGGCGCTGCAGCGCGTCGGGCTTCAACAACACCAGCGTCCGTTCCGTTCCCATGGTTCGCTCCTCGTGTCTGCGAGTTGATGTGCGGCCTGACGGGCCGCTTGGAGGCCCGATTATGGCACCTGTCGAGAAAAGCGCAAGCGGCCGTCGCCGAGCGGACAATTCGCACGCGCGCTCCAGACAGCCCGCTTTCGAAAGCCGAACGCGCTTTGGACAATGGGGTCCCATGAACACGAGGACCCAGGCACACCGGCTGGGGGAGCCGCTGGCGCTCCCGCTGTTCGAGCAGGACGCCGACGCGACCGCCGAGCCGGATTGGCTGAGAGAAGTCTACGTGGCCATCCCGGTCGAACACGCCCGCGCGCTGCAGGCGTGGTGCCGGGGCGGTGCCAGACCGCGTTGGTCGGAGGTTGTGCGCGTGTTGGTGGCCGCGTTCGTGGACGCGGATGGGGACGCGCCCGGCGCGGTCGAACGACTGGAACGACAACTGGATCGACGCTTCGAAGTGCGCCGAGACGCGGAATCCCCTTCGCTCGCTTCGGACTGAAACGGCGATCCCGCCGCGCGGGCGGCGGGATCGCGCATGCCTCATCGGGACGGCGGGTTACTTCTTCCGTTTCTCCTCGCGCTCGACGAACTCCAGAATGGCTTGGATGACCAAGTAGTTGAGCGAGCGGTCGTGGTTTTTGGCCACCTTCTGCAAGCGCTCCAGCGGCTTCTGATCGCGCTTGCTTTGAGGAACATAAATGCTGATTCGGTCCATTGGCCCCTCCTTGCATCGAAATCGACAATCTTGCGTTACTATACCAAACATTCAGTGTAAAATCAACCGCGACAGGCCGGCGTCCCCCTCGCGTGCGCCAACGGAGGGCGCTACCATGGGCGCATTCCCGTCGTCAGGAGGTCTCGTTGAACGACGTGCCGCGCGTGAGTGCGCTCTACCGCTACCCGGTCAAGTCCTGTCGCGGCGAAGCCCTGTCCGAAGCCGAACTCGACCCCTACGGGCTCGCCGGCGACCGGCGCTGGATGGTCGTGGACGGGGACGGCACGTTCCTGACCCAGCGCCAGTACCCGAAGATGGCGCTGGTGGTCCCGTCGCTGGGCGCGGACGCGCTCACGCTGAACGCGCCCGGGATGGAAGCGCTGACGCTGCCGCTGGCACGGGAGCGCACGGAGCGAGATGGGGTTACGATCTGGGATGACCGTTGCGCGGCCTGGGACGAGGGCGAGCGGGCCGCCGCCTGGTTCGGCGAGGTGCTCGGATTGCGCTGTCGCCTGGTCCACACCGGCGACGGGTTCGAACGACCGGTGAAGCCCAAGCACGCGCGGGCGGGCGATCAGGTCGGATTCGCCGACGGTTTCCCCTTCCTGCTGATCTCGCAGGCCGCGCTCGACGACCTCAACGCGCGCCTGGAGGCGCCGCTGGAGATGATCCGTTTCCGCCCCAACCTGGTCGTGTCGGGCACGGCGCCGTTCGCCGAGGACGGCTGGCGTCGGATCCGCGTGGGGGCGACCGCGTTCCGCGTCGTCAAGCCCTGCGCGCGCTGTGCGATCACGACCGTGGACCCGGCCACCGGCGCGCGCGGCCAGGAGCCGCTGCGCACGCTGGCGACTTACCGCCGCACCCTCGAGGGCAAAGTCAACTTCGGCCAAAACCTGATCCACGAGCCCAAGCGCGGCACGCTCCGGGTGGGGGACGCGGTCACGGTGGAGGCATAAATGAGACCGAGTTCAGAATTCGAGCCTTCGTGCTCGTTCCTCTTTTCCGGACCCGGCGCTGTGCGTCTGCCAAGGGGGCCAGAGGCCGTGGTGGACGTACTTGTCCGCGAGCGCCTTGTCGCGGGGGTGAGGCCGGATCGGAAGGCCAGCCACGGCGATCAGCATTGCGATGGCTGTCAACGTGTAGATAAGGTTGCCGTCGTTCAACAATTCCGTTTGCCACAAATTCGTCCCCGTTGGAGCCGAAGCCCATCCCCAGTAACTGGCATAGGTCCACACGAGATTTCTACCGAAATGGAGGCCAATGGGCCACCAAAGACTGCGGGTTCTGAGGTAGGCAATTCCGGTGGCAAGCAGTCCGGCGACCGCAGTGCCAGGGCCAAAGAAACGGGAAAAAGCGCTGGCTGCGGTCATAAACGCGCACAGTTCACCTTGGCCGGAGCTACCGCCGTCTCCAGGATCGCCGGTATCGCCGCCGCCACCACCGCCACCGCTTAGATTGCACTTGGCGGGTCCCTCTGTCTGGCAACCGATTGTCACGGTTTGTTCGGTGTATTCCGCCTTGATCCTGCAGCTGCCGGATTGCTGTGATTCGCACGTCTGCTGATATACCGGCGCATCCGGAGTGGACTCGGGCAGGCCCGCGTCCCGATTCTCCAGCACGACGCGGTGGATGCCGGGGCCGTAGGACTGTCCTTGGAACTCAAACGCCCGGCGCGCGTAGAGGACGCCGGCCAGCAGCTGGCGGCGCCGGTTGCGCTTGAACTGCCGCACTTGGGCTTCGATGGCCTCGCCCTCCCGGACGGGCGCGAACAGTGCCTTCCCGTCGGGGGTGGCGACCGCACGTTCGAAGTCGAACGGGTTCAAGTTGAGTCCCGCTTCCTTGAAAAGGGGCAGCGCGCGCGCCAGGAGTTGATCCCGCACGCTGTCCGTGCCGGAGGTAAACGCCGCGGGTTGCGAGGATGGCGCCGCCAAGCCGGTCGCGCCGAGGATCAACAAAAGCATGATGGCTAGAAGGATACTATTTCGATTTGTGTTCGGTTTCAACATGGCTTCTCCCTCCTTTGAAAGGATTGATTGGGTTTCCCCTTGGGGCCGGTTCCATCGGCCGCAGCGTCCAATGCAACGCTAACTCATGTCGCATCCCCCCTTTCGCCGTTGGTGTCGCGTGTCCGTGGCGGGCGGAGGAGGAAGCGAAAGAATGAAAACCTCCGCCGGGGATGACTCGCGTGTGCGGCGGGACGGCGCGGGTCCAGGTGCGGGTTGGGGTGGCGCGCCCGCGGAGGTGCCGTCTGGGTCCGGTGCCACACCCGCTCCCGATAGGTCTTGATCCGGTGCTCCAGCGTCTTGTGGCGCATCGCGCCTCCTTTCGGGGTCACGCTAGCGCGTCGCCCGCCTCCGGGGCCATCGGATCGCCGAAGGTGGGCTTTCGGCTTTCCGAAGGGGCGGTTTCGGCAAGCCGATGGTCGGGGGGTGGGTTGACGTTTAAGATGAATTTACAATATCATGAAAGGAGTTGAAAGTCCATGAATAAACGGGAGCCGTCGCGAGCCAAGAATGACTGGCAGTTGACGATCTACATCCCGCAAACGCTGCGGGCGCGAGATCCGATCGAACGGCTCAAGCGCGAGGCGCGGCGGCAGCGACGCTCGATGAACTTCCTGGCGGTGGAGGCGCTGCTGGACTACCTGGAGGCGGTGGAGTCGCGGGCGGCGAACTGAGGCGGGCATGGCGACGTGTCATGTTCGAGGTGTGATCGCAAGGAGGTGACGCAAAGCCGGCGCCCCGAGCGGGCAAGCCGGCCGCCGAAGATGGAAACGCAACCAACGACCAGCGGTTTCTGCGGGTCGCAATGCAACTGTGCGCTCAAGCAGCTCAACGGGCAGCGGGCGGCGTTCGTCGACAGGGGACGGTTCTTCGAGCTGCCGCGCAAGACGGTGGTCTACGAGCAGGGAGATCGGTTCAGCGGGATCTACCTGGTGTGCGGGGGGCAGCTCAAGCTGGCGCGGCGCACCCAGGCGGGATAGGGGCAGATGATCGCGTTGTATATATGCTATACCGATGGTCACGGCGCTCCCCGTGTCAACCCCGACCGGACAGCGGAGGGCCGAAGCCGCACCACAAGGAGGGGTGGTCGCATGAACGGACGGATTCTCTCCCGCGCCTGTGGGGCGCTGGGAATCGTGATCGCGCTGATCCTGACCCTGGGAACGCCGGTCGCCGCTCAGGAGGAGACGCAGACGCCCTCGAGCAAGTTCCACCTCAATCGACCTAAGCTGTTCATCAAGGCGACAAGAGCGCACGTGTCCCGTGCGCTCGTCTTTTCACCCCGGTGAGGCATTCCCAAAGGAGGGGCTATGCGTTGGATCCATCGCAGGTGTTGGGACAGGTGCGGCGCGCTGGCGGCAGTGCTGGGCGGGTGTACGACCATGGGCGGGCTGGGCACGGTCGGAAGCGCCGTGCCGGCCCAAGCCGGGGCCGACCTGACCGACTGCATCGTGAGCGCGGCCGGCCGAGCCGGATGTGCGACCGCTTACGCCGCCGGCGCCCGCCGCAAGCGTGCTACGGCGCGGGCGCGCAGTACTCGCCGCTGACGGAGTAGGCGTCCCAGGCGCTGTAGGCGTGCCAGCCGAGCTGCAGGGCGGGCAGCAGGCCCAAGACGGGACTCAGCATGCCCGACCCCGTGGCCAGGAACAGGCTGCTCATCAAATAGGCGGCCATCGGCGGCACGAGCGCGACCCCGAAGTGCAGGATGCCCTTGTTCGCTTGGCCGTTGAGAAACTGGCCCAGGCCGGGCAGGACGAACGACCCGATGCCGGGCACGAACGCGTTGCCCTCGAAGTTGCACTCGGGTTCCTGCAGGCTCAGCAGGCTGACGCTCCCCTCCTGCAACACGCCGGCGAAGCCGGCAAAGGACGTCAGGGTGACGATGGAAACGGCGAGGAAAATGGCTTGCTTCCACACGTTGAACCTCCTTGGGTGATCGGCGTGATGGCTGAGAAACGAACGGAACGCGACGCCGAGCAATGCGACACGGCAGCACGCCGTCAGTATCCCCCCTTTGCCAAAGGATAAACCAATGGCGACCCCATTATAGCACATTGGAGGGGGCGTCGCGCGGTTCACGTGCCGACCTCTTGCCTTTGCAGTCGGCGGGCCGGGCGTCAGGGCACCCGCACGTTGCTGGTGAGGGCGAGCGTTGAGCTGTCCGCGCCGGCGGGTTTGGCGCGGGCCGATCCTTGGATCTCGTACGTGCCGCTGTCGGCCTGGAAGACGTACTCCAGCGTGAGCGCGTCCTGGGCGCTCATGCCGGTGTTGAAGCTCGTCGTGTTGCCGCCGGTGACGGTGAGCGACTCGGGCAGCTCGTCGGTGACGGCCAGCAGCTCCAAGTCCCGCTTGGCGGTGACGGTCACCACCACGCGGTACGAGCCCGCGGGCTCGTCCTGAGGCGTGACCGTGCGCGCGAACGAAACCAGCGCGTTCTCCTGCGTGTGCGTCTGCGGCTCGGTCGAGCCCGGGGCGTCCGCCCCGTTGGCTGCGGCGCTGGAGCTGTTGGATGCCCCGTTCCCGTCGGCCGACTCGTCCCCCCCGCAGCCGGCGAGGACCAGCAGCGGGATGAGCAGCAAGAGCAGTCGCTTCATGTTCCCCTCCCTCAAGGTCTGAGCACGAGCATTTCGATCAGACCGACGCCCCGCGGCAGCGGCGCCAGCGCCTTGCCGATCACGGGCCGCGCGCACGGCAGCGCGCAGCGCACGGCCACGCCCGTTTGCTCGATCGAAGCCGTCAGCAGGTCGCCCGGCCGGATCGCGCCCTCGGCAGCCGAGGCCCGCACGGGCACGCGCCCGGCCAGCGCCAGCAACGGGCGGTTGAGCGCGTCGAACAGCGCGGCCAGGGACAGCGCCAGCGCGGGATGCCGCGTGATGCGCCCGCCGGCAAGCGCGTCCAGCGACACGTCCAGCGCAAGCGCTCCGGGCGCCGAGCCGAGCGAAAGCGGGCTGAGCGCGAACGCCGCGCCCGCGGCCAGCGTCATGCCGGGCCGCGTCGAGACCACGCCGACGACCAGCTCCGTCCCCCGGCTCTTCCTGAAGAACCCCGGATGCGCGGGGTCGATCTCGACGACATCTCCTGGGTTGAGAGGCTCCAGGCTGCTTATCCCCTCGGCCAGGTCGGCGCCGCTGCCGGAGTTGAAGCTCGACCCGTGGTAGGCGCGGTCCGAGGACACCGTCCCGTCGTTGCCCACCGTGAACACGGCCGAGCTCGGGTCACTCCCGCCCAGCGCGTTGAACGCGGCCAGCGCGTCCACGCG
>CAZNGF010000090.1:0-7063 GCA_964572855.1 uncultured Thermotogae bacterium | reverse complement strand
GGCCAAAGCGCGTGCCCACGGGCGCGATGAAGCGCGCCCCTACACCCAAGAACCATTGTGATCATCTACTAGTTCAGCTCGTCGTCGGCCGAGCCCATCAGGAGTTCGTACAGGAAGCGGTTCATGGCGTCGTGCAGGGTGACGAAGCCGGAGGCGTTGGTCTGGAGCAGGCGCTCGACCGAGAGGCTGGCCACCACGTACCAGAACTCGCCCTCGTCCTCGGGCGGGTGCTCCGGCACGGGGGTGTCCAAATCGATCGGGTGGATCGTTCGAATCGCGTTCCAGAGCTCGGCGCGCTGTTCCGGGGTCATGCCGCTCCTTCCTTGAGCGCTCCGACCATACCGGATGCGTTGGGGGCCGGGCAAGGGCGGGTGGCTTTGCGGGGCGTGTCGGGCGAAACGCGCATGCGCGCTGGTGAGCCGGGAAGGAGTCGAACCTTCGACACACGGGTTAAAAGCCCGCTGCTCTTCCGCTGAGCTACCGGCCCGAAGCGACTTCTGAAGTGTAACTTGACCGGGAGAGGGCGTCAAGAAAGGCGCTCTGGGGCGGGCTTGCGGCGACGTTGGGGGAGGGCGGCGCCCGGCGGCGTGCGTGACCGCGTCCCGCTCTCGCGCCAGCCTTGAGCCAGCGCCCCCCAACGGGTACGCTGGGAAGCGGGCGCCCATTGACTTGAGAGGCGCGCCCGCGCCGACGGAGGCGCGCCGAAGGCCTGCAAGGAGGAGTTCATGAAAGCGCACAACATCGCCACGATCCTGTTCTTCGTCATCCTGATCGCGCTGGGATACGCCTTCACGGTCTGGACCCATTCCATCCACGTTCCGGAAGAGGGCGAGGGGGCGGCCGCCGTCGAAGGGGCGCGCGAGGCCGACCCGGCCGGTCCCGCAGGGGAGACCTCGTCCGCCGCGGCGTCGGCCGCCGGTTCGCTGATCGGGGCCGAGGAAACCGGCGCGGGAGAGGAAGGCAAGGCCGACGCCGAAGCCGACGAAGCCGACGAAGCAGAAGACACGGCGGATGCGCCGAGCGAGCAGCCCGAGACGCAAGCCGCCGAGGGCGAACCCGCGCAAGAAGCCGCGGAAGCCGAGCCGCAAGCGCCCGCCGGGGAGACCGACGAGCCCGAGGGCGAGGCCGCCATGGCCGGGCGCTCTCAGCGCGTCACGCTGGCGCTGGCGCGCGGCGCCGAGGCCGCCGAGGGCGCGGTGTCGCTCACGTTGTTCGCGGGCGCCGAACCACTGGACGTGGGCAACTGGCGCCTGAGCGACTCGCTGGGCGAAGCCGGCGACGCCGGCCACGTGCTCTACTTCGACCAGGGGCGCCGCCTGGCGCCCGGGGCGCCGCTGACCGTGGTCAGCAGTTGCGGCCGCGACCGCGAGGGCACGCTCTTCTGGTGCCTGACCCACCCGGAATCCCTCTGGGACGCCGCCGAGGGCGCGTTCTACCTGCGCGACGACCGGGGCGAGCTGGCCCTGGTTTGCGATTCCGCCCAGCGGGACGAGGATCGCGTGTTGTACGAGTGCGTCCGCTAGCGAGGTCTCGCCTTGCGGAAGGGCAGGAAAGAGCCCGCCCCGCCGCCAACCTAGTCGCTTGCTCCCGTCCATAGGGGTTGACGCGGCCTCCAAAGGTTTTATACATTACGGAGGAAGGCCCGTCGCGGGGCGACGCTCCGGGGCGGGGCGGACGTGGAAGGCCCGCCACAGGCGGGGCCCGACAAAATTTTAGGAGGTTCAGTTATGCGTCTGTTCCAAGCGAGCGGCCGGATGCTCGTCGTCAGCGTGCTGCTATTGGTCATGGGGGTGCTGGCGTTTGCGCCCAGCGCCGAACGGGTCCAAGCTCAGGAGGGCGTGGTCCCCAGCGAGCTCGTGCTGGCCATGATCCCCTCGCGCGAGCCCGACATCCTGCTGCCCGACCTGCAGCCGTTCGGCGACCTGCTGGGCGAGGCCCTGCGCGCGCGCGGCTTTGCGATCGACACGGTCACGGCTGTCGTGCTGACCAGCGAGCAGGCCACGGTGTCCGCGCTGGGCACGGACGAGATCCACGTGGGCTTCATGGGCCCCTTGAGCGCGGTGCGCGCCGAGCGCGAGTCCGGCGCCGAGATCGTGACGGCCTCGGTGCGCTTCGGCAACCTCAAGTTCAAGGGCCAGCTCATGACCCGGCAGAACGAGACGAACTACGCCAACATCCAGAACCTCGTGACCGACGTGCAAAACGGTGAATCCGTCACGATGAGCTACACCTCGCCGGGCTCGACCAGCGGCTTCCTGTTCCCGTGCCTCAAGCTCAAGCAGCTGGGCATCTTGCCGGGCGAGTTCTCCAACCTCCAGACCTTCTTCGCCGGCGGCCACTCCAGCTCGTTCCGCGCGGTGTGGAACGGCGACGCCGACGTGGGCTGGGGCTTCGACGACGTGCGCACGGGCTTCATCTCGCGCTCGGACGACACCGGCCTGGACCCGGTGGACGAGGCCGCCGGCCGCACCGAGTTCGACGTGTTCCAGGAGATCTCGTCCCGGGTCTCGCTCATCGGCTTCACCGACTTCGTGCCCAACGACCCGCAGGTGGTGGCCGGCAACCTGGCCCCGGACCTGAAACAGGCCATCAAGGAGGAGCTGGTCAACCTGAGTAAGGGCGCGGGCAGCGAGTTCATTTTCAACCTGGTGGACGCCACCGAGTTCGTACCCGTCAGCGAGGACGGCCAGCTCACCAACGCCGACTTCGACGTGATCCGCGCGGCCATCGAGGAAATCGAGCCCATCATCGCGCAGTGCTCGAACCAGTAAACGCCAAGTAAAAACGCACGGCGACGCGGGGGGAGACCCTCCCCCCGCGCCCGTGATTTAGGGGCGGTACATGCTTAAGTTCGAAGACGTCTCGGTGACCTACCCCAGCGGCGTTCAAGCGCTCAAACACGTCAACCTGGAGATCACCGAGGGCGAGTTCGTCGTGATCGCGGGGGTAAGCGGCGCGGGCAAGTCGACGCTGCTGCGCTGCATCAACCGCCTGATCGAGTACACCGGCGCCAAGATCGAGGGCCGGGTGCTGTTCGACGGCGAGGATGTGGCCAAGGCCTCGCGCGCGCGTGTGCGCGAAATCCGCGCCCAGGTCGGGATGATCTTTCAGGAGTTCAACCTGGTCAAGCGCTCCTCGGTGATGCGCAACGTGCTGGCCGGGCGCATCTCCAAGGCGGGCAACTGGCGCGCGCTCACCGGGATGTTCCGCCCCGAGGACCGGCAGGTCGCGCTGGCCGCGCTCGACCGCGTAGGCATCCAGGGCAAGGCCAAACAGCGCGGCGACAAGCTCTCGGGCGGACAGATGCAGCGCGTGGGCATCGCGCGCGCGCTGGCCCAGGAACCTCGATTGATCCTGGCCGACGAGCCGGTGGCCTCGCTCGACCCGATCACGGCGCGCCTCGTGCTGGAACACCTGAAGCAGATCAACGAGGAGTCCGGCATCACGACCATCGTCAACCTGCACGACACCGTGCTGGCGCGCGCCTTCGGCGACCGCATCGTCGGCATCCGCGACGCGACCATCATCTTCGACGAGCCCGTCGACCAACTGGACGAGGCCACCTTCGAGGAGGCCATCTACGGCGCCGCGCTCAGCACGCACGAGCACCGCAAGGTCTCCCAGCGGAGCGACACCCCGTGAAGCGCGCCTTCTTCTGGCTCCTCATCGGGTTGCTCCTGGTCGCGGCCTACGGCTGGTCCGCGGTCAACGTCGAGTTCAGCTTCGCCGAGCTGTTTGGCAAGGCGCACAAGTTCTTCGGGCAGCTCGACCGCATGTGGCCGCCGGACTGGTCCGTGCTGAACCAGATCTGGAAGCCGCTGCTCGACACGCTGCGCATGTCGATCCTGGGGACGTTCCTGGGCGCGTTGCTCTCGCTGCCGCTGATCGTGTTTTCGACGCGCAGCGTCACGCGCGAGACCTGGATCTACTACCCCATGCGCACGATTATGGGCGTGATCCGCTCGATCCCGGACCTGCTGTACGCGCTGCTGTTCGTGGCCGCCTTCGGCATCGGCCCCGTGGCCGGCATCCCTGTGCTGGCAGTGTTTTCAGCCGGCATCATCGCCAAGATGACCAGCGAGAGCGCCGACAACATCGACCGCGGCCCGATCGAGGCCGTCGAGGCCACGGGCGCCGGCCGTTTCCCGATGATCTTCTACGCGGTCATCCCGCAGATCCTGCCGCTGTTTTTGAGCTACACGCTCTACGTGTTCGAGCTCAACGTCCGTATCGCGGCCATCCTGGGCTACGTGGGCGCCGGGGGCATCGGTCAGATCCTGCAGACCTACATCGACTTCGGCTGGTGGGACAAGGTCATGACCACGCTCATCATCGTGCTGGGGATCGTGTTCGTGATCGACTACATCAGCGGTCGCTTCCGCGAGTCGCTGGTCGAGGGGCGCGACCTGCCCGCGTGGTGGAGGGTTTCGCTGGGCGTGGTCGTGGTCGGGGGCATCGTCTGGTCGGCGGTCAGCATCCAGGTCGACCCCGAGCGCGTCAGCCGCGGCATGGCCCAGCTCGGGCGCATCCTGAGCGCGATGGCCAACCCCAACTGGAGCAACCTGGGCGTCGGCGTGGGCAAGATGTTCGAGTCCATCCAGATCGCGCTCATCGGCACGACCATCAGCATGGTGTTCGCGTTCCCGCTCGGGTTCCTGTGTGCCAGCAACCTGGGCTTCCCCAAGCCGCTGGTCTACCTGTTCCGGCAGATCCCCAACATCATCCGCACCTTCCCGGAGCTTATCCTGGCCATCCTGTTCATCGCCTCCTACGGGCCCGGGGCGTTTCCCGGCGTGCTGGCGCTGGGTGTTCACTCCATCGGCATGCTCTCGCGCCTCAACTACGAGATCGTCGAGACCATCGACCGCGGCCCCATCGAAGCGCTCAACGCGATCGGTTCGGGTCGGACCGTGAGCTTTCGCTACGCCGTGCTGCCGCAGGTCATCCCCGAGTTCATCGCCATCGCGCTCTACCGCTTCGAGATCAACGTGCGCGCCGCCAGCGTGCTGGGCATCGTGGGCGCGGGCGGCATCGGCACCGTAATCTACAACGCCACCAACCTAGGCCGCTACAACGACCTGGGGACGCTGCTGTTAATCGTGATCGTGTTCGTCAACCTGATCGACATCGGCAGCGGCTGGATTCGGCGCAAGATCATCGAAGGATAAACCTGATTCAAATAGGCTTTCTGCCCGATTCTGCTGTGCGCTGTGTCGGTCAAAAGGGGCTGTTATCCCCTTGTCATCTTGACTTTCCACGATCAATGGGCTATAATCCGCAACAGCTTTAAAGGGAAGGGAGGATAGAGAGGGATGAACAAAAAGGAATTCGTGGACCAGCTAGCCAAGAAGACCGGCCTGTCCAAGAAGGACGCGCGCGACGCGCTCGACACCACGCTCGACCTGATCGTGGGCGCGGCCAAGAAGAAGGACAAGGTCACGTTCACGGGCTTTGGCACCTTCGAGGCGCGCCAGCAGAAGAGCACCCAGCGCATCAACCCGCGCACGGGCAAGCGCTTTACGGTACCGTCCAAGTACGTGCCCAAGTTCCGCGCCGGCAAGACCTTCAAGGAAGCCGTTTCCAAGAAGTAAGCCAAAAGCAGCCCCCATCGTCCGTTCGGTTGAAGAGATTCGATGATGGGGGTTGCTTTCGTTTTCAACGGCACGCCACTCTACTCGACCTCTCCCAACACCACGTCCAGAAAGCGCGCGACCGACTCGTGCGTGGGATGGGCGGGCTGGTAGCCGGGGAGCCCGCGGGCGCGGGCCACGTCCCGCTTCAAATCCAGCGCCTTCTGCTCGACGCCGTGGAACAACCCCCGCTCGCGCAGCGTGCGGGCCAGGTACGTCTGCTCGCTCTGGCCCGGCGTCGGGATCAACAGCGCAGGCTTGCCCAGCTCGGCCAGCTCCATGAGCGTCGTGTAGCCCGAGCGGCACACGACCAGCGCCGCGCGGTTCATGGCCTCGGCCTGCGCGGTCCGGTTCAGGTAGGCGTGCGCCTCGACCCCTTCCGGCACGGGCGGAACGGTCCCGCCCGGCTTGCCCAGCGCCAGCAGGATTCGCCCTTCGAGCGCGTCGAGTTGGGCCAGCACGCGGGACTCCAGGCGGGTGCGCTGCGGCTCGGGGCCCGAGATCGAGATGAAGACGCGACGTCCGGGGCCCGCGCCCGGCGCTCGTGCGCGCCACCGAGGTCGGCATATCGGGCCAGTCCAGGTAGCGGACGCGCGCGCCCAGCTCGTCCTGCAGTACGCGCAATGCGTCGCCCGTGGCCACGACGGTCAGGTCGCAACCCGCCTCCAGCAGGCCGCACAGCAGACACAGGTCGCGCGTGGCGTGGCCCAGGCCCCAGGAGCTCGTCCCGAACAGCACCCGTTTGGGCATGTTCCCCTCCCCGGTTCTCAGCCAACAGACTCTAGTGTATGATTGAGGCGCGGTTCAAGTCGCAAGGGGGGCGACCATGATCTCGCCGGAAGCGCTTGAGCTGTTGCTGGCCGGGGCGACCGCCCGCCGCAGCCGCCCCGCTGGGGGCGGGGCTTGCGCGCCCTGCTGAGCCACGCCTTCTGGCTGGCCGGCCGACTGCGTTTCGAGGTGCGCCCCGCGGGGTTCGAGCACTTCGGCAACGAGCCGGCCACGCTGGTCGTCTCCAACCACAAGAGCGATTTCGACGTCGTGCTGCTGGCCCCGCTGCTGCACCGCGCCGGCGAACGCGCGGGGCCGGTGGACCGGCTCGCCTTCGTGGCCGCCGAGCGCGGCGAGGGCGACCTCCCGGTCGACGCGCTGAGCCAACGGCTCCGGCGCGACGCGCGCGATCTGGCCGCCGGGGGGCTGCGGGTCGACACGCGCTTGCTGGACGAGCGGGCCTACGCGTGCCGCTGGCGCGATTTTCTGGCCTACGCCGAGGCGGAAGGCCTGCTCCAACGGGTAGGAGAGCGGGTTCGACTCGACCGGGGCCGGATACGGGCAGCGCGCGAACGCCCCCCGCGCGGCCGGGCACCGACGTGGGCCTACAGCGCCAACGAGTTCAGCGCGCTGCTGCGGAGCCGGCTCTGATCGACGGCGGGGAA
>CAZNGF010000089.1:0-7431 GCA_964572855.1 uncultured Thermotogae bacterium | reverse complement strand
CCCGGCTCGAGGGCACGGAAGGGAACATCTCCAAGCTGCAGGTGGACGTGGCCAACCTCACGGAACGTGCCAACGTGTTGGAAGCTCGCATCGGCACCGTCAACGACCAGCTTGGCGGACAGATCGCGTCCCTGAGCGAGCAGGTGAACTCGTTCACCAGCCGCTTCGACGGGGCAATCGCCGACCTGTCGGCGCAGTTCGAGAAGCTGGGCGAGAAGGCCGACAAACAGGCCGAACGCATCTATTCGAACCACGACGCCATTCAAGAGCTCGACAAGATGGTCGGCTCGCTCAGCGGCCAGTTGAACGCGGTCGGCCCGTCCCTGGGCACGATCCAGGAGACGCTGAGCAAGCTCAAGACCGCCATCGACGAGCTGTCCGCCGCGGACAGCAGCCTGCACCAGCGCGTCAGCAAGCTGGAGCGGGTCATCGACGAGCTGAGCGTGCTGGGTCCGACGCTGAGCAGCCTGCGCGACACCGTGTCGGGCTTGGCCGCGCGTGCGGACCGCGTCGACGCGCGCCTGGGTCGCTTGGAGGATCAGGCCGAGCAGTTCGTCGGCATGAACGGGTCCTTCGAGGACGTCAAGTCCCAGATCCAGGGCCTGAGCGGTCGGCTGTCGACGGTCGAGCAGATGGTGCAAGAGGTTAAGGACGCGCAGGGGCAGCAGCCCGCCGACAGCGGGGTCTCTCAGACCGCCATCGCGGACCTGCAGTCCCAGATCGATCGGCTCAAGGACGCCTCCGGCCAGCTCATGGTCGAGGTCCAGTCCAACAAGGGGGCCGTGGCCGACCTGCGCGAGCAGATCGCCTCGATGCCGACCGGCGAAACGATCGATCGCCAGGAGCTCATCTCCGAGATTCGCGCCGACATCAGCGTCGAACTGGAGGAGCTGCAGAGCGTGGCCCAGCAGGCTTCGGAGGCCGCCAAGACGGCCAACGCCGCCAACGGCCTGGCCCTGCTGGCGCTGTTGTCCGGCGTGGCCGCGATCGCGCTGACCTTGTTGCTATAGCAGAACAACGGAAAAGGACGGAGTTGGAACTTCCCCCTGCTCTGTGTTAGAGAGGAGGCTTGCCCGGAACCGGGCAAAGGAGATTGCGCTCCGGCGCAGTCTCCTCCCTCTCTCTTGCTGGGCGACGGACAACGGCCCGATTGCGATTCGCGACACACGGCGGATCGCAGGGGCCTCCTCTCCGAGCATCTCTTTTTCAAGCGAAAGCCCTTGTGCGAGCGCACGGGGGCTTTCTCCGTCCATTTAAACTAAGATCCGCTCGAATCCAGCTTTGACGGCCCCTCGACCACGCCCGCCGCCCGCAGGCCACGCAAGCCCCAGCGGGCCAGCAACCAGGTGAGCGGCAGGGCCACGAAGCTGAACACGGCGCCCATCTTGGCCGCGTCCTGCGTGAGCCCTGCCGGGAACGACACCGTGCTCACCAGCAACGCCACCGTGAAGCCCGTGGCCGCGGCCATCCCGATCACGAGCAGGTGCAGCGTCGTCATCCCCTTGGGCAAGCTCAATCCGCACAACCGCCCCAGGCTCGCAAACCCCACCACGCCCAGCGGTTTGCCAAGGAGCAACGCCGCCAGCACGAGCCACGTGCCCATCCCGATGGCCGAGAGCGCCACGCCCGCGTTGACCAGGCCAAACAGCCCCAGGATGAGCTCGACCGGCACCTTCCACCGGCGCCCGAAGCGGTTGAGCGTGTCCTCGCACTGGGTTTCCTCCGGCGCCCACGGGCCCTGGCCGCCCCCCCCGTGCGGCAGCATCCACATGAGCGGGACCAGCGCCAGGGCGGGGTGCACGCCGCCCCAGAAGAAGCCATACCAGGCGATCACGCCGGGCCCAACGAGGTAGGGCCAAAACGAGATCCAGCGCAAGAAGCGCCGGAAGACGTACGCCAGCCCCAGCGCGCCCGCGTTCATGGCCAAGAAGACCAACCAGTGCGTCTCGTGAATGGGGTAGAACGCGGCCAGCACCAGCAACCCGCCGGCGTCGTCGGCGATGGCCAGCATGAGCAAGAACACGATGGCCGGGTGACCCGACGGGAGCACAAAACGCACGATAAGGTAGGCAAACGCGATGTCGGTGGCCATGGGGATGGCCCAACCGCGCGCGAGGTCGGGCGCAAGCCACAGGGAGCCCACCAGGTAGATCAGCGCGGGCCCCAACATGCCGCCCAGCGTGGCCAGCAGGGGCAGCATCGCCGTGCCGCGCGCGGCCAGCGCGCCGCCCGGCAGCGTGGCTTCGCGGATCTCCTTGCCCGCCAGCGCGAAGAAGAACACCATCAGGATGTCGTTGACCAGGAAGTGCAGCCGCCCATGGATCTCGTGGTAGCTGTGCGGGGCCAGGTTGGCCCAGGCAAAGCCCACCAGCGAGCCCACGATCAGGAAAGCACTGTGCTCGACCAGCACGCGCACGCCATCCTGGGTGTACGCCCAGACCCGTTCCCAAAGCGTGTTCATGGGTGCGCTTGTCCTCCACGCCGCCCGCGGAAGGCGGGGGGCACGGGGGCGACGGGGGTTCGACGACGGACGCATTGCTCGCTCAAACCAATCCCTTCCGAGACGTGATCAATGCGGGCGATTGTAGCGGGCCGCGAAAAGCCCGGTCAAGCGCGGGACGCTCTGCCGCGCTAGGACCCGGCTCCCGGCACCGGAACGGTCGGGGTCGCGCTCCGGTCCCCCCAAACCCTCATCAAGGTCCCATCCCACGCACGCATGCCGACCGTCGATGTGAACAACACGAGCTCCAGAAAGGAACGCGCAATGCGCGCCCACACATCGTTGCGGGGAACGGCGCCGGCGGCGATGCGGGCTCGTGGGAGCGCTTAGCCGTTGCCCCCGGCGCGCACCGTGATGACGGGCGCCTTGCTGCGGCGCACGACCTCCTCGGCCACGCTGCCCAGCAACACGCGGTCCAGCCCGCGCCGGCCGTGCGTGCCCATCACGACCAGGTCGACGGCCCACTCCTCGATCGACTCCAGGATGACCTGGGCCGGATGGCCCTCGCGCACGTGTCTTTCGACGGCGACCCCGTTTTTCTCCAGCGTTTCGGCGGCCGAGCCCACGATCTCCCTGCCCCACTTGGTCGTGCTGTCCATCAGGTCGACGTAAGAAAGCCCCGGCGGGTAGAGCATGCCGGGCGGCTCGGCCACGAACACCAGCACGACCTTGGAACCGAAGCGTTGCGCCACCTCGGCGGCGACCTGCAGCGCACGCTCGCTGCCCTTCGAGCCGTCGGTCGGGACCAGTATCTTGTTGAACATCGTGCTCCTTTCAGCGGGCGCTCGGGTGCAACGCATCGGCTTCGCGTCTACAGAGGCAGCGCCCGTCTCCCCCCACAATCATAACAGATGGGTCGCGCCCGCGTTAAGGGCGAGCGCGCCTCCAGACGAGAGGGCAACCCGTTTGCCGCCCTTCGGGGACCCACTTATAATGACGCTTTCGCACCGCCCCACGCGGGGCACGCCTTTCGCCGGGATGAGGGGGACTCCCATGAAGGACATCGCACGCTTTCTCTGGGCCTACCGTGTACGCGTGTTCATGGGGCTGTTGTCCCTGGTCATGGTCGACGCGGCCCAGCTGATCACCCCGCTCATCATCCGGCAGGCCGTGGACGCGCTGGCCGGGGGCGCGCAGGTGTCGCTGGTGCAGTTGGGCCTGCTGGTCCTAGGCATCGCGCTCTTCGGCGCGGTTTGGCGCTTTTTCTGGCGCTTCTTCCTGGTGGGCGCGGCCCGGCGCATCGAGCGGGCCCTGCGCGCGCGCTTCTACGACCACCTGCTCAAGCTCAGCACGCCCTACTACACGCACACCAAAACCGGCGACCTGATGGCGCACGCCACCAACGACATGGACGCGGTCATGCGCGCCTGCGGCTTCGGCGTGCTCACGCTGGCCGACGCCGTCATCATGACCAGCGCGGCCCTGATGTTCATGCTCTCGATCAGCTGGGAGCTCACGCTGTTCGCGGTCGTCCCGCTGCCGCTGGTCTCGGCGGTCGTGCTGGGCTTCGGCCGCCTGATCCACCGGCGCTTCGAAACCGTGCAAGAGGTGTTCTCGCTCCTGATGGAGAAGGTGCGCGAGGCCATCAGCGGCATCCGCGTCGTGAAGAGCTACGTGCAGGAGCGCGGCATGGAGCGCGACTACGAGAAAAGCAATCGCCATTTCGTCGACGTCAACATGCACTTGGTCAAGGTCTGGGGGCTGTTCGACCCCAGCATCGCGTTTCTGAGCGGGTTGGGCACGGCCATCGTGCTCTGGGCCGGCGGGACGCGCGTGATCACGGGCGCGATCAGCCTGGGTGATTTCGTGGCCTTCACCTCGTATCTGGGCATGCTGGTCTGGCCCATGATGGCACTCGGGTTCATGGTCAACCTGATGCAGCGCGGCTCGGCCTCGATGGGGCGCATCAACAGGATCTTCGACACGACCCCCGAGATCACCTCGCCGCCCGATCCCGCCCCCGTGCCCGAGCGCGCCAGCGTCGAGATCAAGGGGCTGACCTTCGCCTACGGCGACGGCCCGCCCGTGCTGCGGGACGTCTCGCTGGCGGTCGAGGCCGGCCAGACGCTGGGCGTCATCGGCCCCGTGGGCTCGGGCAAGAGCACGCTGGCCCACCTGATCCCGCGCCTGTTCGACCCGCCCCCCGGCACGGTCTTCTACGGCGGCGCCGACGTGCGCGCGCTCGACCTGAACGCGCTGCGCAACCGCATCGGCATGGTGCCGCAGGACCCGTTCCTGTTCTCGAGCACGATCCGCGACAACATCCGCTTCGGCCGGGCCGACGCGCCCGAGGCCGAAGTGATCGAGGCCGCCAAGCTGGCCGGCATCCACGAGGAGATCGAGGAATTCCCACGCGGGATGGACACGATCGTGGGCGAGCGCGGCGTGAGTTTGAGCGGCGGGCAGAAGCAGCGCGTCGGCATCGCCCGCGCCCTCTTGGTCGAGCCGGACCTCTTGATCCTGGACGACTGCCTCTCGGCCGTGGACGCCGAGAAGGAAGAGGAGATCCTGCACAACCTGCGCGACGTGCTCGAGAGCCGCACCGCGATCGTGATCGCGCACCGCATCTCGGCCGTGCAAAACGCCGATTTGATCGTCGTGCTGGACGAGGAGGGCCGGGTCAGCGAGCGCGGGACGCACGACGCACTGATCGCCCACGGCGGCTTCTACGCGCACCTGTTCAAGCTGCAACAGGCCGAGCGCCAACTGGGGGAGTCGTCATGAGCACGTTCCACTGGGAAGAGGAGAAGTTCGGCAAGGGGTACGACCCCGACCTCATGCGCCGGCTGCTGCACTACGTCAAGCCCTACAAGGGGCTGTTTTTGCTGGCGGTGGGGCTCGTCTTGTGCATCACGGCCATCGACCTCAGCCTGCCGTTTATCACCAAGACCGCGATCGACCAGCACATCGTGCTGCCCCACGCGGCGGTCGACACCGCCCCGCTCGACGCGGACCAGCTCCCCGACCGGTGGCAGGAGCGCTTCGGCGCGCTTCGGATCGGGGAGGACCGCTACCTGGTGGACACCAACCGGCTCGACGAGGGCACGCGGCTGGTGTGGAAAAACCGCGGCGCGCTGGCCGAGGCGCGCTACGTCGTGCTGGGGCCCGAGGCGTCCCCCGAGCTGCGCGCGCTGGCCCAGGGCCGCCCGGAGGTGTTCTCCCGGTCGGGGGAGGCGTTCTACGCCCCGGCCCGGGCACTCGACGCCCTGCCCCCGGCCGAGCTGGCGCGGCTGCGTGGGGACAACCTCCAGGGCGTGGTGACGCTGGCCCTGCTCTACGTCGGGCTGCTCGTGTTCAACTTTCTGTTCAGCTTCGCGCAAGTCTACGTGCTGCAGTACACGGGCCAGCGCGTCATGTACGACCTGCGGCGCGACATCTTCTCACATCAACTGCGCCTGCCGGCCGCCTTCTTCGACCGCACGCCCGTGGGCAAGCTGGTCACGCGCGCCACCAACGACGTCTCGGCCATCAACGAGATGGTCACGGCCGTGCTGGTGAACCT
Source organism: uncultured Thermotogae bacterium (assembly GCA_964572855.1). GTDB lineage: Bacteria > Bipolaricaulota > Bipolaricaulia > RBG-16-55-9 > JAJCYT01 > CAZNGF01. The sequence goes on along the minus strand of CAZNGF010000089.1, from coordinate 1,429 downwards.
GTTCCGCGACGTCTTCCTGATCGTCGGCATCCTGGGGATCATGTTCGCGCTCAACTGGCGCCTGACGCTCTTGATCCTGGTGCTGGCCCCGGTGCTGGCCGCGATCACGATCCAGTTCCGCAAGCTGGCGCGCGAGGCCTATCGCGAGGTGCGCCGGCGCATTTCGATGCTGAACGCCTTCCTGCAGGAGAACATCTCGGGGATGCGCATCATCCACCTGTTCGCGCAAGAGGCGCGCAACCACCGCGAGTTCAGCGAGATCAACGAGGCCAAGTACCGCGCCGAGATGCGCCAGACCCTGATCTTTGCCGTGTTCAACCCGCTCATCTCGACCATGAGCTCGGTGGCCATCGCGCTCATCATCTGGTACGGCGGCGGCCAGGTGGTCCAAGGCCTGCTGAGCCTGGGCGCGCTGGTGGCCATGCTCCAATACGTGCGCATGCTGTTCCAGCCCATCAACGACCTCTCCGAGAAGTACAACATCCTGCAGGGGGCGATGGCCTCCTCGGAGCGCATCTTCCAGCTGCTCGACGAGGAGCAGGAGGACCGCGGCCGCGGCGAGCGCCTCCCCGAGGTCGAGGGCCGGCTCGAGTTCCGCGACGTGTGGTTCGCCTACAACCAGGACGAGTGGGTGCTGCGGGGCGTGTCGTTCGTCGTCGAGCCGGGGGAAACGATCGCGATCGTGGGCCCGACGGGCTCGGGCAAGACCACGGTCATCAGCCTGCTGCTGCGCCTCTACGACATCCAGCGCGGCCAGATCCTGCTCGACGGCGTCGACCTGCGCGCGCTCGACGTCGAGTTCCTGCGCGCCCAGATGGCCGTCGTGCTGCAGGACGTCTTTCTGTTCTCGGGCGACATTCTGGGCAACATCCGGCTGCAGAGCGAGGCGATCTCCGAGGAGCAAGCCATCGAGGCCGCCCGCTTCGTCCACGCCGACGGCTTCATCCGCCAGCTCCCCGGCGCATACGGCGCCGAGGTCACCGAGCGCGGCTCGACGCTCTCCGGGGGCCAGCGCCAGCTGCTCTCGTTCGCGCGCGCCGTGGCCTTCGACCCCAAGGTGCTCGTGCTCGACGAGGCCACCGCCAACATCGACTCGCAGACCGAGCAGCTCATCCAGGACTCGCTGCAGAGAATCCTGCAGGGCCGCACCTCGATCGTGATCGCACACCGCCTGAGCACGATCCGCGACGCCGACCAGATTCTCGTGCTCAACCACGGCCTGCTGGCCGAGCGCGGCACGCACGACGAGCTCATGCACCGCGGCGGCTTGTATGCCGCGCTCTACGAGCTCCAGTTCGCCGAGATGGATGAACGCACGGGTCCCAAGCCCCCGCCGGAGGACGTCGACCGGGACGAGGTGTGACCATTTGCCCCTTCTCCCCTGGCGGGAGAAGGTCGGGATGAGGGGGAAGCGTTGATGATCAGATCG
>CAZNGF010000088.1:0-7454 GCA_964572855.1 uncultured Thermotogae bacterium | reverse complement strand
CCCAGGGTCCCATGAATGGGACCCCTACGGATTGCGAACGTCCGAAATACATCCTGGCTCGCGCACGCCTTGCCCCCGCGCCCTCCCCCGCTAAGATGGGTCACAAACCGCATCCCTATTCCCCTTGGAGGTTCCCATGAGCTGGCTGTTCGACGAGGAGCACCGGATCTTCCGCCGCAGCGTGCGGCGCTTCGTGGACGAGGAGCTCAACCCGCACGTGGACGCCTGGGAGGCCGAAGGACGCTTCCCCAAGGAGGTGTTCCGCAAGCTGGGCGCGCTGGGCTTCTTGGGCATCCGCTACCCGGAAAGCTACGGCGGGGCGGGGGCCGACATGGCCACCACCACGGTCTTCTGCGAGGAGCTGGGCCGCTGCCGCTCGCGCGGGCTGACCATGGGCGTGCTGGTCCAGACCGACATGGCCTCGCCCTACCTGGCCCACTACGGCTCGGACGAGCAGAAGGCGCGTTACCTGCCTTCAATCATCCGCGGCGAGACCGTGTGCTCCATCGCGCTCACCGAGCCCGACGGCGGCTCGGACCTGGCCCGCATGCGCACGACCGCGGCCCGCGACGGCGACGACTACGTGCTCAACGGCAGCAAGGTCTTCATCACCAACGCGCTACACGCCGACCTCTACGTGGTGGCCGCCAAGACCGATCCCGAGGCCGGCCACCGCGGCGCCAGCGTCCTGCTGGTCGAGCGAGACGCGCCGGGGCTCACGGTGGAGTCCATGGGCACCAAGCTCGGCATGCGCGCCTCGGACACGGGCCATTTGACCTTTGCCGACTGCCGCGTGCCGGCCGGGAACCTGTTGGGCCAAGAGCACAAGGGCTTCTACTACGTGATGGAGCGGTTGGCCGTCGAGCGCTACGTCTCGATGGCCGCGCTGGTGGCCTCGTGCCAGCAGCAGATCGAGGACGCCGTGCGCTACGCCCAGGAGCGCACCATGTTCGGCACGCAACTCGCCCAGCTCCAGGTCGCGCGGCACCGGCTGGCCCAGCTGCAAACCAAGGTCGAGGCCGCGCGCCAGCTCGTCTACTACGCCGGCTGGCTCTACGACCAAGGGCGGGAACCGGCCCAGGAGGTGGCCATGTGCAAGGCGTTCGTCGCCGACGTGGCCTGCGAGGTGGCCGACGCCTGCCTGCAGCTCCACGGCGGCAACGGCTACATGGAGGAGTACGACGTGGCCCGCTTCTACCGCGACGCCCGTCTGTGGAAGATCGGCGCCGGCAGCACCGAGACCATGTACGAGATCATCGCCAAGGGAATGGGGGTTTAGAGCCCTCACGGTTCACCTCAACTGTAGGGGCGCGATTCATCGCGCCCGCAGCCACGCGCCCTGGCAGCCCGACACACGTCGTCCCGCGGCCGAGCGCACCCCGGGTCCAATGAATTGGCCCCCTACGAGCCACACTCGCCAAGGTTGTGATCCCATTCCGTTTTCCCCTGTAAGCTGTCTTACAGCGAACGGGCCGCAGGGCGCATACGCTCTTGGAAATCAAACTCAAACCCGAGGAGGCCACAACTCATGAAGCGAACCGCTTGGATTTTCGCCGTGTTGCTGTCGAGCGCCGTCCTGCTGGGCGGGCTCAACCTGGGCCGGGCCCAGGACGTGCAGGAGTTCGCGCTCATCCACAGCCTGAGCGTGGGCGAGGGCGCGCCCACCGTCTTCCCGAGCCAGATCACGGTCAAGGTCGACCGGCCCGTGCGGCTCTACAACATCTCGGCCGACATCGCGCACGACCCGATCGTGATCAGCACCGACGAGGGAGGCCAGGACCCGGTGTTCGACGCCAGCTTCTCGGCCCGCACCGGCGAGGTGAGCGTGATCGAGTTCACGCCGGACCAGACGGGCGAGTTCTTCATCTCGCACCTGCCGCACGGCCACCCCATCGTGGGCCGGCTGGTCGTGGAAGAGTAAACACGCCCAACCCTTCCTTGAGGCGAGCGGAGCCCGGCGCGCGCCGGGTCCCGCTTCGTTGTCTTCCTTCAATTGGGAAAGAACGCAGCCCCGTAGGGGCGACTCGGCGAGTCGCCCCTACACCGAGTCGCCCCTACGCCGAGTCGCTCCTACGGTTCGTGGTGCATCCCCTGTACCGTCAGTCGAAGTCGGGGTCGGGCGAGGTCACGATGTGGGTGTTGGTGCTGACGACCCCCTTGACGTGCTGGATCTCCTCGATCACGATCTGCTCCAGGCTGGCCACGGAAAACGCCGAGGGGAACTCCTTGACCTGGATGCGCGCGATGGCGTCGTAGTCGCCGAAGATCGTGTTGGCCCGCACGACGTGGTCTTTGGAGCGGATCTCCTCGACGACCCGCTGGGCCCGGCCGCCCTCGCACCGGATGAGCACGTACGCCTGTACCGCCATGAAAACCCCTTTCGCGGATGGTGTCCGCTTCGCGCGTTCATTGTATCATTGCGTCCCCGCCAGCGCTCACCCCAACGACGTCGGCGGCAAACTGCGACAAACTGCGATAAACGCGCTTGGGGACGAACAACCTCGCCGATCCGTTCGTCCCGACAAGGCGGGTCTTGCGCGACCTGCGCACGAAGCTTTGACAAACGGCGACAAACGTTCTTCCAGCAGCACGGCTTGCGCCTTGCTGCGTCATTCTGAGCGGAGCGAAGGATCCCCTGCATACGCGGGAGATCCTTCGGTCTAACGACCTCAGGATGACAATCCGGAAGCACACGGGTTCTGTCAGAGCCTTCAAAGGAGGTAGCCTGGCAGGCAGGCGGCTGCCAGGCCAGAAACTTCACGCGCATATCCTCGGACGTCCACCGAGGTTGGTCTCCATCCACCTCGCGAGGGCGGTGAACCCGCCGTCGCGGGGTTGCCTGCACGGATCCCCCGTCGCGTATAGCGCGACGGACGGGCTTATCCTAGCAACCTCTTGTTAAATATTTGTTAAATCGACTTCCCTTGTGGACGATCGGGGCGCGCTGGACTTTTGCGGGGCGCGCAAATACCATGAAATGTCCGTTTTGTCACACACGCGACGGCCTCGCCGGCCACGCCGCGGGGCGCGCCACACACAGGGAGGCCGCAAGCATGGACAAGAAACCACACGCGGAGCCGTCCTCGAACTTCATCCGCGAGCTGATCAAAGGCGACGTGGCCGCGGGCAGGCACGGCGGCCGGGTGCGCACGCGTTTCCCCCCCGAGCCCAACGCCTACCTGCACATCGGGCACGCCAGCGCGATCCATTTGAACTTCTCGCTGGCGGAAGCGTTCGGCGGGACGTGCAACCTGCGCTTCGACGACACCAACCCCATCAGGGAAGAGACGGCCTACGTCGAGTCCATGAAGGAGGACATCCGCTGGCTCGGCTACGACTGGGGCGAGCGCGAATACTACGCCTCGGACTACTTCGAGCAGCTCTACGGCTGGGCCGTGCGGCTGATCGAGGCGGGCAAGGCCTACGTCGACGACCTCTCGGCCGAGCAGATCCGCCAGCACCGCGGCACGCTCACCGAGCCGGGCCAAAACAGCCCGTACCGCGACCGGTCCGTCGAGGAAAACCTCGATTTATTCAGACGCATGCGGGCCGGCGAGTTCGAGGACGGGGCCAAGGTGCTGCGCGCCAAGATCGACATGGGCTCCCCCAACATCAACCTGCGCGACCCCGTCATGTACCGCATACTGCACGCGCCCCACCACCGCACGGGCCAGGCCTGGTGCCTCTACCCGACCTACGACTGGGCCCACGGGCAGTCCGATGCCATCGAGGGCATCACGCACTCGATCTGCACGCTGGAGTTCGAGGACCACCGTCCGCTCTACGACTGGTTTCTGGACCAATTGGGCGTGCACCACCCGCGGCAGATCGAGCGCGCCCGCGCCAATTTGAGCCACACCGTCACCAGCAAGCGCAAGCTGCTGCGGCTGGTGCAGGAGGGCCACGTGGCCGGCTGGGACGACCCGCGCATGCCCACGCTGGCCGGGCTGCGCCGGCGCGGCTACACGCCCGATTCGATTCGCGCGTTCTGCGAGCGCATCGGGGTGTCCAAGAGCAACAGCACGGTCGAGGTGGCGCTGCTGGAGCACTGCCTGCGCGACGACCTCAACCGGCGCGCCCAGCGCGTGATGGGCGTGCTCGATCCCCTCAAAGTCGTGATAGAGAACTACCCCGAGGACCAGGTCGACGAGCTCGAGGCCGTCAACAACCCCGAGGACGACGCGATGGGGGCGCGCACCGTGCCGTTTTCCAAGGAACTCTACATCGAGCGGGACGACTTTATGGAGGACCCGCCCAAGAAGTTCTTCCGGCTGGCGCCGGGGCGCGAGGTGCGGCTCAGGTACGCCTACTTCGTCACCTGCACGGACGTGGTCAAGGACGAAGCAGGCCGCGTCACCGAGCTGCGCTGTGCTTACGACCCGGCCACCCGCGGGGGTGATGCCCCCGACGGGCGCAAGGTCAAGGGCACGCTGCACTGGGTCTCGGCCCGCCACGCGCTCCCGGTCGAACTCCGGCTCTACGAGGCGCTCTTTACCAAGGAGAACCCCGACGAGGTCGAGCACGAGGACCAGGACTACTTGAGCAACCTGAACCCGGACTCGCTTGCGGTGGCCCAGGGGTTCGTCGAGCCGTTCATGCAGGACGCCGAGCCCGGCACGCGCGTCCAGTTCGAGCGCCGCGGCTACTTCTGCGTCGACCCGGACAGCCGGCCGGGCCAGCTCGTGGTCAACCGCGCCGTCACGCTCAAGGACACCTGGGCCAAAATCGCCAAGAAGCAGGGGTAGGGGAGAAGGGAGACCGGCAGGACACCCGCGACGACGGGCGCGATGAATCGCGCCCCTACGGGCGGCACCCGAAATGGCTTGTAGAACGCGTAGGGGTCCCATTCATGGGACCCGCCCCACACCCTCCGCACGCGAGCGGCCCGGCTCATCGGGAAAGGAGCAATGATGACCACAATCCGCACCCGCATCGCCCCCAGCCCGACCGGGGACGGGGCGCACATCGGCCTGGCGCGCACGGCGCTGTTCAACTGGCTTTTCGCGCGCCATCACGGCGGCGCCTTCGTGCTGCGCAGCGAGGACACCGACTTGAAGCGCTCTCGGCCCGAGTACGAGGCCGCCATCCAGCGCGACCTCCAGTGGCTCGGGCTGGAATGGGACGAGTTCCACCGCCAGAGCGACCGGCGCGCGCGCCATCGGGAGGCGGCGCAAGCGTTGCTGGAGGCGGGCGCGGCCTACCCGTGCTACTGCACGCCCGCGGAGCTGGAGGCCCAGCAAAAGCGCGCGGCCGAGGCCAAACAGTCCTACGTCTACGAGGGCCGCTGCCGGCTGCTGGCCGAGCGCATCGCCGAAGGCGACGCAGAAGCCAAGCGGACGCAAGAGGCCCTGGAAGCCGAAGGGCGCGCGCCCGCGCTGCGCTTCAAGCTGCAGGACTACGCGCGCCAGGGCGACGGCTGGGTCGCGCTGCCCAAGCCGGCCTTTCGCGAGGAGGTCGAGGAAGACGGCGCCATCGTCGTGCGCGATTCGATCAAGGGCGAGGCGCGCTACGAACTCATCAACCCCACCCGCAGCCCCAACGGGGCCGTGATCAGCGACTTCGTGATCCTGCGCGCCGACGGGGTGCCCACCTACAACTTCGCGGTCGTGGTCGACGACCTCGACATGGGCATCACGCACGTCATCCGCGGCGACGAACACCTGAACAACACCCCGCGCCAGCTGCTGCTCTACCGCGCGCTCTCGGCCGAGCCGCCGCGCTTCGCCCACCTGCCCATGATCCTGGACCAGGACAAGAAAAAGCTCTCCAAGCGCCGCAGCCAAGTGGGTGCCTTCGTGGACCACTACCGGCGGCAGGGCTTTTTGCCCGAGGCGCTGGTCAACTTCCTGGCCCGGCTGGGCTGGTCCCACGGCGACCAGGAGGTCTTCTCGATCGAAGAACTCGTGGCGACGTTCTCCCTTCAAGCGGTGGGCAGCTCGGCGGCCGTGTTCGACGACGAGAAGCTCTATTGGCTCAACCAGCATCACCTCAAGCAAGGCGACCCGGCGCGGCTGGCCGAGCTGCTGCGCGCCCAGCTCGTGCGCGACGGCGTGCTCTCCGAGGCACAAGCGAACGCGTGGTCGACCAAGGCGCTGGCCGAGTTGGTCGCGCTCTTCCGCGAGCGCGCCCGCACGCTCGGCGAGCTGGCGCAGGCCGCCCGGCCCTTGCTGGTCGACGACCTCGAATACGACGAAGTCGGCGTCGAGAAATTCATCACGCCCGAGGCCGTCGCGCTGCTGCGCGGGTATGCCGAAGCGCTGTCCCGGCAGGCGGACTTTGCCCCCGAGTCGCTGGAGTCCTTTTCGCGAGACTACTTGGAATCGCGGGGGAAGAAGCTGAAACACCTGGCCCAGCCCGCGCGCCTGGCGCTCACGGGCGGGACCGTGGGCGCGGGGCTGTTTGAGACGCTGGCCTTCCTCGGGAAAGCGCGCGCGCTCAAACGCCTGCGCGCCGCGGTTGACCTTTGGGAGAAACTGGGATAAACTGCTCGAAGTGGGAGCGCGCGGGGGACGCACTCAGGATACGTCCCCCGCGCGAGGTGAGAAATGGGGTTGTCGCTTTTTGAAGCGTCCTTTCGGCAGTGCTGGTTCCATTGCCAACGATCGCGTTCCCTAGACCTTCTGGTGGATTTCGTCACCGTAGGGGTCCAATTCATTGGACCCGAGGAAACGCGCCCCGCCCGCAGGCCCTACAGGCTCCTCATTCCTGCCAAAGCAGGAATCCAGATCCAACCGGGAGGCTCATCTGGATCCCCGCTTTCGCGGGGATGACGGATCCTAAGGGCGCCTAACAAAACTCCACAAAACGCCCTCCCCATCACGCCGAGCGCCAGAACCAGCGCAAGCCGCGCCGCTCGTTGGCCTTGTACTCGACCAGCGCCACCGAGCGCTTGAGCGCGGCGTTCTCCTCGCGCAGGCGTTCGGCCTCGGCCTTGAGCTCGTCCAGGAGCTCGGCCTTCAGCTCGAGCTTGCCCTTGAGGTAGCCGACCTCCTCGATCAGGGAGCGCACCTGACTTTCGTAGGGTTTGGCGCCGTTTTGCGCGGGCGCTCCGCCCCCGTTGCGCAGGATCTCGATGGCGGGCGCCGCCTGGGGCTGGGGCTCGAGCGATGTTTTCACGTCCTCGACGGCGTTTGCCAGCGTTTTGCCCTGTTTTTCGAGCCCGATGACGTTCTCCAGGATGCGGAAGCCCCCCTCGGTGAGCACGATCGCGTTCTTGTCGCCGCGCTGAATGTGGTTGTCCAACAGCTTCTGCGTCATGTTCAGCCGGCGATAGATCTGCTGGTCGCTCATGCTGAAGTGGTTCTTGAGTTTTTCTATGGTCCACACGGCGATTTTGCCACCTCTTTTCAGTTTGTTGGTAAACGGAGTTTACCCCCGCACGCGGCGCGACAAACGGAAGCAGGTCCCGGCCGAAGGTAATGTCCATCACGTTCGCGGGGACGGGCGTCCGTCCC
>CAZNGF010000087.1:0-7934 GCA_964572855.1 uncultured Thermotogae bacterium | reverse complement strand
GATCCATCCCTCCTTTGGCTAGCCGCAAAAGTTGATCAATCAATCCGTTCCGCGTCCTTCTGCAGACGGGTCGGCGTAGGCGCGCCTCAGGGTTGTTCGATCACGATCAGCCTGACCCCGTCCACGCGCACGACCTGGACGCGCTTGCCCTCGGGGATGGGGATGTCGTCGGCGGCAAACGCGGTCCAATCTTCGCCGCGGACGCGCACCAAGCCACCCCCCCGGTCGTTGTCCACGGCCTTGATCACCGTGCCCACCGCGTCCACCATGGCGTCGACGTTGGTGCTGAGCCGGGGGCGTCCGCGCCCGCCGAACAGCCGTTCGTAGAGCTTGCGGGAGGAGACGATCAGGGCACCCGACCCGACGGCAAAGCCCAGCAATTGCCAGGGCAGCCCGAGGCCCAGCAGCGAGAGTCCGGCGCCCAACAGCGCGCCGATTCCGATCCAGAGCAGGAAGAACCCGGCCGTGAGCATCTCGCCCACGAACATGAGCACCGCCAGCAGGGTCCAGACGACCCACAGTTCCATGACGTTTCCCTCCAAGTTACGATTGTAGCACGGGCGCTCCCGCGCTCCAAACGTGGCGCTTGTCACAAGTCCCCTGGGGGGTGGACAAAGGCGCCCGCTCGCACCAGACGGCGTTCCTTCGCGGGTTTGGACCGGCGGGCTATGGTGGGCGTGACGAACGCTGCCCCCTTCGCTTCCGGACATCGAAGCCAACGGGCGGCAGTCTAACCACTTTGGGGGTGTCGCAATGAACAATACAGCGTTGTTTGCGGTGCTGATCGCCGGCATTGTCGGATTGAGCTTCTGGCTGAGCGGTCCGGCCGTGGGGGATCAGGTGTCGTTCGCGTTCAAGAACCTGCCGGACCTGCCGGTCGGCTTTTCTTACCAGGCTTGGGTCATGGACGACGACGAGGCGCTCCGCAGCCTGGGGCGGTTTCGCCACATCGGCGACGCGCGCAACTTCCGCTTTGTGGGCGACCTACAGCGCCAGCAGCGGTTCCTGATCTCGGTGGAGACCGGCGACCCCGACGGCGTGGGCGACCTCAACGGTCCCGCCCCGGACCTGATCCTGCTGGCGGGACCCATCGGCCCCGTCGAGCCCACGGTGCGGCTCAGCTTGATCGCACCCGACCTGGAATCGCCCAGCGGCGGCGTGTACGTGCTCAACACGCCCACGGACAACAGCACCAACCCGCGCTCCAAACTCAAAGGAAGCGTGGACTTCGACGACGAGAACGACGAGCAGGGCATCTGGTTCATCTCGCTCGACCCGGAAAACAGCGGCGTCCGGCCTCAGACCGGCCTGCAGTTGCCGCGTATCCCGTCCGCCAACTTCGTCTACGAAGGTTGGATCAACCACACCGGGATGGACGAGTACGTCTCCACGGGTCGCTTCGTGCAGCCCGGGATGCCCGATCAGAATTCCGGACAGAACCCCTACGACGGCGGCCGCGTGTTCCTGGGACACCCCGAGCCGGGCGAGGACTTCGTCAACCCCGGCGTGGCCGTGGGACAACAGGAGCTGCCGCTGAACCTGAACAGCAGCGCCTGGCGGACCGGCGTCAGTATCGAACCCAACTCCGACAGCGACGCGCGCCCCTTCGCGCTCATGCCTTGGGCCGCGCGCGTTGGCACCGGGACGGCCTGCCTCTACGATACCGTGCGCACTCAACCCAGCCCGCGCCACTACCAGCAGCAAAAGTGCTTCCTGGACGCCCAGTACGCGGGCGTGGCCGTGATCCACTGAGCCGACTCCCCAAAACAACGTGGCAAAGAAAAAGGGAAGGGATTAATCCCTTCCCTTTTCGTCCCTCTTGCCGTAGCGTGGCAAGATCCTCTCACCACACTCAAGCTAACGCGGCCCCCCTGTTGAGTCCATGGAATTGAGGTGAAAACCGGGTGGAAGCACGCCCCGCTTACCGCCCCCGCGGACCGGAACGATGTCGCCCCGACTTCTGCGCGCGCTCGATCTTGTGGCTCAGCACGCAGTCGAGCGCCTGGTCGTAGAACGGGTAAACCGTGTTGCAGACCGCGCAAACGTAGTCGTAACAGCCGTGGGGCACCTTGACCAGCTTGACCTTGCCGCGCTCGTCGCTGCTGCTCATGCTGCCTCCTAACGCCGCAAGGAGCCGCTCCGGACGACTTGGCCGCACGAGGCGCAGTAGGTCACGTTGGCTTCGTTCGGGTGTCCGCAGTGGGGGCAGCGCTGCCGCGCGCCGCTCTCCAAGTCCCGCCGGCGCATCCAATGGCGCGCGCCCAGCGCGACCAATACGCCCAACAGCACCCAACCGAGCACAGCCATGGGGCGCCGGGGCGCGGCTAACCCAGCCCCTGGAGCGCGCCCTTGATCTCGCCCAGGTCCGGTCGCTTGAGCGGGTCGTCGCTCACCCAGGCGTACTGAACCGTGCCCCCGCGGTCGATCACGAACACGCTGCGCTTGGACACGCCTTTGAGCCCGGCGAGCTCCTCGTGCAGTACGCCGTACTCCTGCGAGGCGGCCTTGTTGAAGTCGCTCAGCAGGGGGAAGTTGAGCCCCTGCTCGCGCGAGAAGGCGTTGAGCGCGTAGGGGCTGTCCACGCTCACGCCGTAAACGCGCGCGTTGAGCTGGCTCAACGCGCTCAGCTGGTCGCGGAACTCGCACAGCTCGTCGGTACACACCGGGCTGAAGGCCAGCGGGAAAAACGCCAGCACGACGTTGTCCTGCCCGACCACGTCCTCGAGCGCCAGCGGCTCGGCCGACTCGCCATCGCAGGCGGGCAGGGTGAAGGTTGGGGCTTTTTGGCTCTTTCGAATTGGCATGCGGGCTCACCTCGCGGTGGTTAGTTGGCGTGGGCCTCGAGCTTTTCCAGTAGGCGCCCCTTGGGCATGGCGCCCACCAGGCGGTCCACTTCCTGTCCGTCCTTGAACAGGATCATGGTCGGGATGCTGAACACGCTGTACTGGCTGCTCAACTCCTGGTTCTCGTCCACGTTGAGCTTGGCGATGGTGAGTTTGCCGTCCTTTTCCTGGGCGATCTCCTCCAACACGGGGGCGATCATGCGGCAGGGGCCGCACCACTCGGCCCAGAAATCGACCAGGACGGGGCCGTCCGCCTTCAAGACCTTCTGCTCGAAGTCGGCGTTGCTGACGGTGATGGGTTGGCTCATGGGGCCTCCTTTGAGGTTGTGGCGTGGGGACAACGGGGACGCGCTCCGCGCCGGTTGCTGTCTGCCGACGCGTCGAGGTCGCCAACGGTTTGTCCGGAAAAGGGCATGTTCCATACTTCCAACACTTCGGGATTGGCTGACACAGTCCAGTATAGGTGCGCCTTCGAACCCGCGCAAGCGCCGCGACAAAGTGCGAGGGCCCCGGTGTCGGGGCCCTCGCCTCTGAGGAGGTTGCTTTTCGGATGGGCAGATTCTAAAACGCGCCGCGGGTTCGATCCTAGGCGCAGACCAGCCGTACCATGAACTGCAGTGTCCGGTTCGGGGGCGCCTCTTGGGACGAGAAGGTCCACGTCCCCGCCAGCGGGATGGTCTCGTTGGTGCCGGCGGGCGTAAAGGGTCGCTGGTATTGGTCGACCGGCGCGATGTTGAAGCGACGCTCGTTGCCGTTGGCGTCGACCTTGACGATGCGCCAATCGAACGGGAACACGTCGGTGGCCTTGCCGAGCGGCTTGATGTCGGTCACCCGCAATTCGGGGCTGAAGCGCGCTTCGGGCAAACTGGCCGCCCAGTCCTCGAACTCGAAGATGTCCGTAGCCCGGTTCTGCGGTTTGGCCGCCGTGATGATGCCCTCTTCGATGCGCTGGAACACGCCGTCGCCCTTGCGGCCGAACACGCGTACCGAGGCCGCGGTGCCCGCGACGAAGTTGCCGCCCACGGCCTCGACCTGGAAGCTCGTGTCGACCTCGGGCTCGACCTCGACGCTGCCCCACTTGAGCCCGTTTTCGCTCCCGCCGGCGTCCGCGGCGAACGTGCCCAAGTCGCTCAGGAAACTCACCTGGCTCACGTCGCTGGTCGTGACCCAGAACAGCTCGACCTTCTCGCCCAGGCAGATCCAGGCCTCGGTGTCCATGCGTCCCAACTCGATGGCCGGCGTGCCGCTGCCGGCGAGGCGGGCGTACAGCGTGAGATCGGTGACCTGCTGCGCCGTCGCCCGATTGCTTGCCACGCCAGACACCATCAACGCCCCCGCGCCGGTGCCAAGTCCCTTTAGAAACGCCCTTCGATCCAATCTGTTTTTCACGATCCTCGTCCTCCTTGTGAGCGAGTTGTGCACGACGTGAGTATAGAAGGGAATTGACGAGCGCCACAATGGAAGCGCAGTGAAAGCGCTGTGAAATTCGGGTGAAAAGCGCGTCCTTTTTTCGTCCCCGTCGGACGGAACCGCCCTTGGACTCTTGACGCCCGCCCCGGTACACTCCGGAGGGCGAATCCGGAAAAGAGGCGAAGGAGGGCCCATGCGCAAGTTTCACGGCTACCTCAAGCCCTGGGAGGTGTCGACCTACCTCGGTATCCCCGTCGAGGAGATCCGGGCCATGATCGAAAGCGGGGAGTTGCCCAGCACGACCGTGAACGGTGACGTGCGGGTGCCCTGGAACCAGCTCGAAACCTGGCTCGACGAGGAGGTCGATCCCGACGCGCTCACGGGCTTGAGCCAGCGGCTGCGGGATGTCGATCCCGACCAGGTTCAGGCCTTTATCGAAGGCGCCGAGGAGGAATAATGGATTTCGCGCTCACGTCGGAACAGGAGTTGTTTCGCAAGTCGGCCCGCGAGTTCGCTGCTGCCGAGCTCGAACCCCTGGCCTACACGCTCGACAAGGAACACCAATTCCCGATCGACAACCTCAAGAAGCTCGGCGAACTGGGCTACCTCGGCATGGGCGTGCCGGAGCACCACGGCGGCATCGGCGCCGACGCGCTCAGCTACGCCATCGTGATGGAGGAGCTCTCGCGCGCCTGTGCTTCGACCTCGACGGCGGTCAGCGTGCAGAACTCGCTGGTCAACGACGTGTTCGTCAAATTCGGCGGCGACAAGCAGAAGGACAAGTACCTGCCACAACTGGCCACGGGCAAGTGGATGGGCGCGTTTGCGCTCAGCGAGCCGGAATCCGGTTCGGACGCCAGCGCGATGCGGACCACGGCCAAGCGCGACGGCGACGACTACGTGCTCCAGGGGTCCAAGATGTGGATCACCAACGCCGGCTTCGCCGACGTGTTCGTCGTGTTCGCCACCACGGACGCCTCGCTGCGCCACCGCGGCGTGAGCTGCTTCGTCGTGCACCGCGACATGCACGGGTTCACGGTCGGCAAGGAAGAGGACAAGATGGGCATCCGCGGGACCTCGACCTGCGAGCTGCATTTCGAGGACTGCCGCGTGCCGGCCGACCAGCGCGTGGGCGACGAGGGGCTGGGGTTCAAAATCGCGCTGACCACGCTGGACAGCGGGCGCATCGGCATTGCGGCCCAAGCGCTCGGGATCGCCCAGGCCGCGCTCGACGAGGCCGTCAAATACGCCAAAGAACGCGAGGCGTTCGGGAAGCCCATCGCCGAGTTCCAGTCGGTCCAGTTCAAGCTGGCCGACCTCAAGGCCCAAATCGAGGGTGCACGCCTGCTGGTCTATCAGGCGGCCTGGAAGAAGGATGCGGGGCAGCCCTACGCCACGGACTCGGCCGTCGCCAAGCTGGTGGCCGGCGAGCTGGCCAGTAAGGCCGCCGACGAGGCCGTCCAGATCCACGGCGGCTACGGCTACATCCGCGACTACAAGGTCGAGCGGCTCTACCGCGACGCCCGCATCACGCGCATCTACGAGGGCACGAGCGAAATCCAGAAGCTCGTGATCGCGCGTGATCTGTTGAGCTAGGCGGGGTGTCCACCATGGCCGAGCCACGTCAACGCGAGCTGGAAGCCAGACTGAACGACGTGCGAAGACGGATCCGCGCCGCCGCCGAGCGCGGCGGGCACGACCCCGGCGCGGTGCGCGTGCTGGCGGCCACCAAGAAGCGGTCGGCCGCCGAGATCGCCGACGCCGTGAGCGCGGGGATCGACCTCATCGGCGAGAACACCGTGCAGGAAGCGCTGGACAAATTTGACGCCCTTGCGTCGGTCGAGCGCCACTTCATCGGCCACTTGCAGTCGAACAAGGTCAAGAAGGCCGTGCGCGCCTTCGATCTCGTCCAGTCGGTGGACAGCTACAAGCTAGCCCAGAAGATCGACCGCGAGGCTTGCAAGCTCGGGGTGCGTTACCCCGTCCTGGTCGAAGTCAACCCCGCCGGCGAGGCCAGCAAGTACGGCGTCCCGCTCATCGAAGCGATCCCGTTGATCGAGCGCATCGCCGAACTCGATCACGTCGTCGTCCGGGGTCTGATGGCCATGCCCCCTTACACCGACGACCCGGAGCTCGTGCGACCGTATTGCAAATCGATGAAGACGCTGCTCGACGAGCTGGCGCGGGTCCCCGGCGCCGAGGCGCGCTGGCTCTCGCTCGGGACCTCGCACGACTTCGAGGTGGCGGTGGAAGAGGGCGCCAATCTCGTTAGACTGGGGACGGTACTGTTCGGCCCTCGATCCCGATAGGAGGTCCCATGACGCCGCTTGCCAACCTCGTCTACGCGCTCACGATGGTGCTCGACATCGCGATCAACGTCGCCTTCGTCCTGCTGCTGGCCCGCGTGATCCTGAGCTGGCTCCAGGTCGAGCGCGGCCACCCGCTGATCCAAGTCCTGTTTGCGGTCACCGAGCCCGTGTTGTTCCCGATCCGGCACCGCATCACGCGCTTTACGGGACACACGGCCATCGATGTGGCGCCGCTGGCCGCGTTCTTAGGGCTGATGTTCGTGCAGGCTTTTCTGGTCCGCACGCTCTATCAGCTCGCCAACAGCCTGACGTTCTAGGACCCGTCCGCGTCACCTGGAATATGCTCGTGCCGTGAAGGGAGCCCCGAGGTGCGTCCCATCCGCCGCCGAATCGCCTTGCTGCTATGCATCGCCGCGTTGGGCACGGTCTCCTTCCCCGCGCCGCTGGCGCAGGAGACGGCGCCGCTGGCCGAAATCGCTCGACTCGAGCTCCCACGCGTCGACGTGCGCGTGGGAACGAGCGGACGCATCCGCGTGCGGGCCATGGACGTCTGGCGCGAGGGGGACGTGGCGGTCGTGACGGCCGGGCCGCTGGTTCATGTGATCGACCTGTCCGAGCCGACCGACCCGCAGGCGCAAACGATCGAGCTGGACGACGGTCTGGAGAGCTGGGACGCCAAAATCCTGGACGGGTTCCTCTACGTCGGGATGCAAACCTCCTCGGACGGGCGCGCCCTGCAGGTGTTCGACGTGCGCGATCCCGCGGCCACCCAGCTCGTGGGGACCTTTCGCACGGACCAATTCGGCGGCGTGCACAACCTGTTCGTGGCGGGGAAGCTCGCCTTTCTGGCCACCGTGGCCGGCGGCGCGGACCCCGACGCCGATCCCAACTGGGGCCAGCTCTGGGTGCTGGACATCTCGGACCCCGCCGAGCCAAAGAGCCTGGGGCCGCTGTCGACGCCGGACGGCGCGGCGCCGTTGGTCCACATCCACGACGTGGCGGTCGTCGCCGATCGCGCTTACCTCTCGGGCTGGGACACCGGGCTCTGGCTGCTGGATCTGGACGGCCTGGACGACCCCGCGGCCTTCTCCTTCACGTTGGTGGCCCGGCACCGCTACGAGCCGTTCCTGCGCACGCCCAACGCGCCGGACCCGTCCTCGCACAACGCCTGGCCCTCGGCCGACGGCCGGCTGCTCTGGACCACGGACGAGGTCGTGGGCGAGGGCGTGCGCGCCTTCGACGTGTCCGATCCCGACTCGATCGAACTGCTCGACTTCTTCTCGCTCGAGCGTCGTTCGATGCCGCACAACGTGCTGGTCGACGGTGAGTTCGCCTACGTAGCGCACTACGTCGACGGCCTGCGCGTGCTGCG
>CAZNGF010000086.1:0-7957 GCA_964572855.1 uncultured Thermotogae bacterium | reverse complement strand
GGGGATGCAGGTGCTCTATCGCGCGCTGCGGAACCATCCCCCCAGCCTGGCGCACGACGAGGGGGTGGTCAGCGTCGCTTTCAGCCCGGACGACCGTTTGCTGGCCAGCGCGAGCTGGGACGGGACGGCCCGCGTCTGGGCGCTCGACACCGGCGCCGAACTGGCGCGCCTCCAGCACACGAGCGACGTGTTCGACGTGGCCTTCAGCCCCGACGGCAGCCGCCTGGCCAGCGCCAGTTGGGACGGCGCCGTCACGGTTTGGGAGCTCGAGACCGGTTCCCGCTTGGCCGAGATGCGGCACGAGCACTGGGCCAGGGCCGTGGCCTTCAGCCCCGAGGGCCAGTACCTCGCCTCGGCGGGCTGGGACGGCACGGCGCGGCTCTGGGAGGCCGGCACCGGCGCCGAATTGGCCCGCATGGAACACGGCGACGGCGTCTACACCCTGGCCTTCAGCCCCGACGGGACCCGGCTGGCCACGGCCAGCGACGACGCCACGGCGCGCGTGTGGGACGTCCCCAGCGGCCGCGAGCTGGCGCGCTTGCAGCACGGAAACTGGGTCAGGGCGCTGGCCTTCAGCCCCGACGGCAGTCGCCTGGCCACCGGGAGCTGGGACGGCAGCGCCCGCGTCTGGGAACTCGAGGCGGACGACGTCCCGGCCGAGTTGGCCCACGACGCGGCCGTGGTGGACGTGGCCTTCAGCCCCGACGGCGCCGCCCTGGCCACGGCCGGCGCGGACCAAACGGCGCGGGTTTGGGCGCTCGACACGGGCCGGGAGCGCGTGCGCGTGGCGCACGAAGGCCGGGTGTCGGCCGTCGCCTTCGATCCCACGGGCGCGCACCTGGCCACGGGCAGCTGGGACGGGACCGTCCGCCTCTGGACACTGGACCGGGGCGAGGAAACCGCCCGCCATCTCCACGCTGACCGGGTTTACGACCTTTCTTTTAGCGCCGACGGGGATTATCTGGCCTCGGCCAGCTGGGGCGACGCCGCGGTCGCGCTCCGGCCCTTGACGCCGGAGAAACTGGTGCAAGCGGTCTGCCGCCGCCTCCCGCGCCCTTTGAGCGAGGCCGAGTGGGCGCGCTACCTGGGCGACCGACCCTACCGCCAGAGCTGCGACGGAGGGGGGACACCCGAGATTAGTAACGATTATCATTAACTTTTACTTGAAAAGTCGGACCATTTCGGTATACTTTCCAAACGCCTCCCGAAAAGGGGCGAAAAAACAAAGGTCCAATGCCCTTTCGGACATCAGACCTCTGTCATAACGCGTGACGAGTGTACCCGAAAGGCTGACCCGTTACCACGGGATTGGACGGAAAGGACACACCGTGAAGCACATGTCTTTGCTGACGCTGACGCTCGCGCTGGCCCTGATCCTGGGGCCGGCCGCCGCCCAACCGGCCGGCGCTCAGGGGGCCTCCCTGGTGCTCTACTCGGGCCGCAGCGAGTCGCTGGTGGGCCCGATCATCGAGCAGTTCGAGGCGGCCACGGGGATCGACGTCCAGGTCCGCTTTGCGGGCACGCCGCAGCTGGCGGCCACGCTGCTGGAGGAGGGGCCCAACACCCCGGCAGACGTGTTCTACGCCCAGGACCCCGGCGGCCTGGGCGCGGTCGAGTCGCTGCTGGGGCGGGTGCCCGAGCGCCTGCTGGCGCGCGTCCCCGAGGGGTTCCGCTCGCCCGACGGGCGCTGGACCGGGATCTCGGGGCGGGCGCGCGTGCTCGTCTACAACGCAAACAGCGTGGACGAGGCCGAGCTGCCCGACGACCTCTTCGGCCTCACCGAGCCGCAGTGGCGCGGCCGGCTGGGTTGGGCCCCCACCAACGGCTCGTTCCAGACCATGGTCACCGGGATGCGCCGGCTCTGGGGCGAGGAGCGCACGCGCGCCTGGCTGGAGGGGATCCGGGCCAACGACCCGCTGGTCTACCCCAACAACAGCTCGCAGGTCGCCGCGGCCGCCCAGGGTGAGATCGACGTCGGGATGGTGAACCACTACTACCTGTTTCGCTTCCTGGCCGAGGAGGGCGAGGACTTCCCGGCCCGCAACTACCACCCGCGCGCGGGCGGCCCCGGCGCGCTGATCATGGTGTCGGGCGCCGGCATCCTGGAGAGCGCGGCCAACCGCGCGTCCGCCGAGCGGTTCGTCGAGTTCATGCTCTCGACCGTGGCGCAGCAGTTCTTCGCCAGCCAGACGTTCGAGTACCCCGTGGTCGAGGGCGTGCGCACCGAGCGCCTCTTGATCCCGTTGGAGGAGATCGACGCCCCGGAGATCGCGCTCAGCGACCTGGCCGACCTGGAGGGCACGCAAGCGCTGCTGCGCGAGATCGGCGTGCTGCCCTAAATGACCCTGGCGGGGACGGGCGCCCGCGGCGCCGCGCATCGATGGCTGCGACGGGGGCGCGCCCGCACGGGGCGCGCCCCCGCTTTCCTCTGGCTGCCCGCGACCTTGGTCGGGTTGGCCATGGCCTTGCCGCTGGCCTACCTGGCGCTGCGGGCCTTTGGCTCGGGGGAGCTGGCCAGCGCGCTGCTCTGGCGGCCGCGCACGCTGGCGATCGTGCTGCGCTCCGCGCTCCTGGTCGTCTCGGTCACGGCGCTCTCGACCCTGATCGCGGTGCCGCTGGCCTGGCTCACGACGCGCACCGACCTGCCGCTGCGGCGCTTCTGGTCCGCGGTGACGCCGCTGCCGCTCGTGATCCCCAGCTACATCGCGGGCTTCCTCTACGTGCTGGCGCTCGGCCCCAAGGGGCTGGTCCAGCAGCTACTGGCCCCGCTGGGCGTCGAGCGGCTGCCCGACTTCTACGGCTTCCCCGGCGCGGCGCTCGTGCTCACGCTGCTCTGCTACCCCTACGTGCTCCTGAGCGCCCGCGCCGCGCTGGCGCGGCTCGACCCCGCGCTGGAGGAGAGCGCCCGCGCCCTGGGCCATGCGCCCCGGGCCGCGTTCTTCCGCGTCACGCTGCCGCTGCTCAGGCCCGCCATCCTGACCGGCGCGCTGCTGGTGGCGCTCTACACCCTGAGCGACTTCGGCGCCGTGAGCCTGCTGCGCTACGAGACCTTCACCTGGGCCATCTACCTGCAGTACGGCGCGGCCTTCAACCGCGCGGCCGCCGCCGCGCTCTCGCTGGTGCTGATCGCCTTCACGGCCGGCCTACTCGTGCTGGAAGCCCGCACCCGCGGCCGCGCGCGCTATTACCGCACGGCCGGCGGGACCGGCTCGCCGCCGCCGACCGTGCGGTTGGGACGCTGGCGCTGGCCCGCGTTCGCGTTCTGCAGCGGCGTGACCGCGCTGGCGCTGGCGTTGCCCATGGCGGTGCTCTCCCTCTGGGTCGTGCGCGGGGTGGCCGCCGGGGAGGTGCTCGACCAGTTGTGGGGGCCCACGCTCAACTCGCTGACGGCCGCGGGGCTGGCAGCGACGGCGGCCGTGCTGGCCGCGCTGCCGCTGGCCGTCTGGAGCGTGCGCTACCCGAGCCGCTGGAGCGCGTTGCTGGAGCGCGTGAGCTACGTGGGCTTCGCGCTGCCGGGGGTGACCGTGGCGCTGGCGCTCGTGTTCTTCGGCGCCAACTTCGCCCGGCCGCTGTACCAGACGCTGGCGCTGCTGGTGTTCGCCTACGTCGTGCTGTTTTTGCCCACGGCGCTGGGGGCGATGCGGGCCTCGCTGCTGCAGGTGAGCCCCAGGCTCGAGGAGGCCGCGCGCGGGCTGGGCAAATCCCCGCTGCAAGTACTGGCTCTGGTCAACCTGCCGCTGGTGCGCTCCGGGGTGCTGGCCGGCGGCGCGCTCGTGTTCCTGTTGACGCTGAAGGAGCTGCCGGCCACGCTCATCCTGGGGCCGCTCGGGTTCAAGACGTTGTCCACGGCCATCTGGTCGGCCGCCTCGGAGGCCTTCTTCGCGCGCGCCGCCGCGCCGGCGCTGCTGTTGATCCTGGTCTCCTCGCTCTCGATGGCCTTCATCCTGCGCGGGGACGGGCGGGGGGGACGATGAGCACGGCGGCGGTGCGCTGTGAGGACCTCAGCAAGCGCTTCGGCGCCGTGCAGGCGCTGGACGGGGTCTCGCTCGAGGTCCCGCGCGGGCACATCACGGCGCTGCTCGGCCCCAGCGGGTGCGGCAAGACGACGCTGCTGCGCCTGATCGCGGGCTTTGAAGCCCCCGACGCCGGATCGATCGCCATCGGGGACGAGCCGGTCTCCGATGGGAGGGCGTTCGTCCCGCCCGAGGCGCGCCGCGTCGGGATGGTGTTCCAGGACTACGCGCTCTTCCCGCACCTGAACGTGCGGGCCAACGTGGCCTTCGGCCTGCCGCGCCGCGCCGGCGCCACGCGCGCGCGCGTCGACCGCTTGCTGTCGCTCGTCGGCCTGGAGGGCTACGGCGCGCGCTTCCCGCACGAGCTCTCGGGCGGCGAACAGCAGCGCGTCGCGCTGGCGCGCACGCTGGCGCCCAACCCGCGCGTCGTGCTGCTGGACGAGCCCTTCAGCAACCTGGACGCCTCCCTGCGGCGCGAGGTGCGCGGCGAGGTGAAATCGATCCTGAAAAAGCTCGACAGCACGGTCGTGCTGGTCACGCACGACCAGGAGGAGGCCTTCGAGCTGGGCGAGCGCGTGGCCGTGCTCGACCGCGGCCGGCTGGCACAAGTCGGCTCGCCCTTCGAGGTCTACGAACAGCCCCGCACGCCGTTCGTGGCCCGCTTTCTGGGCAAGGCCGACTTCATCCCCGCGCGCCTCACGCCCGACGGGCTCGAAACCGAGCTGGGACGGCTGTCCCGCCCCGAAACCCTGCCCGCGGGGGAGACGCTCCACCTCATGGTGCGGCCCGAGCACCTGGAGCTGAGCCCCGAGCCGAGCCCGGACGGGGCGGCGGTGCGCGTGGTGGCCAACAAGTCGGCCGGCCTGACCTCGATCCACTGCCTCGAACTGGACTCGGGCCAGCGCGTCCACAGCGCGCGGTTGGGGCCGTTCCACCTGCCCGAGGGCGAGACGGTCTATGCCCGGCTGCGGGTTCCAAAGCCCGTGCTGTTCGCCGACCTCGACGTCTCGACCCACTGCCTGTTCGGCCCCGGGGAAGACCCCTATTGCTTCGACAAGCCGTCCTTCCTGGGCTTCCCGGCCCAACGGGCCTGAACGGCCCCCTCCCCCGCCCGTCGGCGTGCTAAAATGACCTCCGACGGAAGGGGGGATGCGCATGTGCAAGCTCGGGATCGCTTCTCGCTGGGGGCTTTTGCTCGTGCTCAACCGGCTGAGCCAGCTCCACTATGAGCGGGCCGAGGACGACGACGGCGCGGGCGAGGTCAACCGGGAGCGCTACGAGAAGGGAAAGGACTACGGACTGCGGAGCCTGGCCCTTCTGGAACCGACTCGCGCAGCGCCGGGCGCGCGAGCTGCTCGATTTGTTGGCGGCCTACTGAGGCGCGCAGCGCTGGACACGAAGGCCGACGCGCGCTATAACGGGGCCACGGGCCATTGCAGCTTAGCGAGCTGACTCGCTCGCTCGCCGTTTTCCCCCTCTCCCTTTGACGGGAGAGGGCTGGGGTGAGGGTGACGTCGATCCGTCGACGAACCGCCCCCTCATCCCGTCCTTCTCCCGCCAGGGGAGAAGGGGAGACAAATCGAACGCCGCGTAAGGGGACGCCCATGCTTTTCCGCCGCCGCTCCGCATCCGACAAGGCCAGCGTGCTGCAGGCCGTGCCGCTGTTCCAGAACCTGAGCGCGCGCCAGCTCGAAGAGATCGTCAAACACGCCGACGAGGTCCCGATGAGCGCCGGGACGACCCTGGCCGAGGAGGGCAAGACCGGCCTCGAGCTCGTCTTTCTGCTCGACGGCGAGGCCGAGGTGAGCCAGGGGGGGCGCCCCATCAACCAGCTGGGGCCGGGCGATTTCTTCGGCGAGGTCGCGCTGCTCGACGGCGGGATGCGCACCGCGACGGTCGTGGCCAAGACCGACCTGAACCTGCTGGTCGTGCACAAGAGCGCTTTCGACCACCTGCTGGAGAGCATCCCCGGGCTGCAAAAGGAGATCCTGCTGGCGCTGTGCGCCTACTTACGGCGCGCGGAGCCAAACGGCGCTTGATGCGTTAGCAACCCCTGTAGGGGGGCCGCTTGCTTGCCACACCCGTTGCGCCGCGCTAGTTATTCACTTCCAGGATCTTGAACTGCTTTTGGCCGGCCGGGGCCTCGACCGTGACCACGTCCCCGACCCGGCGGCCGAACAGGCTCTTGCCCACCGGGGACTGGATGCTGATCTTGCCCTGGGCGGCGTCGGCCTCGCCGTGGCCCACCAAGCGGTACTCGAGCTCGCGCCGGGAATCCACGTCTTGCAGCGAGACGCGGTGGCCCAGTCCGACCTTGCCGCCCCCGGCGTCCTCGGGGTCGACGACGCGCGCGATCTTGAGCCGCCTCTTGAGCTGGGCGATGCGCGCCTCCAACTGGCCCTGCTCCTCCTTGGCGGCCTGGTATTCGTAGTTCTCGCTCAGGTCGCCGTAGGCGCGCGCCTTGGCGATCTCCTGAGCCACGCGCAGGCGTTCCTCGCTTTCCAGGCGTTCGATCTCGGCTTTCAGCTTTTCGTAGCCCTCACGGGTAATCAATTCCTCGTTCATGCCCCCTCCTTGGGAGGGCCATTGTCGAAGCGAGCCGCGCGGCTGTCAAGCTTGCCTCCGCGCCCGGAGACGGCTACCCTGACGGCATGAACGCCCCATCCGCCGTCGCGGGCAAGCGGGTCGTCGTGGGCGTGGGCGGCGGCATCGCGGCCTACAAGGCCGCCGCGCTCGTGAGCGGACTGCGCCAGCGCGGCGCCGAGGTGCGCGTGATCCTCACGCGGGCCGGGGCGCGCTTCGTCACGCCGCTCACCTTTGAGGCGCTCTCGCATCAACCCGTCCTCTTGGACCTGTTTTCGGACGCGCCGTTGGACCACGTGCGGCTGGCCCACGAGGCCGATCTGTTCGTGGTGGCGCCGGCCACCTACGACCTCATCGGCAAGCTCGCGGTCGGCCTCGCCGACGACTACCTGACGGCCACGCTGGCCGCCACGCGCCGGCCCGTGCTGCTGTGTCCGGCGATGGAGACGCAGATGGTCGAGCACCCGGTCTTCCAGAGGAACCTCAGGACGCTCGCGGACCTGGACTACCGCGTCCTCCCGCCCGCCTCGGGGCCGCTGGCCAGCGGCCGCGAAGGCGCCGGTCGGTTGCCCGAGCCCGAGGCGATCCTGGCGCGCATCGAGGAACTCCTCGGCGAGCGAGCCTTGCTGAGCGGCAAGCGCGTCCTGGTCACGGCCGGCCCCACGCGCGAGCGCATCGACCCGATGCGCGTGGTCACCAACCGCTCCTCGGGCAAGATGGGCTACGCGCTGGCCCAGGCCGCGCGCGAGCTGGGGGCGGAGGTGACGCTGATTTCAGGTCCCGTCGGGCTTTCCGTCCCCGCCGGCGTCGAGCGCGTGGGAATCGAGTCCGCCCAAGAGCTGCTGGAGGCCGTGCAAGCGCGCGCGAAAGACGCCGACTGGATCCTGATGGCCGCCGCCGTGGCCGACTGGACGCCCAAAACCGCCAGCGAGCGCAAACAGGGCAAGGCCGGCAAGGAAGCGCTCACGCTCGAACTCGTCCCGACCGCCGACGTGCTGCAGTGGCTGGGCCAGCACCGTCGCCCCGAGCAAGTCCTGGTCGGCTTCGCGGCCGAGACGCATGACTTAATCGACCACGCGCGCGAGAAGTTGGAACGCAAGGGCGCCGACTTCATCGTGGCCAACGACGTCTCCCGAGCCGCCGAATCGGACGAGAACGCGGCCATCCTGCTGGGCAAGGACGGCTCGACGCAGGCGTTCCCGGCGATGGGCAAGCGCGAGCTGGCGCGCAAGCTGTTGCTGGCGCTGGTTGAACGCACGAACGCACCTGCGTGACCAAAGCATCTCGGCAGGATTTCTGCACAAGCTCGCCTGGAAGGAATTCTAGCGGCGCTCCACAGCGCGGCTAGTACGCCGCCACAT
>CAZNGF010000085.1:0-8015 GCA_964572855.1 uncultured Thermotogae bacterium | reverse complement strand
CCTTGTCAACGGTTAAAACCCCATATTCGGCCCACAACGGATTTCTGAAATCGGCGCGGTCGAGCTGCTCGTGCGGCAGGCCGACGCTGCCGGGGTTGATAAAGAGCGCGCGCCCGTGGCGGCGCAGCATCGGCTCGTGCGTGTGCCCACCGGCCATCACGATTGGCTCGTCCCCATCGAGGTAACCGTCCAGCTCGGCGTCCGGCGCGGTGGGCAGGATGCGGTCCGTGTTCGCGCGCGGCGAGCCGTGGTAGCAACGCAGCGCGATGCCGTCGCAGTCGATGTCGATCACGGGCCGAAAGCTGCGGATGTAATCGCGGTGCGATTCGTTCAATTGCGCGGCGCACCACGCGTCGATCTCCTCCACGGCGCGGCCGACGGGGTCGTCGGAGGTGGGCTCAACGGGATCGAGCAGGTACGTGTCCGTGTTGCCCATGATCACGGGACATTCCAGCGATTTCAACTTGTCCAGACAGCGCGCGGGTTCGGGGCCCGTGGCGGCCACGTCCCCGAGGCAGACGATTGCGTCCAGAGGCTCGTCCAGCAACGCGTTCAGCACGGCATCAAAGGCCACGGCGTTCCCGTGGATGTCGGCGATGAGGGCGATCTTCATGTGGTCATTGTAGGCGGAGATGGGCGGGGTTGCTTGAGAAAGAACGGGGCGGGCACGGGGGCCCGCCCCTACGGACTGTCTAGAACAGCGTGAAGCGGATGATGAGCGTGACGAACACCAGCGAGACGATGCTCATCAGCTTGACCAGGATGTTGATCGAGGGGCCCGAGGTGTCCTTGAAGGGATCGCCCACGGTATCGCCCACGACGCCGGCCTTGTGCGCGTCGGAGCCCTTGCCGCCGAACTGGCCCTCCTCGATGTACTTCTTGGCGTTGTCCCAGCTCCCGCCGGCGTTGGCCATCAGGATCGCCAGCACGAAGCCCGAGACCAGGCCGCCCACCAGGAGGCCCAGCAGCGCCCCGGCGCCGAACAGGAGCCCGACGGCCAGCGGCGAGAGGATGGCCAGCAGCGCGGGCACGACCATCTCGTGGTGCGCGGTGCGGGTGGCGATCGCGACGCACTGCGTGTACTCGGGCTTGCCCGAGCCGTCCATGAGCCCCGCGATCTCCTTGAACTGGCGGCGCACTTCGTTCACGATCTGCTCGGCCGCGCGACCCACCGAGCTCATGGTGAGCGCGCTGAACATGAACGGGAGCATCCCGCCGATGAACAGCCCGGCCAGCACGTACGGGTCGGCCAATTCGAAGGGCAGGCCGATGCTGCGTCCGGTGATCAGGGCCGTGATCTCCCCGCCCGACTCGCTCAGCAGCTGGGTGATCTTGTCGTTGTAGCCGGCGATGAGCGCCAGCGCCGTGAGCGCGGCCGAGCCGATGGCAAACCCCTTGCCGGTGGCGGCGTTGGTGTTGCCCAGCGAGTCGAGCGCGTCGGTGCGCTTGCGCACCTCGGGGCCCTGGCCGCTCATCTCGGCGATGCCGCCCGCGTTGTCGGCGATCGGACCGTAGGCGTCCGAAGCCAGCGTCACGCCCAGCGTCGAGAGCATCCCGACCGCAGCCACGCCGATGCCATACAAACCGAACACGGCCACGTTGGGCGGCGGCGAGCCGAACACGCCGAAGGCGTAGCTCAGGATGATGGCCAGAGCCACCGCGACCACGGGGATCGCGGTCGAGCGCATCCCGAGCGCGAAGCCGCTGATGATGACCGTGGCCGGTCCGGTGGGCGCGCTGGCCGAGACCTGGCGCGTGGGCTTGTAGCCGGACGAGGTGTAGTACTCGGACGAGGTGCCCACCACGATGCCGGCCACCAAGCCGATGACCAGCGCCGCGTAGACCCCCCAGTACGCGATCCCGAACACGAGCAACACGATCAGAAAGCCCAGCAGCGCCACCAGGCCGGCGGCCGTGAACACGCCGCGGCGCAAGGCGGCCAGCAGGGCCTCCTGGTCCGCATCCTCGCGCGCCTGCACCAGGAAGCTCCCGATGATCGAGGCGATGATGCCGATGCCGGCCAGCAGCAGCGGGAACACCGTGCCGCGCATGAGCAGCTCGGCCGTGCCCAGCTCCTGAGCCAGCGCGACGCCGAAGGCGCTGGCGCCCAGCGCCATGCAAGCCACGATCGAGCCCACGTACGACTCGAACAAATCGGCGCCCATGCCGGCCACGTCCCCGACGTTGTCGCCCACGTTGTCTGCGATCACGGCCGGGTTGCGCGGGTCGTCCTCGGGGATGCCGGCCTCGACCTTGCCGGCCAGGTCCGCGCCCACGTCGGCGGCCTTGGTGAAGATGCCGCCGCCCACGCGCGCGAACAGCGCCACCGAGCTGGCCCCCATGGCCGAGGTCACCAGCACCTCGGTGATGGTCGCCAGTTCGAGCTCGAAGGCGTTCAGCAACAGGAACCAGACGCAGATGTAGAGCAAACCGAGCCCGACGACGCTCAGGCCCATCACGCTGCCGCCGTCGAAGGCCACGCGCAGCGCCGGGTTGAGCCCCTGCTTGGCGGCGTTGGCCGTGCGCCCGTTGCTGGCGGTGGCGATCTTCATCCCGACGTAGCCGGCCAGCCCCGAGAACACCCCGGCGGTCAGGAAGGCAAACGGCGCGTAGATGTGCAGCAGCCCGCCCCACGCCATCAGGAACAGCAGCGCGAACACGACCAGCAGGAAGATGCCGACCATCATGTACTGACGCCGCAGGAAGGCCTCGGCACCCTCGCGGATATTGGCCACCAGCCGGCGGATGTGCTCATCCCCCTCGTCGACGCGCAGCACCTTGAAGATCAAGTAGACGACGTAAACCAGCGCGATGACGGCCGTGGCCGTCGCGAAATAGACGAGATCCATGAAACGCTCCCCTCCACCTTTGGAAATTCGATTCGTACGGCGTTAGCGGGCGGCCTGCGCCGGCTGGTCACGCTTGGTCCAGAGCTTCCACTGGAACATGAGCCCCGTAAAGACCACGAACAGGACCACGCTGATCACCTGGGCCGCCTTCCAGCGCCCGTCGACCAGCCAGAGGCTGTCGCCCCGGAACGCCTCGACCACGAAGCGCAGCACCGAGTACAGGACGAAGTACAAACACGTCAGGAAGCCGTCGCGGTAGCCCCGCTTGCGCAGCCCCCAGAGCAGGCCGAAGATCACGGCGTTGCCGGCCAATTCGTAGAGCATGGCCGGATGCAGCGGCTGGGACTGGCCCACCAGGTCGCGGTCCGGGTAGGCGTTGCCGGCCGGCGTGCCGGTGGGGAAGCGGATGCCCCAGGGCAGCTCCGTGGGCGTGCCGTAGGCGTCGCCGTTCATGAAGTTGCCGAAGCGGCCGAACACCTGGCCCAAGACTAAGCTGGGCACGACGGCGTCGGCGAACTGCCAGAAGCCCACCTTCTTCCACCAGCGCACGAAGATGAACAGGGCCAGCGCGCCGCCGATGATGCCGCCGTGGATGGCCAGGCCGCCCTGCCAGATCTTGAAGATGTCGAGCAGGTTGCGCCCGTAGTAGTCCCACTGGAACAGCACGTAGTAGAGCCGCGCGCAGATGATGCCCAACGGCACCGCCAACAGCACGAAGTCGAGCACGTCGTCCAGGCTCAGCACCTCGTTCTTGCGCTTGCCGACGATCTGCCTGCGCTTGACCTCGCGGTAGGTCAGCCAGATCCCGACCACGATGGCCACCACGTACATCAACCCGTACCAGCGAATGGTGAGCGGACCGATTTCAAACAATACAGGACTCATACCCTTCCTCACTCCTCCTTAACGTGACGGCATTGTAAACGCCCCCCCCAAAGGGGTCAAGCAGTATCCGTTTCGCGCGCTTTCGGAGCGGGCAGGCGGGTGGCGACTCCCGCGGAGCGGCCTTACACTGCACGCCCGAAATCGATCGTTTTCCCATCCATCGACGCGTTCCGAGGAGGAACCATGGAATTCCGAGACGCCAACGAGTTGAAGCAGATCGCTCTGGATCAGTTTATCGGCGCCAACAAGCCGCACTGGCACCTGCGGGACTGCAAGATCCTATGGTTGTTCGCCGCAGGCGGCAGCCTGCAGAAGGGCTACGCCATCAGCCGCGTGCCGGGCCTTTGGAAGCACGTCACGGGCTTCGACGTCGTGATCAAGGTGCTGCCCGAGGCCTGGGAGGAGTACCGGGTCAACGGCAAGGGCCCGGCGTTCGTGGACCACCTGCTCTCGCACGTCGAGCTCAGCGAGGACGACCGCTACGTGCTGGCCCAGCCCCCGGTGCAGGAGTTCCCCAGCGTCGTGCACCGCCACGGCGCCTGGCGCCAGCCCGTGAGCGACCTGACCGAGGTGCAGGGGAGGTAAGGCAAGCGCTTCCCCGCGCTCACACGCTCAACCCGAACAGCGCGCCCGCGTTCCCGTAGAGGACCTTGCGCTTGGTCTCGTCCGCGAGCGGCAGGCTCAAAAACCCCTCCACGTTGTCGCGCATGGTCGGCACGCCCGGCCCCGGCCAGTCCGTGCCCCAGAGGCATTTGTCGGCCAGGGTTTCGAAACGCGGGAAGTAGTCGAGCAAGCGGTGCGGCGGGATGCCGGAGAGGTCGAGCCAGAGGTTGGGGTGCCGGCGCAGCAGGAAGAAGGCCGTCTCGCACCAGAGCGGCCGGCCGCCGTGGGCCATCAAAATCGTCAACTCGGGGAAATCCACCGCCACGTCGTCGAGGTAGAGCGGGTCAGCGTAGACGTTGCGCGCGCCGGGGAACACCGAGGTCCCGGTGTGGACCATGACCGGGATGCCGTGCTCGACGCACTTCTCGTAGACGGTTCCGAGCTCCTCGTCGCCGTGGCGGTAGGCGTTGGGGTAGAGTAACTGGTGCGGCGGGTGGAGCTTGAGGATTTTGATCCCGAGCTCGGCCAGTTGGTCCATGCGGGCCGCGATGTCCGGCGTGAAGCGGGGGTGGACCGAGCCGACCGGCAGCAGCCGTTCGGGCGCGGCTTTGCAGTAGTCGGCGATAAATTCGCAGACGGAATCCTGAAACCCCATCACCTCGGGCGCGACGTAGTTGACCAGGCCGGCGGCCCGCACGCCTTCGCGGTCCAGGTGGTCGAGCAACGCCCGGGGATCGTCACACAGCGTCTTCATCAGCTCGAAGTGCTCGGGGTCGCGCTTCATGAGCGCGAGCGCCTCGGGCTTGAATTGCTTCCAAGGCTGGATGTGGATGTGGATGTCGACAACGGGGGACGCGCCCATGGCCCTCCTTTCAGCCGCACGCGCGCAGTATAAACCCCGGTCCGCACGCCCTCAACGCGTGCTTGCGGGGCGGCAGCTCCTTCCCCACCGTAGAGCCAAGCTCCCGCCGGCTCGCAACAGCGGGGCCAAGGAGGCACGCATGAACGCACTGCGGGAACGGGTCGCGCTGGTCACCGGCGCCAGCCGCGGCGTCGGGCGCGTGACTACGGCTTCACCGACGTCGACGGGGCGCAACCACGCCCGCTGAGCCTGGATGAGGCGTGAGCGTGGGCTAGTAGACGACCACAGTGGTTCTTGGGTGTAGGGCGCGCTTCATCGCGCCCGTGGGCACGCGCTTTGGCCGCCCGTGAAGTCTATCTGGTCATGAACCGGACGTGTAGGCCGGGTCCCATGAATGGGCCCCCTACGCAGTAAAAACAGCGTGGGCCTGTAGTAGGTGGCCTGGAACGCCGGGTTCGGCAAGCGGCGGTCGGAGATGCTCATGAAGTCGTCGACTATGGTCATTGCGCTTTGCGTCGTGCTGCTTTCGGCTTCCGGCTGTGCTTGGCTCGACTGGATGGCCGGTCCGCGCCCCGTCCAGCGCACGGCCGCGGACGACGGCCGTGCGCTCGAACTCAAGGTGGGGCAGCGCTTGGTCGTATCCCTGCAAGGCAACCCCACCACGGGTTACGCCTGGGCCGTGGACGCGTTCGATCCGTCCGTACTCGAACAGGTAGGCGAAATCGTCTTCGAGGCCGATTCGGATGCCCTGGGCGCGGGCAGGATCCTGACCGGCACGTTTGCGGCCGTGGCCCCGGGGCAAACCGCCCTCAAACTCGTCTACGCACCCCCCTGGGAGACCGACGTCGACCCGCTGGAGACCTTTGAGGTTCGGGTCACCGTGCGTTAAGGGGGGAACCATAAGACCGCAGGCTTGGGGTGCTTTTAATCGGACTGGTCGTCGTAGCCGGGATCATCGGCGTGCGCTTCACCCTCGCCTTCATCGAACGGGGGCGTCCCAAGCGTTAGCGCCCCTCGCGCCGCGCGCGTTCCAGCACCGTCTGGAACGAATCCCGCTCGCAGCGGTGCGGCACGTAGGTGAAGTGGAGCCGGGTCTCCAACGACTCGAGCTTCCGGAACGCCTCCAGGCGTTCGAGCCCGATGCTGAGCGGGTCGATTGATTCGTCCTTGAACACGGCCGCTACGGCCTCGTCGTCCACGTACTTGAGCCAGAGTTCGTCCACGGCACCGCGCCCGTCGAACTGGCGCTCGACGCGAACGTAATCCGCGTGACTCGGGTCGTTTCCCTCGATGGGTCCCTCTAAGGCGTTTTGCGCGACGGATGGGGTCATGTCCGTTCCTCCTCTCCCCATCGGACCGGACGCGTCCCCCGGTGTCAACCCGCGGGGTCCTGTTTGGGAGAGACATTCGTTCCGCGCGTTCAGAGACGCAGCTTCATCCCCTCGTGGCTGGCCACAAAGCCCAGACGTTCGTAGAAACGCTTGGCGTCGGCCCGTTGCTTGTCGGTGCTGAGCTGAACCAATTGACAGCCGTGTTCCCGGGCGCGTTCGACCGCCCACTCGACCATGCGCTGGCCGATCCGCAGCCCCCGGACCGACGCATCGACCCGCACGCCCTCGATCTGCGCGCGCCAGCCGCCCTGATACGAAAGCCCGGGCAGGAACGTGAGTTGGAGCGTGCCCACCACCTGCCCGTCGCCCTCGGCCACGGCCAACGTGTCGTGGGGCGAAGCGTCGATCGCCTCGAACGCGCGCCAATAGCTCTCCGGCAGCGGCTCCTCGTCGCGCTCGCGCGTCCGTCCCAGCGGGTCGTCGGCCAGCATGCGCACGATCGCCGGCACGTCGGCTCGCATCGCCGGCCGCAGCAAACAATCCATGCGTCTCCTCTCGGTACGGGGTTGGTCCATTGTATCGCGTTGCCTTGCGCCTGGTCAGAGGGCACCCCCAACCTCATCCTGCTGGTCGGCGCGCTGGCGCTGCTTGTGGTGGCTTGATTGCTATCAAGTCTCCGCTTACAACCAAAATGGAGCATCAGCCAAGACAAATGAAGCGTGTGCGACTACAGAGTCTTTGGATGATAGCATCCCCAATGCCCCAACAAACCTTGCGGTCGAGTAGAGTTATGTGTGTAAATAAGGGTGGCTTGAGAAAAGTTGAGACACCAGAGCAACTCCTTCAAGAATGGGCCTGAAGGAGGTCTGATGCCTCAACCACAAGTAAGGAGCAAGCTACAGCAACAGTTAGCAGAAATCAAGGGCGAGGAAGGGACGGATTGGCTCAAGGGGCTGGTGCAGTGGATCGTGCAGGAGCTGCTGGAGACGCAGTTCAGCGAGTTTCTGGGAGCGGAGCCCTACGGCGGGATCGGGCAGGACGCTTCAGCCCGGAGCTATTCGAGCGCTACCAGCGCAGCGAGCAGGCATTGGTGCTGGCCTTGGCCGATGCCTTTGCGGCGGTGGACAAGGGCACGGCCCTGTGCCGGTTGCAGCGGCTGGTTGAGCGCTATCGCCCCGACTATCCGGCCTTTGCCGACTGGCTGGAGGAGACGATGGAGTCGACCCTGACGGTGTTTGAGCTGCCTGAAGCACATCGGCGGCGGATGAAATCGACCAACGGGTTGGAGCGCTTCAACGGGGAGCTGGCGCGACGGACCAGGGTGGTGGGCATCTTTCCCAACCGTGCGAGTTGTCTGCGTCTGCTGAGCGCCTTGGCCATGGAACAGAGCGAGGAGTGGCTTACCGGGCGCCGTTATCTGACCATGCCCGCCTCAAACGAGGACGCTGCCATCGATGAAGGAGTCGCTTTTACACAACCTTCTTG
>CAZNGF010000084.1:0-8114 GCA_964572855.1 uncultured Thermotogae bacterium | reverse complement strand
GGAGGCCCAATGCCTCGACGGCCTCTGCGCCGTAGCCCTCCGAGCCCGGGTCGTGTTCGTAGGCGTGGACGCGGTGGGCGATCCGTTCGCGCTTCAACAGCTCGATCGCCGGGGTCATGCGCCCTCCTCGCGCTTCTGGGTGCGCGCCCCGTTTTAGATCATGTGGCCTCCGCTTGCAAGCGATCCCCCCCATGCCTCTGTCAGGCTTTGTTCCCGCTGCGACTCGAACGGGAAACCGCCCACAAGCTCACCGTGCGCCCTCGCTTTATGACTTGCGTCAGAGCACCCGCTGACCCCGATCATACCGTCGGCGCGCGAAACCTGAGACAATAGATCGTTCGGGCTGGTTACGCCCGAGGGTGATACCAAACGGCCGTCCGCGCGCACCGCGGGCGAGCAGTCGAAGTGGGTGATCGGGATGAGGCAATCGGCCTCCGCGACGTACGGGGCGCAGCCCCGGTCGCCGTGCGGGAGGATGCGTTCTTCCCGCGCCGTTGTGGTGGGCCCGCGAGGGCTAGCCGCCTTCACCCATCCATCCGAGTTTTCGAACCGCCCCCGGCCCCGCGCCGGGGGCAAGTGTTTTCAGCGCGACCGCGCGATGCGAGCGCGGTTCAGAAAGGCGGACCGATGATCGAGATTCGCATTCACGGGCGCGGCGGCCAGGGGGCCGTGATCGCGTCCAAGGCGCTGGCCTGCGCGCTGTTCGCCGAGGGCAAGTGGGTACAGAGCTTCCCGGCCTTCGGCGTCGAACGCCGCGGCGCACCGGTCACGGCCTTCACGCGCGCCGCTGAGGGGCGCATCCACCTGCGCTGCCAGATCTACGAGCCCGACCAGCTGATCGTGCTCGACCCGACGCTCATCGAGGCCGTGGACGTGACCGCCGGGCTCAAGGAGGACGGCTTCATCCTGATCAACGCCCGCCGAGCGCCCGAAACCTTCGAGCTCGGGCCGTTCCAGCTGGCCACGGTGGACGCCAGCGCGATCGCGCTGGCGCACCAACTGGGCACGCCCCAACAGCCCATCGTGAACACGGCCATCCTGGGCGCCTACGCCCGGGCCAGCGGGGTCGTGTCGCTGGAATCCGTGCTGGAGGCGATCGCGGAGGCCGTGCCCGGCGCCGCCGAGGCCAACCAGGCCGCCGCCCGCCAGGCTTACGACGCCGTCGCGTTTGATGCGCTGGCCGTGTCGAACTAGGAGGTTCCCTTGGCAACCCAAGCAGAGCCGAAACCGATCACGTTCAACGACGTGTCCGACATGCCGCCGCTGGTCATGACGCTGGCTGACACCCGGATGAACAAGACCGGCTCCTGGAAGTACGTGCGGCCCGTCTACCACA
Organism: uncultured Thermotogae bacterium; assembly: GCA_964572855.1. Lineage (GTDB taxonomy): Bacteria > Bipolaricaulota > Bipolaricaulia > RBG-16-55-9 > JAJCYT01 > CAZNGF01. The sequence continues at coordinate 6,778 of CAZNGF010000084.1, read as the reverse complement.
ACAAGACCGCGCCCTGCAGCGCGGGCTGTCCCGCCGGCAACGACATCCAGGCCGTCATGACGCTCGTGCGCGCGGGCGACCTCGACGGCGCCTGGCGCCGCATCGTGTGGGAAAACCCGTTCCCGGCGATCACGGGCCGCGTGTGTTATCACCCCTGCGAGGGCCGCTGCAACCGCGCGCCCCTGGACGAGGCCGTCTCGATCCAGGGTGTCGAGCGTTTCGTGGGCGACTACGGGTTGCAGCACGGCCTCACGGTGCAACCGCTGCGCGACCCACGGCCGGAGAAGGTCGCCGTGGTGGGCACGGGGCCGGCCGGGTTGTCGGCCGCCTACCACCTGAGCCGGCTGGGCTACACCGTGCACGCCTTCGAGGCCGCGCCCGAGCTGGGTGGCGTGCTGCGCTACGGCATTCCGGAGTACCGCCTGCCCAAGGACGTGCTCGACGCTGAAATCAACCGGCTCGAGGAACTGGGCGTGTCGTTCCTGGCCAACGCGCGGGTGGGAAGCGACCTGAGCTTCCACGCGGTGCGCAGTTACGATGGCGTGTTCCTGGCCACCGGCGCCGGCCGCAGCCGGCAGCTGAACGTCCCCGGCGAGGAGCTCGACGACGTGCTGCCGGGGCTGGAGTTCCTGCGCAAGCTGAACCACGGGGAGTTCCTGGAGCTGGGCGAGCGCGTGGCCGTGATCGGGGGCGGCAACACCGCCATGGACGTGGCCCGCTCGGCGCGCCGCATGGGCAAGCAGGTGAGCGTGCTCTACCGGCGCACCCGGCACGAGATGCCGGCCAGTCAAGGGGAGATCGACGAGGCGCTGGCCGAGGGGATCGCGTTTCGCACGCTCATGACGCCGACGCGCGTCCTGGGCGAGGACGGGCACGTGACGGGCATCGAGCTGGTCCGGATGGAACTGGGCGAGCCCGACGCCTCCGGCCGCCAACGGCCCGTGCCGGTGCCGGATTCCGAGTTCGTGCTGGAAGCCGACACCGTGATCACGGCCATCGGCGAGCAGGCGGACTTGGGCTATCTGGCCGAGGCGCTTTCGACGGAAGGCCACGTCGTGCGGGCCGACGAGCTGGGCGGGACCTCCCTGAAGGGCGTGTTCGCCGGGGGCGACATCGTGGACCAGCCGCACACCGTGGTGGACGCGATCGCGTCGGGCAAGCGCGCGGCCATGGCGCTGGACGGCTTCTTCAATGGGACGCCGTTGCACGAATCGCTGGCTCGGGTGCGTGTTGGGGACGGCGGCCTCTCGATGCGCCGCTACGCCGGCGATCGGGGCGTGGAGGGCACGGACCCCGACACGCTGGTCGCGCCCGAGGCGATCAATCCGGCCTACTTCGCGCGCGCGGCGCGCACGCCGCAGCCGCATCACAAGGCGGCCAGGCTGACCGGCAACTTCGACGAGGTGAACCTGGGCTTCGATCCGGTGGCGGCCTGCCGGGAAGCAGGCCGCTGCTTCCAGTGCGGCACGTGCACGGCCTGCGACAACTGCTTCGTGTTCTGCCCCGACTTCGCGATTGCGCGCGGCGAGGGAGAGATTCCCTACGTCATCGACCTGGATTACTGCAAGGGGTGTGGGATCTGCGCGCAGGAGTGCCCGCGCGGCGTGATCGATCTCGTCCCGGAGGGGGCCGATTCAGCATGAAAAAAGTCATCATGGGCAACCACGCGGTTTCGTACGGCGCGCGGCTGGGACGGGTGCAGGTGATCTCGGCCTACCCGATCACGCCGCAGACCCAAATCGTCGAGGAGCTGAGCGAGCTGTGCGCCCGCGGCGAGCTGGACGCCAAGTTCATCAAGGTGGAGAGCGAGCACTCGGCCATGGCCGCCTGCATCGGGGCCGCGGCCGGCGGGGCGCGTGCGTTCACGGCCACCTCCTCGCAAGGGTTGGCGCTCATGCACGAGCTGCTGCACTGGGCCGCGGGCGCGCGCCTGCCGATCGTGATGGCCGAGGTCAACCGCGCGCTGGCGCCGGCCTGGTCCATTTGGTCGGAACAGACCGACTCGCTGGCCCAGCGCGACACGGGCTGGCTGCAGTTCTACTGCGAGTCGAACCAGGAGGTGCTGGATACCACCATCCAGGCGTTCAAGATCTCCGAGGCGCTGAGCCTGCCCTCGATGATCGTGCTGGACGCCTTCTTCCTCTCGCACACCTACGAGCCCGTCGACGTGCCCGACGCCGAGGACGTGGACGCTTTCCTGCCCCCGTTCGAACCCGCGCACCGCTTAGACGTGAACGACCCGCACGCCTTCGGCGCGCTGGTGACGCCGGACGCCTACTTCGAGTTCCGCTACCAGATCCAGCGCGACTTCGAGCGGGCCAAGGAGGTGATCCCCCGCGTGGGCCAGGAGTTCGGGGAACGCTTCGGGCGCTCCTACGGGCTGATCGAGTGCGTCGACGTCGAGGACGCCGACACCGTGCTGGTGACGGCCTCCACCATCACGAGCACGGCGCGCGCGGTGGTCGCCGAGCGGCGCGCGGCGGGCGAGCGCGTGGGCCTGCTCAAGCTGCGCACGTTCCGTCCCTTCCCGACCGAGGCCGTGCGGGAGGCGCTCCGCGGCGCCTCGAAGGTGGCCGTGGTCGACCGCAACCTCTCCTTCGGCAACCAGGGCATCTTCTTCACCGAGCTCAAGAGCGCGCTCTACGGCCGGCCCGAGGCGCCGCTGGCCTACGGCTTCGTGGCCGGGCTGGGGGGGCGCGACATCACGCCGGCCACGCTGCACGAGATCCTGGACATCACATCGGCGCACGAGCGGCCGCGCCACGACACCTACTGGATCGAGCTCAAGGCCAAGGCGCTGCAGCAAAACGGCCAAGCGCGCGACCGGGTCCCCGCTTAGGAGGCGAGCATGACCGCCAAGAACTTCGTACTGCCCGAACGGGACTACATGGTCTCCGGACACCTGGCCTGCCCGGGGTGCGGCGCCGGGCTGGGGATGAAGCTCGCGCTCAAGGCGCTGGGCGAGCGAACCATGATCGTGCTGCCGGCCTGCTGCTGGTCGATCATCGCCGGGCCGTTTCCCTACTCGGCCGTCAAGGTCCCGTTGTTCCACACCGCCTTCGAGACGGCCGCCTCGGTGGCCTCGGGGCTGCGCGCCTCGCTCGACGCGCGCGGCGAGCACGACGTGACGGTGCTGGCCTGGGCCGGCGACGGCGGGACGTTTGACATCGGCCTGCAGGCGCTCAGCGGCGCGGCCGAGCGCAACGAGGACTTCATCTACGTCTGCTACGACAACGAGGCCTACATGAACACCGGCATCCAGCGCAGCTCCTCGACGCCGACGGGCGCCTGGACCACGACCACGCCGCAAGGCCACGTCAAGGCGCGTCCCAAGAAGGACATTACGTCCATCCTGGCCGCGCACCGCATCCCGTACGTGGCCACGGCCTCGGTGGCCTTCCCGGACGACTTCGTGTGCAAGATGGAGAAAGCCAAAGCGCTGAAGGGGACGCGCTTCATCCACCTGCTGGCGCCGTGCCCGCCGGGCTGGAAGTTCGAATCGCGCGAGTCGATCGCCGTGGCGCGCGCCGCGGTCCATTCGAAGGTGTTCCCGCTGTTCGAGATCGAGGACGGCGAGCGCGTGGCGCTCAGCCTCGAGCCCGACGGCCGACCGGTCCGCGACTACTTCGAATCGCAAGGACGATTCCGCTTCTTGACCGACGCGGACTACGAGGGCATCCAAGCGGAAGTGGATCGCCGCTGGGACAGGCTGGTCCAACGCGCTCGCGAGACGGTTCCGGCTTGAGGTATGCTGTCGTAGGGGCGCTTCGCCAAGCGCCCCTACAGGAGCGTGATCCCGATGAGCATCGCGAGGAATCTGAAGACCTTTCTGGACGAGAACCGCGTCCGCTACCACGTGCTCAAGCACCACGAGGAATTCACGGCGCAGGAGATCGCCCACGCGCTGCACGTGCCGGGCAAGGAGCTGGCCAAGGTCGTCATGGTCAAGGCCGATGGCCAGCTGGTCATGGCCGTGCTGCCGGCCAGCTTCCGGGTCGACCTGGACAAGCTGGCCGGCGTGGTCGCTGCCGAAAGGGCCGAGTTAGCGACGGAAAACGAGTTCAAAGGCTACTTCCCGGACTGCGAGCCCGGCGCCATGCCGCCGTTCGGCAACCTCTACCACCTGCCGGTCTACGTGGACCGCACGCTGGCCGAGGACGACCAAATCGTGTTCGAGGCCGGCACGCACCACGAGGCCATCAAGCTGGACTACCTCGACTTCGAGCGGCTGGCCCAGCCCGTGGAGGCGGATTTTTGCCGGCGAACGCCCTAGTCCAGGACCACGCTGTCTTTACTGCGTAGGGGTCCCATTCATGGGACCCGGCCTACACGTCCGGTTCGTGACCAGATAGACTTCACGGGCGGCCAAAGCGCGTGCCCACGGGCGCGATGAAGCGCGCCCCTACACCCAAGAACCACTGTGGTCGTCTACTAGGTTGCGCGGCGCCCGCGGCGCGGCGCACGATGGGGGGCATGGCCACGGCTTCACTCGAGAAGCGCCTGGAACGGTTCCTGGCCGAACTGGGGCGGCGTCTGCGCCGCGGGCGCCGAAACGAGCCGGCGCTGGCGGCGCTGTTTGCGGCGCTGCGGGTTGAACTGCACGGGCTGGAGCGCGGGCGGCTCGACCCGACGCCGCGCACGTTGCCCGTCTGTCAGCACCTGCCGCGCGCGCTGCTGCTGGCGCGGCGCGGCCCCGAATCCCGCCTGGCGGAGCGGCTCGTCCCGCTGGCCGACGCGCTCGCCTGGCAGCAACACTATGCGCAGGCCGAGTCGCGCGGGATCGCCGATCGGTTCGCCTGCGCCGAGCTGATCGGGCCGCGCGGCTGGGTGCCGCACGAGCGCTTCGCCCTGGGGCTGGTCCTGCTCGCGCCGCACAGTGCGTACCCGCCCCACGCCCACCCGGCCGAGGAGCTCTACCTGGTGCTGGCCGGCCGCACGCGCTGGCAGCGCGGCCAGGAGCCCTGGGGCTCGCGGCCGCCGGGGGCGTTTGTACACCACCCGCCCGGATGGTCGCACGCCACGCGCACCGCTGCCGAGCCGCTGTTGGGGCTCTACCTCTGGCGCGGGGACGTTCATGAGCCCTCGTACTTCGTCTGAGCCCGGCGTCTACGCCCTCGTGCTGCGCCTGGAACGCGCGCGCACGCTCCGGGTGGGCAGGCTGGGAGAGGTCGCCTTCGAGCGGGGCTTCCACGTCTACGTGGGCTCGGCGCTCGGCGGGCTTGCGCCTCGGGTCGCGCGCCACTTGCGCGAGCAAAGGAAGCCCCACTGGCACATCGACTACCTGCGGGCGCACGCGGAGGTGGCCGGCGTGCGCGTGCGGGTGACCAAACGGCGGCTCGAATGCGCGCTCAGTCGCGAGCTCGCGGCGCGGGCGGCGTACACCGTGCGAGGATTCGGGTCGAGCGATTGTCGCTGCGCGGGGCACCTGCACTATTTCGAGCGGGACCCGATCCCGCTGCTCGAACGGATGCGGTTGTGTGCATGGGCCTGATGCGACCTGGTAGGGGCGCTTGGCGAAGCGCCCCTACCAAAACGGGGGAACGGTTCAGATCCCCAATCGCCTTGCCGAGTCCAAGGCGGCCTCCAGCGTCTTGGGGGCATCTTCGATCGAATCCCCCACGCCGTACACGCCGGGGACGACGCGTCCCGCAGCGTTCAACACACGGCCGCAGCGGTCGACCCGCAGCCAGTCCGTGCCGAACGCCTCCTTGAACAGCGCCTTGCCGCGCGAACGAAACGCGCCGCTCCAGACGAACCAGTCCGCGGGCACGGTCCGCTCGCCGCTGCGCACGCCCGTCACGCGCGGCGGCTCGCCCTCGGACAATACCTCGTCCACGCGCCCCTCCAGAACCGTGACCGCAAACAGCTCCTCCAGCGCCGCGCGCTGCGGCTGGCTCAGATCGGCCGCGATCAGCGTGACGTCGTTGCCCGCGCGGCTGAGGCGCTGCCCGTCGGCGTAGGCGTCCGCGGCCCGCCCGCGCGGGGCGCTCACGGCGACGCGCGCGCCCCGGACGTCGACCCAGGCCGCGCTGTAGTGCAAGCCCTGGTCCAGGAAGTCGAGCTCGGTCTGGACGTCGAAGTGCTGGAGTGAGACGCCCAGCGCCAACACGAGCGGGCCGTCGGTGGCGTAGGTGCGCCCGCCGGCGCGCAGCGTCTTGCGGCTCCCCTCCAGCGCGAGCGAGTCGACCGTGACCCCGGGCCGCAGGCGGGCGCGGGCGTCCGGTGCGCCGTCCAGCAGCGCGCGGACGAGGGCTCGCCCGCTCCGGTTTCCGCGATCCGGCAGGCGCGGGGCCGCCACCAGCCGGCCGCCCACGCCCTCGCTCACGATCAGCGGCGTGTAGCCCCGTTCGACCAGGCGTTCGTAGGCGGCCAGTCCGCCCGGCCCCGCGCCGAGGACGAGCGCGTCGGCTTCCTCGGTCTCGGGGTAGGGCTCGGCTGCTTGCCCGAACGCGCGGTGCATCTCCCCGCTGGCGATCAGCGCCGTGATCTCGTCGTAGCCTTTGGCCAGCGGCTCGCCGGTCCGGAAATCCCCACGGTAGAGCTTCGGGATCTGGGCCGAGCCCGTGGCTTGTTTGAACGCGGCCTGCAGCTCGAGGTCGAAGGTCATCTTGACCACGCGCACGCTGCGCTCGAAAGCGGCGTCGCCCAGCAGGAGCCGCAGCGTGCCCTCCGCCGCGCGGCACATCAAACAGCCTTGCTCGGAATAGAACGTCAATGGTTGCACAAGCTTGCCTCCGTGGTGAGGGTTGTGGCCGAATTGTAGCCGCCCGGACGCCCG
>CAZNGF010000083.1:0-8606 GCA_964572855.1 uncultured Thermotogae bacterium | reverse complement strand
CGAGAAGAGCTCGCTATTCCGAAGGAGTGGGCCCAGTTTGAAGGGCCGGATGTGGGTGATCTTCCGTTTGGGAGAACTGTACGGCGGTTTGATTATTCTGGTCAGGATACTGCTATTCCCATTAAGATTCCGCAAACAGACGGTGCGTGGGATCGTGCTTTTGAAGATGCAACGTTCGACTTCGCCATTCTCGATGGGGATCGTAAGATTTGGGAGGCTTCTAAGACGGGGAATGGCTTTTCCGATGTTAAGTTGAGTGAAGGTCAGTCTTTTGGACAGATTGAGCCTGGGAAAATTTATACCTTTGAAATCTGGTATAATGAGAGTCAAGAACGTCCTCGGGAAGCCCGTTGGGAGAATGGTATGCCGATCAGGTCATTCAGTGGCGGTAGAACGACCCGTCATGTTAAATTTGACGACTGACGGTAGGGCGCGCTGTGCGGTTTACCTGACAATGGAGCGCTCAACAAGCTAACTGTTACTTTCCTTCCTCGTTTTCTTTTCCAGTTTTCTCCCATTTCCGCCAGCGCGGCGGGCCCTATGATTCAAGCGAATCCGGAAGCTGCGAGCGCACGTATTCCCTGATCTGTTGCGGTGAGGGTGGGTCCTTGACGAGCTTGCCGCCGTCGAGTGCGGGGACGAGCTGCGCTGCGGGCTTGCCGTTGTTGCAATTAGGACAGCGTTGCGGGCCCGCGTCCCAGAGGTGGACCAGGCGTTCGCCGCATTCCGGGCACACGAACAACTGTTTCACGCCCGACAGCTTGCCGCGCTTGCTCACGGGCTCGCCCTCGATCTCGACGATGTCGAGGGCGAAATCCAGCACGCGCGCGTTGGAGATCGAGGTTCCGACGCCGTAGGCGTCGGCCACGGGGTTGAGCGCGGGGATGAGCTCCTCGTCCAGGCCGCCGGAGATGAAGATCTTGACGTGCCCGTGTCCGTGGATGTCGAGCTCCCAGCGCACCTCGCGGGCGATCTCCAGCATGTCGCCGCGCCGCGAGGACGGGGTGTCCAGGCGCACGGCGTAGAGCTTTTCGCCCAACAGGTTGGCGTTCTCCAGCGCCTCGAACTTCTCGTCGCCGAACGTGTCCACCAGCACGACGCGCGGGACGGAAGGGTCCACGACCTGGTCGAACATGAGCGCGGCCGTGGTCGAGTCCTCCAGGATCAGGATGAGCGCGTGCGGGATCGTGCCCACGGCGGCCTCGCCCATGCGCTCGGCGCCCAGCACGCTGGCCACGCCCTCGCAGCCGCCGATGAAGGCGGAGCGGTCCACCATCGGGCCGATCGCGGGGTGGACACGCCGCACCCCGAAGCTGTAGACGGGCCGGCCCTGGGCCGCGATCACGCAGCGCGCGGCCTTGGTCGCGATCCCGCTGGCTTGGCACAAAAAGCCCAGCAGCGCCGTCTCCAGCACGTCGAAGTCGGCGTAGTTGGCCTCGATGGTCATGACGGGCTCGCGGGCGCGGAACACCGCCCCCTCGGGCAGCGACCAGACGTTGAGCGGGTGGCCCTCCAGGAAGCGCAGCGCCTCGCCCAGGCCGGCCAGCACGCCCCAGTCCCAACCGTTGGGGAAGCTGCGCAGCCGGATCTCCATTTTGACGCGTTTGTCGATGCCCTTGGCCGCCATGATCTCGTGGGCGCGCTCGAAGTAGACGTCGGTTGTGCGCCCTTGGAGAATCTCGGCCTCGGTGGCCACGTCGAAGCGGCGCTTACTCTGGCTCATGAGTGCGTTCCTCGCTGGCGCTGGGAAAGGGCGTGGAAGACCCCGAAGCGACCCGGCTCAAGTACTCGTCCAGCGAGCGGCGCACGAGCTCGGAGATGGACAACCCCGTGCGTTCGCTCAGGCGCTTGAGCGCCTGGTGCTGGGCTTCGGTCACGGTCCAGTTGACCCGTCGCATCGGCTCATTATAGGTGCGCATTGCGGGGGGCGCTAACGAACGCGCGGGACGCTGGCCCGGGGGCCGCATCCCGCGCGTCGTACCGTTTGGAGGCGTCTCGTGCTCGTCTAGTAGACGAGCACAGTGGTTCTTGGGTGTAGGGGCGCGATTCATCGCGCCCATGGGCACGCGCTTTGGCCGCCCATGAAGTTTATCTGGTCATGAACCAGACGTGTAGGCCGGGTCCCATGAATGGGACCCCTACACAGTAAAAACAGCGTGGTCCAGTACTAGAAGTCCACGCTCAGAGATAGCTTGCCCTCTTCCAGACCCCGCTCGGTAAACGCGATCTGCGCGCCGAACACGAGCACGTTGGCCTGCGTGGAGAGGTTGAAGGTCGTGTCGTGCCACGCCAGCCGCACGCCGTCGTGCAGCAGGCGCGTGAGCAGGTTCACGGTGAGCCCGGAGCGCGTCACGCTCAACTCGAGCGATTGGGACGTGAGCCCGATGCCCTTCTCGGCCACGGTCACGCTCGAAAAGCGCGCCGGGTTCTGGTTCGGGTTGAGCGTGAGGCTGAAAGTCGCGGTGGTTTTGTCGATCTCGAGGTCGGCGTCCGTGTCCTCCAGCAACAGCGTAAAGTTGTCCGCCACCAGGTGGATCGTGATCCGGTCGATCAAGAGCGAAATCACGTTGTCGGTCTCGAACTCGGCCGTGACCTCGGCCAGGCCGGCCAACGAGAACGACACGTCTAAAATCGCGCTGGCCGGTTGGAAAGGCCGGAACTCGAGCCAGAACGACGCCCCGAGGCCGCCGATCTCGATCCCCTCGACGTGGATCTTCTCGACCGTGAAGGTGAACGCCGGGCCGCCCTCGGTCACGCAGTCCCGATCGACCTCGCCCGGGAAGCTGCGTTTCTTGATGCGGTTTTTCACCTGGTTGTCGGCGCAAATGCCCGTGATGTTCGTGAAGCTGATCCCGCTCACGGTCTGTCCCGTAATCGTGAACACCGCACCGAACCCGTAGCTGGGCGTCTGGTTGTCCACGACGTTGTCGTGCGCGCCCACGAAATAGAGGTCGGCGGCGCGGAAGTGGTCGTGCTCGTGATCGCTCCCCCCAGCGCACCCGACCCCGCTCAGCGAGCACGCGCCGTGGATGTCCGGGAAGTCGACGTCCTCGAACAGCGCGAGCATGCCGAAGCCCACCCCGGCGATGTCGAGCCCGATGTCCACGCGCTTCTTTACGAAGCCGACCGCGGCGTCGTTGGTCTCACCGTCGCTGGAGCCGATGGGGGCGACGAACTGCGGCCGGCATTGTCCCACGATCCCCCCGTCGCTGTCGTCGGAAGCGCCTGCCAGCACCCCGACCCAGCTCGCCTCGTTGCACCCGAACGGCTGTGCGAACACGAACTGATCGGCCAGCGTGAGCGCCCCCAGGTTCGTACTGACGCTCACGATCGCGAACTCGACGCCGGTCACGCCGAAACCCAGGTCGGTTCCGAAGGTAAGCCCGCTGATCGTGATGTTCGTGCGCAGGTTGGCCTGCAAGTCGAAGTAGAACCCGATGGCTTCCTGCGAATTCGTTTGCGGGATCATGGCGATGTCGACCGTGAACAGCCCGGTGACGTCCGCCCGCGCGGTGTGGGCCACCACGAACAGAAACAACGTCGCCAACGCGGCGACCAAGACGCGTGTGCTCATCCTTGCCTCCTCGGTGTCGGGCGACGGGACGCAGCGGTACCCCGCGCCCTGTCGTCTGCATCACTGTGCATGCGTTTCAGGGTAATCGGGAGAACAGGGAGCGTCTGTGTCTTGGGTCACGGCTAGGCGGGCGGGAAGTGTTGTGCGATCAAGGCGTCTCGCTCGGCCTCCGGGAGGAAGGCGTGCTCGAACCCCGCGCGGGCGATCTCCCGCAGCGCGCCCTCTGGAAGGTGGGGCGCGATGTGCGCGTACTCGTCGCTGAGCGTGACGTTTGACATGAGACGGTTGTCGGTGTTGAGCGTGATCGGAATGCCGGCGCGGGCGTAAGTCCTCAACGGGTGGCTCGCGTAGTCGTCGAAGAAGTCGGCGATCTGCACGTTGCTGGTGGGGCAGACTTCGAGCGGGACGCCGCGCCCGGCGAACCAGTCCATGAGCGCTTCATCCTGGACGAGGTAGGTCCCGTGCCCGATCCGTTCGGCGCCCAGCTCCACCGAGCGGCGCACGTGCTCGGGGCAACCGGGCTCGCCGGCGTGCAGCGTGAGGTGGAGGCCGGCCGCCAGCGCCTGCTCGATCGCACCGCGGTGCACCTCGGGCGGGTGGCCTTCCTCGGGCCCGGCCAGGTCGAAGGCCACCACGCCCGCCGGGCGGAACTCAGCCGCCGTTTGGGCCACGATCTCGGAGAGCGCCGAGGATTCTTGTCGCATCGCGCAGCAGATGAGCCGCGCCGTCGTGCCCGTTTCGCGCTCGCCCGCGCGCAACCCCTCGAGCACGGCCTCGATCGCCGCCGCCAGCGAGAGTCCGCGCTCGCGGTGCAGCGACGGCGCGAAGCGCACCTCGACGTAACGCACCCCGTCCTCGGCCACGTCGGCGACGAACTCGCGCGCGACGCGCGTCAGCGCCGCGGCGCTCTGCAGCACGGCCACGGTGTACCGGAACGCCTCCAGGTACTGTGGCAGCGTGCAGTGGCGCGGCACGCGCAGCCGGCGCTCCAGGGCGCCCCGATCCTTAAAGGGGAGCGAAACGCCCTCCGCTTGGGCCAGCGCCCAGACCGTCCCCGGCCGCACGGACCCGTCGAGATGGACGTGCAGCTCGGCCTTGGGCCAGGTCGAAAACGCGTTCAAATACCCTTCCTTTCGTGCCGATGATAGGCGGTCGCCAACGGCCACGTCAAGGCCGCTTGCGCCGCCGCCGAGGCGCCCCAAGGCGCCGAAAGACCGCTTGTGACGGGAATGGCGTGCTTGACTTTGGCGCGACCACTTGCTATACTCTCCACAGTCATAAGGTTCCCTTCAGCCCGTCCTATTACCCATGAGAGTTTCGGCAATCGTCCCCGCATATAACGAAGCCGAGCGGATTGGTCACGTTCTGACGCCGCTCAAGCGTGCCCCGCTGGTCGAGGAGATCATCGTGGTGGACGACGGCTCCGAGGATGAAACCGCGGACATTGCCCGTAAGATGGGGGTCAAGGTGTTGGTGTTGTCGGGAAACCTGGGCAAGGCGGCCGCGCTCGACCACGGGGTCAGACACGCGCGCAACCCTGTGCTTCTGTTTCTGGACGCGGACTTGGTCGGGCTCAAGGCGGCGCACGTTCAGGAACTGATCGCCGTCTACGCCCGCGAAGGGGCCGACATGGCCGTGGGCGTGTTCAAGAACGGGCGCTTCAACACCGACCTGTCGCAGACGGTCGCGCCCTACCTATCGGGACAGCGCGTGCTTTCCAAGGCCATGTGGGAACGCGTGTGCGAGTACGTTGAGGACATGGATTTCGGCGTCGAGATCACCCTGAAGAAACTTGCGTTCAAAGAGGGTTGGCGCGTGGTCAAAGTCAAGCTGGACGGCGTCACGCACGTCATGAAAGAGGAAAAAAGAGGGTTTGGGCCCGGTCTCAAAGACCGCATCAAAATGTACTTTGATATCGTCCGCTCGATGTTTACCAAAGTCGGCTAACACCCGCGCACACCCGACGCGTCGGGCTCGCGCCCGCCGGGCAGCTTCCACATTCGAGATTCCCACCCACGCGGTCCGACACCTCCTAAGTCGGACCCGAAGGCTGAAAAGGAGACGTGATCGAACCTTGGCGAACAAAGGGAACGCTAGAAACCGCAACCCCAAGAACAGACGACACACCGGCAGCAAGAACAACGCATCCACGAATCATCACACGCCCGCTCCGTCCAACGCCGAACTGCTGGACCTGGCCCAACTGCGCACGACGCCCATGACCGAGCTGCGCGAGCTGGGCGAGAAGTTCGGACTGACGGACTTCACGCGCATGGGCAAGGAGGAACTCGTGTTCGCCGTGCTGCGCGCCCAAGCCGAGGACCAGGGCATGCGGTTTTCCGAAGGCGTGCTGGAGATCCTACCCGACGGCTACGGCTTCCTGCGCGACAAAACCCTGCTGCCGGGCAAGAACGACATCTACGTCTCGCCCTCGCAGATCAAGCGCTTCGGGCTCAAGGACGGGGACATCATCACGGGTCAGATCCGACCGCCTAAGGACGACGAGAAGTACTTCGCGTTGCTCAAGGTCGAGGCCATCAACTTGAACGACCCCGACGTGGCCCGTAAGCGGATCCCGTTCAACGACCTGACGCCCTATCACCCCACCGAGCTCCTCGAACTCGAGCACGATCCCGAGGAGAACAGCTCGCGCATCATCGACCTGTTCGCGCCCATCGGCAAGGGCCAGCGCGGGCTCATCGTCTCGCCGCCCAAGGCCGGCAAGACCACGCTGTTGAAGCAGATCGCCGCCGGGCTGGCCGCCAACCACCCCGAGGTGTACCTGATCATCCTGCTGGTGGACGAGCGCCCCGAGGAAGTCACCGACTTCAAGAAGTCGATCAAGATGGGCGAGGTCGTGAGCGCCACCTTCGACCAGAAGCCCGAGATCCACACGCGCATCTCAGAGCTCGTCATCAACAAGGCCAAGCGCCTGGTCGAGATGGGCCGCGACGTCGTGATCCTGATGGATTCGATCACGCGGCTCGCCCGCGCCTACAACCTCTCGACCTCGCCGAGCGGCAAGCTGCTCTCGGGCGGCATGGACCCGATCGCGCTCTACAAGCCCAAGGAGTTCTTCGGCGCGGCGCGCAACATCGAGGAGGGCGGCTCGCTCACGATCATCGCCACGGCGCTGGTCGACACCGGCTCCCGACTGGACCAGGTCGTGTTCGAGGAGTTCAAGGGCACCGGCAACATGGAGCTCGTGTTGGACCGCAACCTGTCCAACCGCCGCATCTACCCGGCCATCGACCTGGAGATGTCGAGCACCCGGCGCGAGGAACTCCTGTTGGAGGAGGACACCCTGAAGCGCGTCTGGATCCTGCGCAAGCTCATCGGCGAGATGGGCAACAAACAGGAGTCGCTCAGCTTCATTCAGACCAAGATGGAAGCCACCAAGGACAACCAGCAGTTCCTGGACCTGATGCTGAGTGAGTGAAACCACGCGCGCGACGAGCGCGACCGAGGGAGCCCCGTGAGCCAGTCCGTTCCGACGGCGCCGACCCGGGTGATCCGCGTGCGCGGGGGGCGCACCCTGCGCGGGACGATCCGCACCGAGGGCGCCAAGAACGCCGTGCTCCCGCTGCTCACCGCGTCCCTGCTCACCGACGAGCCCGTGACGCTTGAAAACGTCCCGGCTGTCGAGGACGTGCGCACCATGGGCGCCATGCTGGCGCGGCTGGGCAAGCACGTCCGCGCGGACGGGGACACGTACGGGATTCGGGAGGACGGCGCGCTCGTCTCGGATGCCCCTTACGATTTGGTCCGGCGCATGCGGGCGTCGTTTAGCGTGCTGGGGCCGCTGTTGGCCCGGCTCGGGCGCGCGCGCGTCCCGTTGCCCGGCGGGTGCGTGCTGGGACCGCGTCCCGTCAACTTCCACCTGGAGGGGCTGCGGGCTTTCGGGGCCGAGGTCGAGTTGCGCGCGGGCGTCGTTCACGCGCGCGCGCGGCGGCTGCACGGCGCCGAGATCACGCTCGACTTCCCTTCGGTGGGCGCCACCGAGCACCTGCTCATGACCGCGGCGCTCGTCCCGGAGGCCACGGTGATCCACGGACCGGCGCACGAGCCCGAGGTGGTCGAACTGATCCGGCTGCTGGAGAAGATGGGCGCGCGGGTCGAGTGCGCCCCCGACCGCTACACCATCACGGGCAAGGCCGCGCTCGACGGCGCGCGCCACGCCGTGATTCCCGACCGGCTCAACGCGGGGACGTACCTGATAGCCGGGGCCATCAGCGGGGGCGAGGTCAGCGTGGGCTGCGTTCCCGACCATCTCAGGGCGCTGTTGGTCAAGCTGCGCGAGGCGGGCTTCGCGGTCGAGGAAGGGGGCGACTTCGTGCGCCTGGCCAGCCCCGCGGAGCGCTGGCGCGGTATCCGGTTGGAGACCCGCACGTACCCAGGATACGCCAACGACCTGCAGCCGCAGATGATGGCGTTGTTGTCGCTGGCACGGGGCGAAAGTCAAATCCGCGAGACCATCTTCGCCGATCGCTTCGGCCAAGCCCCCGAACTCGTGCGCATGGGCGCCGACATCCGGATCAGCGGCGACACGGCCGTGGTCGTCGGGGTCGATGGGCTCGAAGGGGCCGAGGTACACGCCACCGACATCCGCTCGGGCGCGGCCCTGGTGCTGGCCGGACTGGCCGCGCAGGGCGAGACGCGCGTGGTGGACGCGGGCCACGTCGCGCGCGGCTACGTCGACCTGCCGGGCACGTTGCGGCGCCTGGGCGCCGAGGTGGAGGAGGTCGTTTGAACGAGCAAGACCGGCACGAGACGCCGCAGCGACCGCTGATCGAGGACCGACTCGGCCTGCGGGCGCGCATCCGCGAGGAGGAGCGCGCCATCCTGGTGAGCCTGGAACACAACCAGGTGCCCGAGGCGCTCTTGGAGGAGTCCCTGCGCGAGCTGCGTGCGCTCTGCGACACCGCGGGCGTCGAGGTGCTTCGGACGCTGGTCCAGCGGCGGCGCCAGCCGCACCCGGGGACGTTCCTGGGCAAGGGCAAGGCCGCCGAGCTCAAAGGGTTGGTCGAGGCCA
>CAZNGF010000082.1:0-8812 GCA_964572855.1 uncultured Thermotogae bacterium | reverse complement strand
CTAAGTAGGTGAGCAAAAATTTGTTGATGAGAGGTTTTTGGTGTACGTTCTGAGAGAAGAGACAGGAGGTGAGAGCCCAATGGCGAGGATCCAATTGAGTGAGGCGGCGCGGCAGAAGTTGGGAGCGATTGCACGATCGAGCCCCAAGGGGCGGGATGTGCGTCGTGCCCAAGCGCTGCTTTGGTTACACCAAGGGGAAGGGGTCACCACGGTGGCCCAACGGCTGGGATTGACACGCCAAGGGATCTACAACATCGTGAAGCGATATCAGGTGCGCGCGGGCGAGCCGGTGGAACAACGGGTGAAAGATCGTCCTCGGTCGGGGCGTCCAGCCACCAAACGGGAGCAAACCATGGCGGTGGTCAGCGAGCTGTTGCCGCAGCCTCCCCGGTGTTTTGGCTATCGTCAGTTGGTCTGGACCGCGTCCCTGTTGCAGGTGCAAGTGGAACGACGATTGCAACAGTCGGTGTCGCGGGCGACGGTGAGGCGGGCCTTGCACGCGTTGAGGTACGGTTACAAACGCCCACGCTATGTGCTGGCGCGCCGCTCTGCGACTTGGCGTCAAGCAAAAGGGGGCTCAAGCGGGGCCTCAAAGGGAGAGCACGCAGTGTGATTCTGTTTGTGGATTCGCGCATCTTCAACGAAATCCCCCCGCTACGGGCGATGTGGGCGCCGGTGGGCCAGCAAGCCCGAGTTCCCATCGTGGCAGCGCGCAAGACCCAGATATTGACCGGTATCCTGAACATCAAGAGTGGGACGTGGCTGGGTGAGATCTCGGACCAGTACCGGCAAGCCAACTTCCAGCGTGTGCTGCGACGAATCCGGGCTCATTGGCGGGGGTGGCGTATCGTGTTGTTTTTGGATCGTCACCCGGCCCAACGGGCCAAGCGGTCCCGTCAATTGGCACGCCAGTTGAACATCGAATTGCGCTGGTTGCCCACTGCCTGTCCCGAACTCAACGTGGTGGACCATCTCTGGCGTCATGCGACTCAAGAGGTGTTGGCCAACGAGCCCACACCGTGTTTGGAGCAAACGGTGCGCCGTGCTGAACAGTATCTGGCTTCGCTGAGTCCCCAAGCACGTTTGCACAAAGCGGGCGTGTTCTCCCGCTCGTTCTGGCTGGCTGCTGTGCTCAAGAGGTGATCTGTCAACTTTATTTTGCTAACCTACTTAAGATGATGGTCAGTACTCCACACCAGATCTTGTGTTGTTTCATAAAGCACAGGCTCGATGCGTCCACGTAGGTCAGCTTGGTCCCGCGAAAGCGCCGAACGGCTTCCTCTCCCATTCGGTGCAGAAACCAGGAATACGTCTCCGAGAGGACCAGAACCGACGTGCTCCACTCAGGCACAGCCACTTCACACTATGACTCAAGGCTTAAATCTCCTTCCTTGCTTGACACCCCGCCTTCTCCGTGCTATAGTAGAGCCAGAATTAGCAGTCTATAAACTACTCTGCTAATAAGCCAGCGAAACGCTGGCGCGAACTGAGTTTCAACGAGAGGACGCTTATGGATCTGAACAAACTGACGCGCAAATCGCAGGAGGCGCTGCAGGCGGCGCAAGCGCTGGCCGTGGAGCGCTCGCACGCGGAAGTGGACGGCGAGCACCTGTGCGCGGCGCTGCTGAATCAGGACGACGGGCTGCTGCCCCGGCTGTTGGGCAAGCTGGAGGTCGACGTCGACGGCTTCCGCGACACAATCGAGGCCGACCTGGAGAAGCGGCCCGAGGTGCAGGGGCAGGCGGCCGAGGCCGACAAGATCTACGTCACGCAGCGGCTGCAACAGCTCCTGGTCAAGGCCGAGAAGGAAGCCGGCCGGCTCAAGGACGACTACGTCTCGGTCGAACACCTCGCCCTGGCCCTGATCGACGAGGGGGGCCGCTCGGCGGCCGGGCGGGCCTTCCGCGACGTCGGCGTCACGCGCGATCGATTCTTGAAAGCCCTGACCGAGGTGCGCGGCAACCAGCGCGTCACCAGCGACCACCCGGAAGGGACCTACGAGGCCCTGAGCAAGTACGGCGTCGATCTCGTGGCGCTGGCGCGGCGCGGCAAGCTCGACCCCGTCATCGGGCGCGATGCCGAGATCCGGCGCGTGATCCGCATCCTGACGCGCAAGACCAAGAACAACCCCGTGCTCATCGGCGAGCCCGGCGTGGGCAAGACCGCCATCGTCGAGGGACTGGCGCAGCGCATCGTGCGCGGCGACGTGCCCGAGTGGCTCAAGGACCGCCAGGTCTTTTCGCTCGACATGGGCTCGCTCATCGCCGGGGCCAAGTACCGCGGCGAGTTCGAGGAACGCCTCAAGGCCGTTTTAAATGAGATCAAGCGGAGCGAGGGGCGCGTGCTGCTGTTCATCGACGAGCTGCACAACATCGTGGGCGCGGGCCGCACCGAGGGCTCCACCGACGCGGGCAACCTCTTAAAGCCCATGCTGGCCCGCGGCGAGCTGCACTGCATCGGCGCCACCACGCTGGACGAGTACCGCAAGCACATCGAAAAGGACGCCGCGTTGGAGCGGCGCTTCCAGCCGGTGCAGATCGATGCCCCCACGGTCGAGGACACGGTCTCGATCCTGCGCGGCCTGAGAGAGCGCTTCGAGGTCTACCACGGCGTGCGCATCCAGGACAACGCGCTGGTGAACGCGGCCGTGCTCTCCAACCGCTACATCACGGACCGCTTCCTGCCCGACAAGGCCATCGACCTGGTCGACGAGGCCTGCGCCATGGTCCGCACCGAGATCGACTCCATGCCGGCCGAGATCGACGAGGTGACGCGCCGCGTCATGCAGCTCGAGATCGAAGAAGCCGCGCTCAAGAAGGAAAAGGACGCCGCCAGCCGCGAGCGCCTGGAAAAACTGCGCCGCGAGCTGGCCGAGCTCAAAGAGCGCGCCGACGAAATGCGCGCCCGCTGGGAGGCCGAGAAGAAAGGCCTGTCCAAGGTGCGCGCGCTGCGCCGCGGGATCGAGGAGACGCGCCACGAAATCGAGCGCGCCGAGCGCAAGTACGACCTGGACCGCGCCGCCGAGCTCAAGCACGGCCGGCTGCCCGAGCTGGAAAAACAACTCAAGGCCGAGGAAGCGCGCCTGGCCCAGGAGAGCCAGACCGACCGGCTGCTGAAGGAGGAGGTCACCGAGGACGAGATCGCCGAGATCGTCTCGCGCTGGACCGGCGTGCCGGTCACGCGGCTGGTCGAGAGCGAGCGCGAAAAGCTGCTGCGCCTGCCCGAGACGCTGCACGAGCGCGTGGTGGGGCAGGACGAGGCCGTCCAGCTCGTGGCGGACGCCGTGCTGCGCGCCCGCGCCGGGGTGAAGGACCCGCGCCGGCCGGTGGGCTCCTTTCTCTTCCTGGGCCCGACGGGCGTGGGCAAGACCGAGCTGTCCAAGACGCTGGCCCGGGCGCTGTTCGACTCGGAAGCCAACATGGTGCGGCTGGACATGAGCGAGTACATGGAAAAGCACACCGTCTCGCGCCTGATCGGCGCGCCTCCCGGCTACGTCGGTTACGACGAGGGGGGCCAGCTCACCGAGGCCGTGCGCCGCAAGCCGTACTCGGTCGTGCTGTTCGACGAGATCGAAAAAGCCCACCGCGACGTGTTCAACGCGCTCTTGCAGATCCTGGACGACGGACGGCTGACCGACGCGCAGGGCCGCACGGTGGATTTCAAGAACACCGTCATCATCATGACCTCGAACGTCGGCTCGCAATATCTGCTGGAAGAGGGCGTCACGGATCAAGGCGAGATCACCGAGGACGCGCGCGAGTCGGTGATGCGCGAGCTGCGCGCGGGCTTCCGGCCCGAATTCCTGAACCGCGTGGACGAGATCGTGCTGTTCAAGCCGCTCACAATCCCTGAGATCGAGCGGATCGTCGATCTGTTGGTCGCCGACCTGCGTGCGCGCCTAGCCGACCGCCAGCTCGAGGTCGAGCTGACCGAGGCGGCGCGCGCCTTCGTGGCGCGCCAGGGGTTCGACCCCGTCTACGGCGCCCGCCCGCTCAAGCGCTACCTGCAGCGCGCGGTCGAGACCCGCGTGGCCCGCGCCCTGGTCGGCAACGAAGCCCGGCCCGGTGCCACGATCCGCGTGGACGTCGCAAACGACGAGCTGCGCGTGGCGATCGAAAACGGCGAGGCCGTGGGCGCCGGGGTGAACGGCGCCCACGGAGCGAAATCGGCGTGACGCACCTGTCGGGGCGCTTCGCGAAGCGCCCCGACGCGTATTGCTGCCGCATGCGAATCCAAAAGACCGCGGGCCCCGGCGTGTGACCGGGGCCCGCGCGCTTGTCCGTCTTTCGTGTCGTCGTGTGTTTAGAACGTCGGCTTGATGGCGATGGTGCGGCGCTGCATCGTCCAGACGATCATGCCCACCAGCAGCAGGCTCAGGATCGACATACCCCACACGTTCAGGCCCGGCACGGACTCGGCCGTCTCGGGCGTCTGCGGGACCTCGATCTCGAGGTCGGCGATGGTGGCCGCGGTGCGGATGTCGTTTACGGTCACGTCCACAATCAGCGTCCGGTTGAAGTCGTCGGTGCCCGAGGCGTTGGTGGCCCGCAGCGTGACCTCGCAGCCGAAGGCGTTCAGGCTGCCGCTGTCGACGAGTTCGATCTCGCCGAACACCTCGAAGTTGCCGGCGGAATCCATGTTGTCCTCGATGCCGTCGGCGTCGACCAGGCTGCACGAGTCGCCCGACCCGGCGCCGTCGCCGGCCTCGACCGAGATGATGCGCACGAGCCCGTTCTGGAAGTCGATTTGCTGCGGGATGGCCACCGAGGCGGGGGCGACGTCGCGGCCCGCGGCGCTGGCGGACGTGTCGTCGTCCACCACGATCGCGCGGCCCTGGAAGGTCACGTCCGAGCTCAGCGTCGTAACCGTGATGTCGCGGTCCTCGATGGTGCGCTCGTCGTCGATCTGGGCCTGGGTCACCGTGAAGGTGCGGCTTCCCTCCCAGTTGACGTTGGCCTGGGTGTCCTCGACGATCAGCGTGACCGTGCAGCGGAAGTTGTCGCTGGCGTTGCGGTCGTCGTGGCGCAGTTCGACGTCGAGGCTGTAGGCTCCGCTGGCGTTGGGCGTGTCGGTCGGGTCGTTCAACAGGTTGCAGCGGTCGCCCGTGCCCGCGTCGCTGTTGACGCCCACGGTGTCCACCGACACGCGCGCGTTCCCGGCCGAGAGGCCCGGAACGTTAAACAGGACGTTTCCCTCTAGTGTAACCGTCCCCTCCGTCACCGCTTGCGCAAACGAGGGCACGACCCCGATAAAGGCCAATGCCGCAATAAGTCCGATGATCGTTGGCAGTTTCCAACGGATCATGAACAACACCTCCTTGAAGTATTCCGCTTTTCGATCCCTAAGGGTGGAGCGTCCCGATGATCGCGTCGGAAACCCGTGTCTTTAGGGATTCGTCATCTTTTGGGGCCCTCGACGGCCGCGGGCATCATCGCCTCGGCCGCTTGGGGAAATTGTAGGTGGCGGCGCGCGGGGGTTAAGTGATGCGAGTTACCTTGCGCGGAAATCCGTCCCCTGGGGCGGGGACATTGGCGTATCGGAGGGCGCGGGGCCGTGCCCCGCGCCCGGTCCGTGCGTCAGAAAGGTTGCTGGGTCAGGTCGATCTCCGCCGGGTAGATCGACGCGTCCGGCTCAAAGACCCGCTTGACGACCAGCTCGCCGTCCTCGAGCCGCTCCAGGTAGTGGGCGTGGAAGCCCTGGTGGTCCTGGGCGCGCAGCAGCTTGTCGCCCTGGAAGTAGGCCTGGCTGGCGCGCAGCTCGATGCCCTCCAGGTGTTGGGCCAGCTCCGGGTGATCGGAAGGGGAAGACCAGCCGGTGGCCTCGGCCCCCTGCGCGATCAGGTGCACGATCTCCCAGGGGTACCAGAAGTGCGAGCCCGCCGTGGCCCGCTCGGTGCCGAGCTCGCGCCCGGCCGCGGTCACGCCGGCGGCCCGCCGGAAGGCGGCGTCGAACGGCCGCAGGTGGTCCGGCACCTGGTCGGCGCGGCGTGGGTGGTTGGAGATGTACCAGCTCCCCTCCAGCGGCGGGACGTCCTCGAAGGCGATGCCGTCCACGCTGCAGATTACGCCGAACACGGCCACCTGGTCCAGAAAGCCCAGCTCGGCGCCCTGCGAGAAGAAGTTGAGCGCGTTGCGCCCCGGGAACACGTGCAGCAACACGTCGGTGCGGGCCAGGTCGACGTTGGCCCAGAAGGGCAGGAAGTCGGTGGCGTCCAGCGGCACGAACAGCGTCTGCAGCACGTTGCCGCCCACGGACTCGATTTTGGGCGGCCACTCGCGCGCGTGCGACTGCCCGAAGGCGTAGTTGGCCACCACGATGGTCCAGTTCTTGCCCAAATTCTCGACCGCCCAGCGGTAGCCCACCTCGACGTGCGAGCGCACGGAGTGGTTCACGCGGAAGCTGTGGCGGTTGGCCTCGGTGGTGGTGATCTCGGTGGCCTCGCCCAGCGGGAAGTAGAGCGTGCCCAGCTCGCGCGCGGCCGGCAGGCTGGCCAGCGAGACGGCCGAGTGCTGCGAGCCGATCACGAAGTCGGCGCGGTCCTCCAGCACGAGCCGCTGCAGCGCGCGCCGGCCGGTCTCGGGGTCGCTCTCGGTGTCCTGCACGGTCAGCGCGATCGAACGGCCGTTGATGCCGCCGGCCGCGTTCAGCTTGTCCACCGCGGCGCGCACCACCTTGGCGTGCCAGTAGCCGTAGTCGGCCAGGGAACCGTTCAAATCGGCCTGCAAGCCGAGGCGGATGGGTGCGCCTTGCGCGCGGGCCCAGCGCGGCAGCCCCGTCAGCGCCAGCGCGCCGCCCGCGGCCTTCAGAAACGTCCGTCTGGACAGGGGGGTCATGGAGTATGCGCCTCCTTTATACATCGATTATACAGTATAAAGACGCATGCCCCCAACGGCGTGCTGCGAAAGCCGCGCGTCGGGGCGCACGGCCGTGCGCCCCTCCAATCGGATGTGGTGTTCCCTGGTGGTTTATCGCTTCTTCCCCCGCTTGGCGCGCGTCTCGTGCAGCTTGCGGGCGCCGTTGCGCTCCTGGGCCTCGACCGCCGCCAGCGTGGCCAGGTTGACGATGTCCTTGACCTCGTCGCCGCGCTGCAGCACGTGGACGGGCTTGCGCATCCCGACCAGGATGGGCCCCACCACCTCGGCCTGGGCCAGCCGCTGCAGCAGCTTGTAGGCGATGTTGCCGGCCTCGAGGCTGGGCACGATCAGCACGTTGGCCGCCTGCTTGAGCGCGCTGAAGGGGTAGGTCGTCTGCAGGATCTCGTCGACCGTGGCCGTGTCGGCCTGCATCTCGCCGTCGACGCACAGCTCGGGGTGGCCCTCCCGCAGCAGCTGGACCGCGCGGCGCACCTTGTCGGCGCGCGGGTGGTTGACGCTGCCGAAGTTCGAAAAGCTTAAAAGCGCGATGCGCGGCTCCACGTCGAAGCGCTCGGCCAGCTCGGCCGTGAGCGCGGCGATCTCGGCCAGCTGCTCGGCCGTGGGGTCGATGTTGACGGTGGCGTCGGCCAGGAAGACGAAGCGGTTCTTGAACGTGATCAAATACACCCCGGCGGCAATGGAGTGCCCCTCGGCCGTACCGATCACCTGCAGGGGCGGGCGCAGCGCCTCGGGGTAGTGGAAGCTGAGTCCCGAGACCATGGCGTCGGCGTCGCCCGACTCCAGCATGACCGAGGCGAAGTAGTCGTGGTCCAGCACGCGCTCGCGCGCCTCGCTGAGCGTGATGCCCTTGCGGTGGCGCAGCTCGTAGAGCCGCTGGGCATACGCCTCGCGCCGGTCGGCCTCGTGCGGGTTGATGATTTCGACGCGCTCCAGCGCGATGCCCAGCTCGTCCGCCTTGGCGCGCACGACCTCGGGCCGGCCCAGCAGGACGGGCGTGGCGATGCGCTCCTCGGCCAGCTGCCGCGCCGCGCGGATGATCTTGCCGCTCTCGCCCTCGGGCAGCACGACCCGCTGGGGGGCGCTGCGCGCCTTGCCGGTCATGATGCGCATGAGCTCGCGCGACTTGCCCAGGCGCGCTTCGAGGCGCGCGCGGTAGTCGTCGAGGTCGACCTGCTTGCGCGCCACGCCGGACTCCATCGCGGCCTGGGCCACGGCCGGCGAGACCCAGAGCAGCACGCGCGGGTCCAGCGGCTTGGGGATCAGGTAGTCGGGCCCGAACTGTAACCGCTCGATGCCGTAGGCCTTGACCACGGCCTCGGGCACGTCCGCGCGCGTGAGCCGGGCCAGCGCGCGCGCGGCGGCCACCTTCATCGGCTCGTCGATCGAGCTGGCGCGCACGTCGAGCGCGCCGCGGAAGATGAACGGGAAGCCCAGCACGTTGTTGACCTGGTTGGGGAAGTCCGAGCGGCCCGTGGCCACTAACGCGTCCGGCCGGGCGGCCTTGGCCTCGTCGTAGCCGATCTCGGGCGTGGGGTTGGCCAGCGCGAAGATCACGGGCGCCTCGGCCATGCGCGCGACCATCTCGGGCGTGACCGCGCCCCCCACCGACAGCCCCACGAACACGTCGGCCCCCTCCAGCGCGTCTTGAAGCGTGCGCGCGCTCGTGCGCACGGCGAAGGCGCGCTTGTAGGGGGAAAGCTCGTCCTCGCGCGCGTCGTGGATCACGCCCTTGCTGTCGCACATGAGCACGTGCTCGGCCCGCACGCCCAGCGAGATGTAGAAGCGGGCCGTGGCCATTGCCGAGGCCCCCGCCCCGTTGAACACGACCTTGAGATCCTCGAGGCGTTTGCCCGTGAGCTCGACGGCGTTCAGCAACGCCGCGCCCGAGATGATGGCCGTGCCGTGCTGGTCGTCATGGAAGACGGGGATATCCACCA
>CAZNGF010000081.1:0-8986 GCA_964572855.1 uncultured Thermotogae bacterium | reverse complement strand
GACTTTCTTCGCAGTTCTTCCGCGCGAAAACGAAACGTTCGTCGCAAAAGACTAAAACTTTGCCCCATTGTGCCGCTTTTGACAACGGCGTAGAAGTGCGCTATGATGGCGTTCAATCCCAGATTGAAGGATGGTTTCGATGCGAATCTTTCACAGCATGATCGAATCGACCGCCGGTCTGGGGACCACCCGCCGCGGCTAACCGGCAGCCGCTGAATCCACGGCGCGGGGTCCTCCCAAGCCCCGTGCTATTTCCGATCTCATACTTTTAAGTTCAAAAACCAGCACGAGCGTACCCACGGCTTTCGGGCCGGGGAGGACCCCGCAAGGCATCCCTTCACGGGAACGGTTTAAGCTCTAAAGGGGGAGCCATGAGGATCCGACCCCTCAACCCTTGCGACGCGGAATACCAAGCGCTGGTGGACGTCCACGACGCCGTCTGGCCGGACCTGCCCACCACGCCCGACTACTGGCGCCACGAGGACGCCATGGTGCCCGACGGCGTCCTGTGCCAGCGGTTCGTCGTCGAGGTCGATCGAGCCATCGTGGCCTTCGGCGAGTACGGCGAGCCCTGGTGGTCGCGCAAGCCGGGCAAGTATTTTGTGGAACTGCACGTCCACCCGTAATGGCCAAAGCATCTGTGGCGGCCCTGAAGCTGAGCGGATTCGCCTACGCCAGGGAGCAGGGCGTGCGAACCATCGCCACCGACAACGAGGAGCGCAATCCCATGTACGCCATCAACCTCAAGCTGGGCTTCGAGCCGCGCCCCGCGTGGCTTGCGTTCACCAAAACCTTCGAGGAGCAGCCATGAAGCGATCGACGAGCCGTCACGCCAACCTGACCATCCGGCCCTTCGAGCCGACCGACCCCGACTACCGCCGCGTGATGGCGATCCACGACGCGGTCTGGCCCGACCGGCCGCTCTCGCTTAATGAATGGAAGCACGACGATGCCACGCGCGACCCAAACCACCTGTTCCGGCGCCTGCTGGTCGAGCGAAACGGCGAACCCGTCGCGCTGGCCGCCTACGGCGAGCCGCACTGGGCGCACAAGCCGGGCAAGTACTTCTGCCACATCCTTGTCCATCCCGCGCACGAGCGGCGGGGCATCGGCTCGGCCGCCTACGCGCACGTGTGTGGCGCGCTGGCGGCCTTCGACCCGCGCGAGCTCACCTCGAACACGCGCGAGGACAAGCCGGGGGGCGTGCGCTTTCTCGAACAACGCGGCTTCGAGCGCGCCATGCGCTTCCCGCTCTCGCAGCTCGAGGTGGGGCGGTTCGAGCCGGCCAAGTACGCGAGCGTCTTCAAAAAGCTCGAGCTGCGCGGGATCACGCTCCACACGATCGCGGAGCTGCGCGAGACGGTATCGGACTGGGAACGCCGCTTCTACGACCTCGTGGTCGAGGTGTTGCGCGACGTGCCGTCGGTGGACCCGATCACGCCCGAGCCGTTTGAGGCGTTTCAAAAGCGCTGGCAGAACCCCAACATCCTGCCCCAAGCCAACTTCATCGCGCTGCACGGCGAGCGCTGGGTAGGCTACAGCGCGCTCTGGAAGCGCACGCCCGTCAAGCTGGAGACGGGCCTGACCGGTGTGGTGCGGGACTACCGTCGCAGCGGGGTCTGCACCGCGCTCAAGCTGCGCGGGATCGAATTTGCACGCAACTACGGCGCGCGCGCCATCGAAACCGAAAACGAAGAAAACAACCCGATGTACCAGTTGAACCTGCGCCTGGGCTTTCGCCCCTGCCCGGCCTGGCTGAACTACGTCAAGCGGCTGGGTGACTGAGCCGCGGGATGCGCGGAGCACGGGCGCCGTTATGATGGGCGGACGGGGGACGGCACGCGCGTGCCGCCCCCCCAACGCACGCTCAGGAGGCGATCGAATTGAGAGCAACGCGGATCGGGTGGCTGGCGGCATTGGCCTTGCTGTTGGCGGCGGCTACGCCGGGAGCGGTGCCGGCCGAGCGCCCGGCGCGCGGCATCGCGGCCGAAGCGCCGTTCGAGTTCGGCCCGACCTGGAGCGTCGACGACGCGCTCGTGTTCTTCGCCGGGACGCCACCCAGCGCGGCCGACGCCCGATTGGAGCTGGTGCGCGTCGCGCCCGACGGGAGCGGGCGGCGCGCGCTCACCGACGCGCCGGGGCGCGACTGGCAACCGTGGTTCTCGCCCGACGGCCGCACGCTCTACTTCTCCAGCGAGCGCGGCGGCAACCCCGAGATCCACGCCATGGACGCCGACGGGGGCGGGCTGCGCGCGCTCACCGACAACGGGGCGGCCAACTTCACGCCCTACCCCAGCCCGGACGGGCGCCGGCTGGCCTACGCCTCGGACGCGGGCGGCTCGCTCGACCTCTACGTGCTCGAGCTGGACAGCGGCACATCGACCCGGCTCACCACCGACCCGGCACGCGACTGGCTGCCGGCCTGGCGTCCCGACGGCGGGGCCATCGCCTTCGTGAGCGACCGGGACGGCAACGACGAGCTCTACCTGGCCGACCTGAGCGGTGGGCTGGAGGACGCCGCGCTCGTGCGGCTCACGCACCACGACGGCGCCGACACGCGCGTCAACTGGTACGACGGGCACGTGCTCGTCTGGGAGCGCGCCCGCGCGGGCAACCTCGACCTCTATGCGGCGCGGCTGAGCGCGGACGGGCTCGACGCGCTGCAGCCCGTCACGCGCTTGAGCGCGGACGACTTCGGCCGTCCGGCCTTCAGCCCGCGCGGCGACCGGATGGCCTTTGGCTCGACGCGGGAGGGCTCGCCCCAGGTGTTTGTGGCCGACGTGCTGCCGCCGTTCTCGCGCGCGCTGGACGCCAACGCCAACGGCCGGCTCGACGACGCCGAGGCGCTGGCTGCGGTCGAGGCCTGGGCCCGCGAGGCGCCCCTGTCCGGCGTCGGCCGCCCGCTCAGCGACGCGCTGGTCGCGCGCCTGATCGACGCCTGGGCGCAAGGCCTGCCGCTGGAGACGTTGTTCTAGAGGCCGGTCGGCCTTGCGCGTCCGCGGGGGTGCCGCTAGCGTCTTTTTCATGGAACCGCGCTCGCTGGGCTACCGCACGGACCTGATCTTCCCGCGTTTCGACGGGAGGGTGACCGACTGCGAGGACTGCGTGGTCGTGCGCACGCCCAGCAACCCGACGTACCACTGGGGCAACTTCCTGCTCTTCGGCGAGCCGCCCGGCCCCGGCGACGACGAGCGCTGGCTGGCGCGCTTCGCCGAGGAGATCGGTCCGCCCGAGGAGGTGGGCCACGTCGCCTTCGGTTGGGACGACCCCGAGGGACGGCGCGGGGAGGTCGACCCCTTCCTGGCCCGCGGCTTCACGTTCGAGCACGGCGTCGTGCTGGCGGCGGAGGCCGTGCGCCGCCCCCCCAAGTTCAACCAGGAGGCCGAGATCCGGCCGCTGGGCGAGGACTGGGAGTGGGAGCAGGCCTACGGGAACCAACTCGCGTGCCGCTCGCCCGAGTACGGCCACGACAAGGGATACGCCGCCTTCAAAGCGCAGCAGATGTGGCGCTACCGCGCGATGGTCGAGGCCGCCCGCGGCGAGTGGTTCGGGGCCTTCGTCCAGAACCACCTGGTGGCCGACCTGGGGCTGTTCGTCCAGGACGGGCTGGGGCGCTTCCAGTCGGTGGGCACGCACCCGCAGTTCCGCCGCATGGGCATTTGCAGCACGCTGGTCTACCAGTCGGCCCGCTACGCCTTCGAGATGATGGACGCCGCGCGCCTGGTGATCGTGGCCGACGCGGGCTACCACGCCAAGGACGTCTACGGCTCGGTCGGCTTTGAGCAGGTCGAAAGACAGGTCGGTCTGTCGTGGTGGGACCGGGGGGCGTGAGCGCGCGTTTGCGGGCGTGGCGCCGTTGGCCTACCCTTGTGGCCAATCCCCCACGACCGAGGTGAACCATGCCCTCCTTTGATATCGTAAGCCGAGTGGAGCTGCAGAACGTGGACGACGCCGTCAACAACGCGCGCAAGGAGGTCTCGACCCGCTACGACTTCCGCGGCGCGACCGCCGAGGTCACGCTGGACAAGAAGGACAAGCGCATCCACCTGCTGGCCGCGGACGAGATGAAGCTCAAGGCCATGTGCGAGATGCTCACCACGCACGCGATCCGCCGCGAGATCGACCCGAAGGCGCTCAAATTCGACGAGGCCGAGGCCACCTCGGGCGGCGCGGTCAAGTGCGACGTCTCGATTCAGGAAGGCCTGGAGCGCGAGGTGGCGCAGAAAATCGTCAAGATCGTCAAGGACGCCAAGCTCAAGGTGCAGGCGGCCATCCAGGGCGACGAGGTGCGCGTGAGCGGCAAGAAGATCGACGACCTGCAGCAAATCATGCAGACGTTGCGCGAGCAGGATCTGGGCGTGCCGCTCCAGTTCGTCAACATACAGCGTTAGCGCGCATGGCCTCTCCCTTTGACGCGGTCCTGTTCGACCTGGGCGGCGTGCTGGTCGAGCTGGGCGACCCCAATGAGGCGTTTGGCTGGGACGGCTCGGTCGCGCGCGAGGACTTCTGGCGCCGCTGGCTCACCTCGCCGGCCGTGCGCCGCTTCGACGCCGGGCGCATCGATACGGACACGTTCGTCCGCGAGATCCTAGCCGAGCTGGACCTCTCGCTGACGCCCGAGCGCTTTCTCCGAAACTTTCGCAACTGGGTCAAGGGCCCCTACGCGGAGGCGCTTCCCCTGCTGAGGCGGCTCGCGCCGCGCGTGCGGCTGGCCTACCTCTCCAACGTCAACGAACCGCACTGGGCCCAGCTCCGAGACCGGACCGAGCTGTTCGATATGTTCGACGCCGGCTTCCCGTCGTTTGAGATCGGCCGGCTCAAGCCCGACCGGGACGCGTACGAATACGTCCTGGAGGCGATGGAGGTGCCGGCCGAACGGGTCGTGTTCCTGGACGACAACGCGCCCAACGTGGAAGGCGCGCGCGCCGTCGGGCTGCACGCCTACGAGGTGCACGAACCCGAGGGGGCGGCCCGGAAACTGCGCGAGCTGGGCGTGCTGGGCGGCGCGTTCAGTGCGCGCGGATGAGCGGGAGCTCACCGCGGTCGGGCGCCCCGCCCTCGCGTTTGAGCCGCTCGAACGCCTCGAGCCAGCCTTCCAGCTCGGGGACGAGCGCTTCCAGGTCGAGCCCGCGCCAGGTTCGATAGGGGCGCAGTTGCGGCAGGCCACTGCGCATGACCTTGAGCGCCCCGTTGGGGTTGCCCCGCTCGGCGTGGTAGAAGGCCACGGCCGCCTTGATCAGCCCCTGGTAGAGGTCGCGCAGCGGCCCGGTTTCCGCGCGCCAGGCGTCCTCCAGCACCTCGTGGCACTCGAAGAAAGCGCGCTCGTTGAAGAGCCGCACGCCCTCCAGCAGGGCCGGCGGCAGGTCGCCCTCCGCGGTGTCCGTCAATCCTTCCACTTGATCGTGCACCCGGCCGGCTCGGTCTCGTAGGCGATCGGCTGGCCGTCGGAGAGCATGGCCTGGATCGCGTTGCGCAAGAACGGCTGCTCGACCCCGTCGGGGTCCTCGTGGTTGTCGTCCGGGGCGCCGTGGTAGAACAGGTTCATGTCGCCGTCGAACAAAAACACCTCGGGCGTGCGCGTGGCGTGGTAGGCGCGCGCCACGGTCTGATCCGCGTCGCGCAGGTAGGGGAAGGGGTAGTTCTTCTCGGCCGCGTGCTGCTTCATCTTCTCGAAGCTGTCGTCGGGGACCTTGGTCTCGTCGTTGGAATTGATCAGCACGAACTGGATCCCCTGAGGCTCGAACTCCTGCTGGAGCGCGATCAGACGGTCCTCCCAGGCCAGCACGTAGGGACAGTGGTTGCAACTGAACACGACGGCCACGCCGTTTTTGTCGTAGAAGCTGCCCAGCGAGACGGTTTCTCCGTCCACGTTGGGCAGGCTGAACAGCACCGCGGGTTCGCCCACGTTGAGCTTGCTCATGCGTTGTCCTCTCCTTTTGCGTTCGTCTGGGCCGCGCGCAGCGCGCGGCGGATGGTGTCTTTCGAGGGCAGGGGCGAGAAGCGCCCGTTCTCGTGCCGATACACGCGGCAGGTGAGCGCGACATGCGCGTCCCCGCCGGGCGGATCGACGTCCTGCCCGTTCACGAGGATAGTCGGGGAACCGATGAAGCGCAACTGCCGCGCCTGTTGCTCGCTTTCCACCCGGGTGACTTTGATCTCGGCGTCGAGGCCGTCTTCTCCCAACACGGCCTTGAGCCGTTCCAACGCGTCCGGGTGCGAGGGGCAGTCCTCGAAGTAGAGGAAGTCGATGTGCAAATCCGCCATGTCGATCACCTCTCTGTGGGGTTCGTGAGCGAGCGCAGGGTGCGCTCGTGGATGGCCAGGTCGACCTCCCCGAACAAGACGAAGCGGACGAGCCGAACGTGCGTCAAGCCTGGCAGCACCTCGAGCAGGGTCGCGATGGCGACCTCGGCGGCTTGGCGCACGGGATAGCCGAACGCGCCGGTCGAGATGGCCGGGAAGCCGATGGAGCCGATCCCGTGCGCGTCGGCGAGCTGGAGCGCGTTGCGATAACAGGCCGCCAGCAGCCGGTCCGAGGGCGTATCGACGCCGTGGACCGGTCCCAGGCAGTGGATCACGTGCCGGTTGGGCAGGTCGTGGCCGCCCGTGAGCACGGCCGTGCCGGGCTCGATCGGCGCCAGCGGCTTGCACTCTTGGTACAGGCCCGGCCCGGCCGCGCGGTGGATGGCGCCGGCCACGCCGCCGCCGGGGCGCAGTTGGGCGTTGGCGGCGTTGACCACGGCCTCCAACTCGGGCTGTGCCGTGATGTCGCCCCGGACGCATTCCAATGTGGCGTTTGCGATTCGCATCGGCATCCCCTCGTCTCGCCTGGAGTCGCCGCCAGTATACGGAGCGAACACGCGTCCGAAAACCGCGGCGGAAGGCCCGAGAACGCGCTCAACGTTTGACATTTCGGGGCCAATCCTCGTATAGTGGGACTTTGATGACAAGCGCCGTCAAAGGCGTGATGCCGGGCCGTTATCGGCGTTACGACGCGCCGACAGGGCGTGCGTTTTAATGGGGAAACGGACGGCGCGGCGGACGGGATCCGAAAAAGGAAGGCCATGTCTCTTTTCAACCGCAAATACTTCAAGGTCACGCTGGACCAGCAGCCCAAGGAAGCCGACGGGGTGCTCTGGCTCAAGTGCAAGGCGTGCCAGGAGCTCGTGTTCAAGAAGCGCGTGCGGGAGAACCACAACATCTGCCCCAACTGCGGCCAGTACTTCTTCCTGACCGCGCCCGAGCGCATCGCCATGCTGGTGGACGAAGGCTCCTTCGAGGACATCTCGCGCCCCATCGCGGCAGGCGATCCGCTGAAATTCGTGGACGCCAAGCCCTACCCCGAACGCCTGCAGCAGGCGTTCAAGGACACCGGGCTGCACGACGCGATCATCGTGGGCACGGCCGAGGTCGGGGAAATCCCGGTCGTGCTGAGCGTGATGGACTTCCGCTTCATCGGCGGCAGCATGGGCTCGGTGATGGGCGAGCAGATCGCCCACGGGATCCGCGTGGCGGTCGCGGAGCAGCGCCCCTACGTTTTGATCTCGGCCAGCGGGGGGGCCCGCATGCAGGAGGGCATCCTCTCGCTGATGCAGATGGCCAAGACCGCCTCGGCGCGCAAGCTGCTGGCCGAGGCCAAGATCCCGTTCGTCTCGGTCATGACCTACCCCACCACCGCCGGGGTCGAGGCCAGCATCGCCAACCTGGGTGATGTCATCCTGGCCGAGAGGGGCGCGCTCATCGGCTTCACGGGCCGGCGCGTCATCGAGGAAACCATCAAGGAAAAGCTCCCGCCCGAGTTCCAGACCGACCAGTTCGCGCTCGAGCGCGGCATCGTGGATCGCGTGGTCAACCGCAGCCGCATGCGCGAGGAACTGATCCAGTTGCTCACGTTCTTCTCGCACGCGCCGCTGATCGAGGTCCAGGAGCGCCGGGCCACCGAGCTCGACCTGCTCAAACAGGGGAGCAACCATGGATGAAGCCCGGCTCAAAGCTACGTTGGAGCAGCTCAAGGCGCTCGACCGCGACCAAGGGCTCGACCTCTCGGACGAAATCGCCCGTATCGAGCGCAAGCTGGCGGCGCTCAACGCGCCCGCCGAGCCCGACGCGGGGCCGGCACGCGCGCCCGAGTCCGAGGACTGGGCGCGGGTCAAGCTGGCCCGCCACCCCAAGCGCCCGCACGCGCTGGAGTACATCGAGCGCACCTTCGACGACTTCTACGAGCTACACGGAGACCGGCTCTACGGCGACGACGGCGCGATCCTGGCGGGCCTGGCCCACTTCGAGGGGCGCAGCGTGGCCGTGATCGCGCAACAAAAGGGGCGCGACCTCCAGGAAAACCAACGACGCAACTACGGCATGCCGCACCCGGAGGGGTACCGCAAGGCCCAGCGCGTCATGAGGCTGGCCGAGCGCTTCCGTTTCCCGGTGGTCACGCTGGTGGACTCGGCCGGGGCCTTCCCGGGCCGCGCGGCCGAGGAGCGCAACATCGGCGGCGCGCTGGCCGAAAGCATCTACCTGATGAGCACGCTGCGCGTCCCCGTCGTGGTGGCCGTCATCGGCGAGGGCAACAGCGGCGGGGCCATCGGCATCGGCGTGGGCGACCGCGTGCTGATCATGGAGAACGCCTACTACAGCGTCATCACGCCCGAGGGCTGTGCGGCCATCCTGTGGCGCGACCGCGCGCACGCCGCGCGCGCGGCGCAGGCGCTGCGCATCACGGCGCCGCACCTGCGCGAGCTCGGAATCGTGGACGCGATCGTGGCCGAGCCCGAGGGCGGCGCGCACGCCGACCCGGAACGCGCTGCCGAATTGCTCAAGGACGCGCTTCGTGATCACCTGACCGACCTGCTAGAATGGGACGTGGAGGAGCTGCTGGCACGGCGCTTCCTCCGCTATCAGAACCTCGGCGTGTACGACGAACTGCCGCAGGAAGAGGGGGCTGAGGTGCCGCATGGTTGAGAACCAAACGGCGGCGCAATGCCGG
>CAZNGF010000080.1:7127-9174 GCA_964572855.1 uncultured Thermotogae bacterium | reverse complement strand
TGTCCGTTTTCGTTATGGAAACGGACAGTTCTCACTAAGTGCAAACATCTGGAATCCCGCCATGTATATCACAGCCTTCAACAAGCTAAAGGAAACAGCACCCCTTCGGAAATCTCGATAGGAAAGCGCAGCTAATCCAACTGCATCCGTTCACCCTTTCCCCTCCTTCCCCTTTGTGCTACACTCGACCCGCAAAGAGGAGGGGATCGTGAGGGATCACACCCTGTTAGGCGTCGCGCTGGCGCTCGTGCTGCTGGCGTGCGCGAGCGCGCCGGGCTTGGCCCAGGACCGCAGCGAGGGGCGCGTCTGGGGGATCGGGGTGCAGCTCATCCCGGCCACCTCGTTCGAGGTCGACGGCTTCAGCTTCCCGACCATGACGATCAGCGCGCGCTTCTGGACCGAGGAGCGCGTGGGGGTCGAGGCGGCCTTCACCTTCGGGCTCAAGCGCTCGCAGACCCAGACCGGCAGCGTCCGCTTCGGGGCCACGTCGCAGCTGCGGGCGCTCTACAAGTTCGCCGACACGCAAGAGACCGATTTCTACGTGGCCTCGGGGCTGGTGGCCCGCGTGCGCGACGGGGCGTTTGCGCTGCCGGCGCTGCGCACCGACGTCGGGGTCGAGTTCAACGCCAACCCCAACCGGTCCGCCAGCTGGGAGATCGGCTACGGCTTCCGCCTGCTGGGCCCCGGCGACTTCCTGGACCGCATCACCACCGGGCTGGGGTTCGCCGAGCACTTCTACCCGACGCGCCTGGAAGGAGCGCCCCTATGACCCGCAGTTTACTCGTGTTGACCGCGCTCGCGCTGCTCGTGGCCGCCCCGGCGCTGGCCCAACCCGAGGACCTCTCGGCCGGGCGCAGTTTCGGCTTCGGCCTGCAGTGGACCGGCGAGGCGTTCGGGATCAGCGTGCGCTACTGGGCTACCCCCGCGCTGGGCGGCGAGATCGACTTGCTGTTTTTGCCGGGAGCGTTTGCCAACCTGACGCTGCGGGCCCTGAGCAAGGCCGCCCCGCCCGGCTGGGCCTTCGACACGCCGGGGACGGACTACTACCTGGGCGCCGGGTTCGGGATGCTCAACGTGCGCGGGGAGGCCCCCTCGTTCTTCCTGCAAAGCTTTGCCGGCATCGAGGCCAACGCCTCGCGGGCGCTGGCCTGGAACCTGGAGTGGGGCGTGGATTACCTGGCCGGGGCGGTCGCGCGCGAGACCGGTCACATCCTGGCCGTCGTCTTCGGCCGGGGGGTGCACCTCTACCCGGTCGAATGAGGAATTGGACGCGCTTCTACGTCCCCGTCCTGCTGTTCGTGGGGACGATCCTGTTGGGCTGGTTCGCCATCGCCTACCTCTCCGCGCAGCGCGTGACCCGCGTGGGCGAGCTGCCGGGAGTCACCGCTGTCGTGCTCGGTCCCGACGGGCGCGCCTACGTCGCGCTGCAGGGCGAGCCCGACGTCCTGGACGACGGCGCGGTGCGGATCATAACGGACGGGCGGGCCGAGCCGTTCGCCGACGGATTGGACGATCCCGCCGGGCTCGCCTTCGTCGACGGCGCGCTTTATGCCGCCGACCGGGATCAAGTCTGGCGCATCAGCCGAGCCGGCGAGCCGGCGGTCTGGCGCGCGGCGGACGCCTTCCCGCGCGCGCCGGGGCGGCTGGCCGACCTGGCCGCCGGTCCGGACGGGTCGCTTTTCGCCGCCGACCCCGAGGGCGGGGCCGTGTTCCGGCTGCCGTCCGACGGCCCCGTCTCCGTCCACCTCGACGCCGGGACGAGCGCTCTGAGCGCCCCGGCCGGTCTGTGGGTCGATGGCGCGGGCGCTCTTTGGGTCGCGGACGCCGAGGCTGGCCGCCTCTGGCGTCACACGGCCGCGGGGGGGCTCGTCCCCGTGCTCGACGAGCTCGGCCGCGCCCGCGACGTGGTCGTGGCCCCCGACGGCCGCGCCTGGGCGAGCCACCTCGGCAGCGCCGAGGCCGGCCGGGTCACGGCGCTGGCGCCCGACGGGACGCACACGACGCTGATCCGCGGCCTCAAGGCGCCCGAGAGCCTGGCGTTCGACCC
>CAZNGF010000080.1:0-7027 GCA_964572855.1 uncultured Thermotogae bacterium | reverse complement strand
CACGGGTTGCGCCCTTCCGAAGCCAAAAACGCGCTTGACAAAGCCTTGGAGCGGGGTTATCATGGGCCATTAGCAGTCGTAGGTTTCAAGTGCTAATATTATGGATTCCAGAAAAAGCCTGATCCTGAACGAGATCGTGGACCGCTACGTCAAGAAGGGCGCCCCGGTGAGCTCGGAGCAGTTGCTCGAGGTCCAGGGGCTCTCGGTGAGTTCGGCTACGATCCGTAACGACATGAAGTTCCTGGAAGGCCGGGGCTTCATCGACAAGCCCTACAGCTCGGCCGGGCGCGTGCCCACGCAGCGGGGCTACCGCTACTTCGCCGACTGGCTGCTGGAGCTGGGCGAGGTCATCCACCACGAGAACTTCTCGCTGATGGAGAGCTACGAGTTCCGGCGCCAGGAGATCGAAGGGTTGCTGCGCCGCACGGCGTTTCTGCTCTCGAACCTGACGGGGCTGCTGGGCTTCGTGCTCACGCCCCGGCTCGAGGCCACGCGCCTCAAGCACATCACGCTTATCAAGGTCGACGCCGACACCGTGCTGGCGGTGGTGGTCTCGGACCTGGGCCTGATCGAGAGCCGCTTCATCCCGGCAGCCCTGTCGCAGAACCAACTGGACGAGATCAACGCGCTGCTGCAGGAGCGGCTTCAGGGGCGCAGCCTGGAGGACATCCGCCAGCAGGTGGCCGAGTACTTCGAGCTGGAAAGCAAGCAGTGGGTCAACCCGCTCATCCAGGCGGCCTTCAAGCTGTTGCACGAGGTGATCGATCTGCGTACGGCGCAGCGGCTCTACCTCGACGGCGTGGTCAACCTGCTGCGCCGCGTGTTCGACCAGGCCGGCAGCGAGACGGCCGCGCGCCCGCTGCTGAGCCTGCTCGAGGATCAGCAGCGGCTGGCCGAGGCCCTCAAGGGGGTCGAAACGAGCGACCGCGTGCAGGCCCTGATCGGGCGTGAAAACGACTTGCCCGAGCTGCGCGACTACACGCTCGTGCTGATGGGCTACGGCTACTCGGGCGTGCTGGGCGTGCTGGGACCGATGCGCCTCGACTACGCCCGCAGCTTCTCGGCCACGCAGTACGTGGGCAACCGGCTGCGCACGATCCTGACGCTGAGCGGACACCCCGAGGAGGTCCACTGATGACGGACGCGGACAGGCAACGAACCGAGGCACAGACGGATGCACGGGACGCCGAGGCCGAAGGCGCCGCGGAGGCCGGGACGGACGAAGCGACCGCCAGCGACGCGCCGGGCCAGGCCGAGGACCTGGAAGCCCAACTGCAGGCCAAGATCCAGGAGGCCGACGACTACCTGGATCGCTTACGGCGCGTGCAGGCCGACTTCCAGAACTACAAGAAGCGCAAGGAGCGCGAACAGGAGGAGACCTACACCGCGCTGGAGGACCGGCTGCTGGGCGAGCTGCTGCCGCTCTACGACGACCTGAAGCGCGCCTTCGAGACGCTGGAGGAAACGGGCGACCGGGACGCGTTCCTGGAGGGCGCCGAGCGCATCTTTGCCAAGTTTCAGGACCTGTTGGACAAGAAGGGCGTCAAGCCCGTGGAGGCCGAGGGCAAGCGCTTCGACCCCGCCCGACACGAGGTGCTGCTGGCCGTCGAGCACGAGGGCGAGCCGCACGTCGTGCTGGAGGAGTTCGAGCGCGGCTACACCCGCGCGGGGCGGTTGCTGCGGCCGAGCCGCGTCAAGGTGAGCCGGCCGCCGGCCAAGCCCGCCGACGC
Organism: uncultured Thermotogae bacterium; assembly: GCA_964572855.1. Lineage (GTDB taxonomy): Bacteria > Bipolaricaulota > Bipolaricaulia > RBG-16-55-9 > JAJCYT01 > CAZNGF01. Next base: position 5,297 of record CAZNGF010000080.1, on the reverse strand, counting down.
GGCGCCGGCCGAGGACGCCCCAAGCGCACACGGCGACGCACGGACACAGGAGCACGAAAAGGAGTCATAAATGGCAAAAGAAAAGATCATCGGCATTGATTTGGGCACGTCGATGTCGGCCATGGCGGTGATGGAGGGCGGCAAGCCCGAGATCATTCCCAACGCCGAGGGCGACCGCATCACGCCGTCGGTGGTGGCCTTCACCGACGAAGACGAGCGCCTGGTCGGGACGCTGGCCCGGCGCCAGGCCATCACCAATCCCGAGCGCACCATCATGGAGATCAAGCGCTACATGGGTACGGACCACCGCGTCCACGTCAAGACCCAGGCCGGCAAGAAGGACTACTCGCCCGAGGAGATCTCGGCCATGGTGCTGGGCAAGCTCAAGAAGGACGCCGAGGACCGCCTGGGCGGGCCCGTGGGCAAGGCCGTGATCACGTGCCCGGCCTACTTCAACAACATGCAGCGCCAGTCCACCAAGGACGCCGGCAAGATCGCTGGGCTCGAGGTGGCCCGCATCATCAACGAGCCCACCGCCGCCAGCCTGGCCTACGGGCTCGACAAGGAAACGGACCAGCGCATCCTGGTCTACGACCTGGGCGGCGGGACGTTCGACATCTCGATCCTGGAGATCGGCGACGGCGTGTTCGAGGTCGTCTCGACCGGGGGCGACTCGCACCTGGGCGGCAAGGACTTCGACGACCGCATCATGGACTGGCTCGTGGAAGAATTTAAGGGCGAGAGCGGCATCGATCTGCGTCAGGACGCCAGCGCCATGCAGCGCCTCAAGGACGCGGCCGAAAACGCCAAGAAGGAGCTCTCCAGCAAGAAGGAGACCCTGATCAGCCTGCCGTACCTGACCGCGGACCAGTCCGGCCCCAAGCACTTGGAGCGCCGCCTGAGCCGCGCCCGGTTCGAGCAACTCATCAACGACTACCTGGACGAGACGTTCCAGCTCATCGAAAGCACGCTCAAGGACGCCAAGATGACGGCCAAGGATGTAGACCAGGTCGTGCTGGTGGGCGGCTCGACCCGCATCCCCAAGGTCCAGGAGATGATCGAGCAGATGGTCCCCGGCAAGATCAACCGCGAGATCAACCCCGACGAGGTGGTGGCGCTGGGCGCGGCCATCCAGGGCGCGGTGCTGGCCGGCGAGGTGGACCAGATCGTGCTGCTGGACGTCACGCCGCTGACCCTGTCCATCGAGACGCTGGGCGGCGTGGCCACGCCGGTCATCGAGCGCAACACGACCATCCCGGCCGAAAAGACCAAGACCTTCACCACGGCCGAGGACGGCCAGTCGGCCGTGGACATTCACATCGTCCAGGGCGAGCGCAAGCTGGCCAAGGACAACAAGAGCCTGGGCACGTTCAAGCTGAGCGGCATCGCGCCCGCCCCGCGCGGCGTGCCCCAGATCGAGGTGGGCTTCAACATCGACGCCGACGGCATCCTGAACGTAAACGCCAAGGACAAGGCCACCGACAAGACTGCCAGCATCCAGATCAAGGAGACCTCGCGCCTGAGCGAGGACGAGATCAAGCGCATGAAAGCCGAGGCCGAAAGCCACGCCGAGGAGGACGAAAAGCGCGTCGAGCACATCGAGGCCCGCAACCAGGCCGACTACGCGGTCTACCAAGCCGAGAAGCTGCTCGAGGAGCACGGCGACAAGGTGGAGCAAAACGTGAAGGACGACGTCCAGGCCAAGGTCGACGCGCTCAAGGACCTGATGAAACAGGACGCCGACACCGCCGACCTGCACCGGGCCATGGAGGAGTTGAAGGAAGCCTCGATGGAGATCGGCAAGGGCATGTACCAGCAGGAGACCGGCGCCGCCGCGGGCGGCGAGGCCGGCAGCGAAGAAGAGCCCTCCAGCGACGGCGCCGGCGACGAGGACGAGGTCATCGACGCCGAGGTCGTCAAAGACGACGAGGACGAGAGCAAGGACCAGTAAGGGGAGAGCGTGGCCAAACGCGACTACTACGAGGTGCTCGGGGTCGAAAAGGGGGCCTCCGCCGACGAGATCAAGAAAGCCTACCGGCGGTTGGCCAAGCAGTACCACCCCGACGTGAACAAGGACAAGGAGAGCGTCCAGAAGTTCAAGGAGGTCTCCGAGGCCTACGAGGTGCTGAGCGACCCGGACAAGCGGGCGCAGTACGATCGCTTTGGCCACGCCGGTCCCGAACAGCAGTACGACTTCGGCGGCATGGACTTCCACCGCGCGCGCGAGGCGTTCGAGGAGTTCGGCTTCGGCGGCTGGGAGGACATCTTCGACATGTTCTTCGGCCAGGGAGGCAGCCCGCGCGGCGGCGGGGCGACCGCCGGCCAGCAGCGCAGCCGCGTCCAGCGCGGCGAGGACCTGGAGTACCGCCTCAAGATTTCGCTGGAGGACGCGGCCTTCGGGACCAAGATGAAGCTCACCATCCCGCGCTTCGTGGCCTGCGAACACTGTAAGGGGTCGGGCGCCGAGCCGGGCACCACGGTGCGCGTCTGCCCCACCTGCAATGGGCGCGGCGAGGTGCAGATCCGGCAGCAGACGCTGCTGGGCAGCTTCGTCAACATCCGCCCCTGCGAGCGCTGCGAGGGCACGGGCGAGCTCATCAAGAGCCCGTGCAAGGCGTGCCACGGGCGCGGGCGCAAGAAGGACGAGAGCCAGATCTCGATCAACATCCCCGCCGGGGTGAGCAGCGGCTCGCGTCTGCGGCTCAAGGAAGGCGGCAACGCCGGCATCAGCGGCGGCCCGACCGGCGACCTGTTCGTCGTGGTCCAGGTCGCGCCCCACGAGCGCTTCAAGCGCAAGGACGACGACCTCCACTGCGAGATCGGCATCCCCTACACCACCGCGGCCCTGGGCGGCAAGGTCAAGGTCCCCACGCTGCACGGGGAGGAGACGCTCAAGGTTCCCGCCGGCACGCAGCCGGGCACGACCTTTCGCCTCAAGAACCAGGGCATCCAGCACCTGCACGGCTCGGGCCACGGCGACCTGTTCTGCAAGGTCAAGATCCAGGTCCCCACCAAGCTCAACAAGAAGCAGAAGGAACTGCTCAAGGAGCTGGAGGAGGCGGGGGTCGCCTAGGCCGGGACCCTTGCGCGGCTCTTGCCAAACAAACATCCCCTGCCTCCCCGCTTTGCCCCCCCTTCTCCGTTCCCGTACACTCCCCGGCGCTTAAGGGGGCACCGTGCCGGCTCCGTTTTCCAACCTCGTCACCTACTTCGGCCGCTTCCGGCGTTTTTCCAAAGACGTCAAGCTGTTCCTGCTGAGCGCCACGGTCGGGAGTGTGGGCTACTCGGTCGTCTGGCTCATGCTCAACTTCTACCTGGAGAGTCTGGGGCACGACCAGGCGTTCATCGGCTGGGTCAACGCGCTGCCCACGCTCACCACGGCGTTGGTCGGGATTCCGGTCGGCGTGCTGAGCGACCGCTTCTCGCGCAAGTGGGCGCTGGTGGCGGGCACGGCGCTGAGCGCGCTGGGCGCGGGCGGCATCGTGCTCTGGACCGAGCCGGGAGCGCTGGTGGGTTTCACGGCGCTCAGCGGCCTGGGCTTCACGATCCTGATCGCCAACAGCGCTCCGTTCATGGCCAAGCACGCGCGCGACGCGCGCCAGCGCACGGCGCTGTTCAGCGTCCAGGCCGCGCTCACCACGGGCACGGGCTTCTTGGGAAGCCTGTTGGGCGGTCACGCGCCCGAGGCGTTCGCCGGCTGGCTGGGCGGCTCGCCCGGGGCCGTGCTCCCGCTGCAGCTCACGCTGGGGCTGGTGGCCGCGCTGCAGGGGCTGGCCGTGCTGCCGCTGCTGGGCATTCGCCGGCTGGGGATGGCGGCCGAGCGCCCCGCGGACCCGACGGCTGCGCGCCGGCGCCCGCTTCCCTCCGAGCCGCCCCACGCCGCGCCGCTGCCGCGCCGGCGCTGGGGATTGGCGCACCCGGCGCTCTTCCTCAAGCTGCTCGTCCCGACGCTGCTGGTGGGGTTGGGCGCGGGACAGACCATGCCGTTTTTGAACCTGTTCATCACGGGCAAGTTCGGGATCTCGTTCGGCGAGCTGGGGTGGCTGTTCGGGATCTCGTCGTTGGTGACCGCGACCGGAATCCTGGTCCAGCCAGCGCTGGCCGACCGGCTCGGACGGGTGCGTTCGGTGGTGGCGGTGCAGGCGGCATCGCTGCCGTTTCTGTTCATGCTGGGCTTCTCGCCCGTCTTTTTGCTGGTGGCGCTCTCGCTGCTGGTGCGCGGCATGCTCATGAACATGGCCAACCCGGTCTACATGGCCTTCTGCATGGAACAGCTCGACGAGGGGGAGCGCGCCACGTTCGCCGGCGCGCACGAGGTCGTCTGGAGCCTGGGCTGGGCGGCCGGGTCGGCTTTCTCGGGCTGGTGGCGCGAGCGGGTCGGCTTCGGGGGCTTCGACACCAACTTCTTGCTCATGGCCGCCTTCTACGCCGCGGCCACGCTGCTGATGTTCGTGCTGTTCGGCCGGCGCGAGGGCGGGGCTGCGCGTTCGGAAACGTAGGGGCGCTGCGCGCAGTGCCCCTACGCCCGTCGCGACCCGATCGCCTTATCGCGCCGAACAGCCTGCGCCGGCCGGCCCAGCTAGACAACGCGCGCTTCTTGCCATCCACGCGGGCGCCGGCTACGGTGTAACGACCCCTACGAAGGAGTCATGAAATGGTGCTCGGTCAAAAGCAAATCGCCATGTGCGAAAGCAGTCGCTGGGATTTCTCCGACTTGAAGGCGTTGTTTCTCAACTGCACCCTGAAGCGGTCGCCAGAGCGATCCCACACGCAGGGCTTGATCGATATCTCAAAAGCCATCATGCAGAAGAACGGGGTCAGCGTCGAGGTGCTGAGGCCCGTGGATTACAGCCTGGCCTTCGGCGTGTACGGCGACATGACCGCACACGGCTGGGACCGTGACGACTGGCCGCAGCTCTACGAGAAGGTCAAAGCCTGTGACATCCTGGTCCTCACCTCGGCGATCTGGCTGGGCGAGAAGACCTCGGTTTGCACCCAGGTCATCGAACGGCTCTACGCCAACTCGCACCTGCTCAACGAGCACGGCCAGTACGCCGACTACGGCAAGGTGGGCGGCTGCTTGATCACGGGCAACGAAGACGGGGCCAAGCACTGCGCGATGAATATCCTGTATTCGCTGCAACACTTGGGCTATTCCATCCCCCCCCAGGCCGACGCCGCCTGGCTCGGCGAAGCCGGTCCGGGGCCCTCGTATCTCGACGAGGGATCGGGCGGGCCGGAAAACGACTTCACCAACCGCAACACCACCTTCATGACCTGGAACCTGCTGCACCTGG
>CAZNGF010000079.1:0-9245 GCA_964572855.1 uncultured Thermotogae bacterium | reverse complement strand
GCCGAGTTCGGCTTCTTGGGCGTGCGGGTGAACACCCGGGTGCACACCCCGCGGCGCTGCGGGCAGTTCTCCAAGGCGGGCGCCTTGCGCTTTTTGTGGACCTTCTTGCGGCCCTTTCGCACGAGTTGGTTGAGCGTCGGCATAAGTGCAATCGTCTCCCTGTTGAATGATGGTTGCGCTTACAAATTGGAATAGTAAGGATGCAAAGAGCAATTCCCTGACTTCAGGGCATTATAGAAATCGCCATACCCCTTGTCAAGCAAAAGAATCTTTGCATCGCTCTTTCCGCCGCCGAGGCCGCGAAAAGCCGCGCGCCGCTCGCCCCGCGGGGCCGTCGATCGGCGGCCTCGCGGGCCCTTCTCCGGTTCAGTCGGCCGTGGCGGCCACCTCCTCGGCCTCGGGCGCGTCCTCGGCCTCGCCGTTGGCCTTGGCCTGTTCCGCGTTGCGACCGTGGGCGAAGTACCCGGTCCCGGCCGGCACCAATCGGCTCACGATCACGTTGGCCTTCAGGCTCTCCATCGTGTCGTTGGCCCCGCGCAGCGCCGCCTGGTCCAGCACCATGGTCGTGCGCTGGAACGAGGCCGCGCTCAGCCAACTCTTGTTCTCGAGCGCCGCCTTGGAGATGCGCATCAGGAGCCGCTCGCCCACGGGCAGCAGCTTCTCGGCGATGCGCACGGTTTCCGGGCCCGAGACGCGCTCGACCGTGATCTCCTCGACCTCGGCCTCGAGCCAGGCGTCCAGGAGCTGGGCGTCCACCTGCTGGCCCTGTGCGGCCAGCGGCTGGCCATCGGGGTCGGCCAGGTCGGCGGCCAGCACCGCGCCCAGCAGCTCCTCGCGCTGCAGGCGGATCTGGCGGTTTTCCTCGTTCATGCGCCGGATCGCCGACTGGAACTCCTCCAGACTAACGATCTCGTTGGGCGTGAACGGCGAGTCGCCCGCGTCCTCGATGCTCACGTTATTGAGCATCTGGCGGATGACCAGCTCGATGTGCTTGTCGTTGATGTCCACGCCCTGGCTCTTGTAGACCTTGTGGATCTCGGTGAGCAGGTAGTCGCGCGTGGCGCGCACGCCGGCCTCCTTGACCAGCGTGTGCGGCGAGACCACGCCCTTGGAGACCAGGTCGCCCTGGCGCACCTTGTCGCCCTGGCGCACCACCGGCGTGTTGCTGAGCGCGACGCTGGCCTCGAGGTGGTAGGTCACGTCCACCAGGCGTTCGTCGTCGAGCGACTCGACCGCGTCCACCACGGCCGTGCCGCCTTCCTCGCCCGCACTCACCGTGAACAACAACTCGCCGCGCTTGACGGCGTCGCCCGGCTCCTTGGTCAGGCTCACCCCGTCGCTCAGCGAGATGAGGCGCCCTTCCAGGCCGTCGGCCTCGCAGAGCACGAAGCGCTGTCCCTGAACGAACACGCGCCCGGCCCGCGGCGCGGTCAGCGGTTCGACCTCGAACGGGGAGAAGAAAAGCGTCCCCTCCTCGACCTCGTCGCCCTCGCCCACCAGCAACTCGACCTCGGCCGGGACGAGGTAGCGCGCGATCTGGCCTTCCGAATCGGCCACGATCACGGTGCGCTGGCCCTCCTCCTCTTGCGCCATGACCTGCTCGACCGTGCCGGCCCCGAGCGCGGCGATGGGCGCCTGCTCGTAGGGGTCCGTGAGCGCGTCGCCCTCCTTGACCTCGGCGCCGTTGTCGACCGCGGGCTCGGCGCCCAGCGGCAGGTGCAGCACGGCGTCGCCCTCGCCCATGATGAGCGCGTGGCGGGCGCCGTCCCATTGGATCGTCTCCAGCTTGCCGGCGGCCGGGCTCTTGCCCGTGATGAACTGGTTGATCCCGACCTGATCGCCGGGCTGGACCTGGCAGAGCTCGCGCGGGAGCTGGAGCGTGTGGCGCTCGCTTTCGAGGTGGATCTGCTCGCGGCCGTCCGGGGTCGTGGTCAGCTCGGCCACGTGCCCGCTGATGGGCGCGATCTCGCCCTGCGTGCTGCGCAGCGCCTTGCGCGCCTCGAACAACTCCTCGGCGCGCGGCAGGCCCTGCGTGATGTCCTCGCCCGCGATGCCGCCGGTGTGGAACGTGCGCATCGTGAGCTGGGTGCCGGGCTCGCCGATGGACTGGGCCGAGATGATCCCCACGGCCGTGCCCAGCTCGACCAGGCGGTGGCGCGAGAGGTCGAGCCCGTAGCACTTCTGGCACACGCCGCGCGGGGTCTCACAGGTCAGCACCGAGCGCACGATGACCTCGGGGCGAACCGTGATGGTCTTGACCTTGTGCTTTTTGAGTTGCTGCACGAAGTAGGGCGTGATCGACTCGTCGCGGGCCACGATCACCTGCTTGCCCTCGGGATCGCGCACGTCGGCCACGCTCTTGTTCCCGAGCGCGCGTTCCTTAAAGTCCTTGGCGCTCACCTTGAGCTCGCGCTGGAGCTCGCCGAGCTGCTTGGCCTTCTGGCGGTCCATGAGCGTGTCCCGCTCGAAGGCGACCTCGCCGTCGAAGCGCACGTCGGCGGCCAGCAGCCGGCCGTAGAGGCGGGTCTCGAGGTTTTCCATCAGCTGGGTCTTGGAGTAGTAGAGCGGGTCGAGCGCGATGCCGTTGTTCGTGCCGCAGTCGTCGTCCTTGATGACCAGCTCCTCGCAGGCGTCCACCAAGCGGCGGGTGAGGTACCCCGAGTCGGCCGTCTTGAGCGCGGTGTCGGCCGTCCCCTTGCGCCCGCCGTGCGTCGAGATGAAGTACTCCATCGTGGTCAGGCCCTCGCGGAAGTTCGAGATGACCGGCATCTCCAGGATCTGACCCGACGGGTCGGCCATCGGGCCGCGCATGCCGGCCAGCTGCTTGATCTGGTTCGAGCTCCCGCGCGCCCCCGACTCCACGATGCCGTAGATCGGGTTGTAGCGCTGTTTGCCGAAGTTCTCCATGGTGGCGTCCTCGACGCGGTCCACGGTCTCGCGCCAGATCTTGATGACCTCCTCCTTGCGCTCGGAGTCGGTCGAGAGGCCCATCTCAAACATCCCGTTGATGCGGTCCACGCGCTCGCGGGCTTCCTTGAGGATCTCGGGCTTCTCGGGCGGGATGATGCAGTCGCGCACCGAGACCGTCAGCCCCGAGCGGATCGCGTATTTGAGCCCCAGCCGCTTGATGTCCTCCAGCAGCTCGACCACGCGCTCGTTGCCGTGTTGGTGGTAACAGGTCATGACCAGCTGGTCGATCTCGCCGGCGTTGTAGGTCTTGTCGTAGTCCCGCAGGTCCTCGGGCACGATCCCGTTGAAGATCACGCGCCCCAGCGTGGTCTCGCGCAGCTTCCCCTCCACCCGGATCCGGATCGGGGTCTGGAGTCGGATGCGGCCCGCCTCATACGCCCAGGTGGCCTCGGTCTCGTCGGCGAAGGCGAACAGGGCGTCGTCGGCCTTGTGGCGCGCCTGGCCCTCCTTGGGCACGAAGGTGAGGTAGTAGGCCGCGAAGATGAAGTCCTGCGTCGGCATGCTGAGCGGTTCGCCGCTGGCCGGCGACAGGATGTTCTGCGAGGAGAGCATGCGCTCGCGCGCCTCCTTGATCGAGGCCGGGTAGAGCGGGACGTGCACGCTCATGGTGTCGCCATCGAAGTCGGCGTTGTAGGGCGGGCACACGAACGGGTGGATCTGGATCGCCTCGCCGTCCACCAGCGTGGGCTCGAAGGCCTGGATGCCCAGCCGGTGCAGCGTCGGGGCGCGGTTGAGCATGACGGGATGGTCCTTGATGAGCTTTTCCAGGATGTCCCAGACCTCGGGCAGCTCGCCCGAGAGCGCCTTGTTCTTGAGCTCGTCGTAGTTGGTGATGGTGATGGGCTTTTCCAGCAGCTGCAGGTGGTGGTGGATGAACGGGCGAAACAACTCCAGCGCCATCTTCTTCGGGAGCCCGCACTGGTGCAGCTTGAGTTTCGGGTTCACGACGATGACGGCGCGGCCCGAGTAGTCCACGCGCTTGCCCAGCAAGTTGCGGCGCAGCCGGCCCTGCTTGCCCGAGATGCGCTCGCTCAGCGACTTCAAGGGGCGGTTGTCCCGGCCCAGGATCGGGTTCTCCTTCTTCTCGTTGTAGATGAGCGCGTCCACGGCCTCCTGCAGCATGCGGCGCTCGTTGCGCAGGATGACCTCGGGCGCCCCCATTTCCTTGAGCTTCTTGAGCCGGTTGTTGCGGTTGATGATGCGGCGGTAGAGGTCATTGAGGTCGGTGGTGGCGAACTTGCCGCCCTCGAGCTGGACGATCGGGCGCAGGTTGGGCGGCATCACCGGGATGACCTCCAGGATCATGTCCCGGGCGCGGTTGCCGGAGTGGCGCAGGTGCTCGACGATCTCGAGCCGCTTGAGCATGCGTTTGCGCTTGCCCTCGCTGGTCTCGCGGCGCACTTGGCGCTTGAGGCCGCGGGCCACCTGGTGCAGGTCGAGGTTGGCCAGCACGCCCTGGATGCCGACCGCGCCGGTGTGGGCCTCGAACTGGCCGCGGTAGACCCGCTCGTAGGCGAACTTCTCGTCCTCCAGCAGCAGGTCGCCCACCTCGAGCGGGAACTCCTCGCCCGTGGCCTGGGTGACCAGGAAGATGAGGTTGTCGACGTTGTCCACGGCGCGCGCGCCGTGGATCTCGGGGTAGAAGGTGCGAAACGCGCTCAGCTTGAACTCGCTCACGACCTCGTCCAGCGGCCCGAAGGGGCTCTCGGCCAGCGTCTCGCCCGCCTCGATCTGTTGCCCCGACTCCACCAACACCTCGGCGCGCACCGAGACGGGATAGTCCTTCTTGTCCACCCGGATGACCGTGATCTCTTCCTCGTTCTCGAGCTTCATGGGCACGATCTCCACGGTGCCACCCTCGGCCGCGGTCACGGGCTGGGTGGCGTCGACCACGTAGGCGGGCTCGGCCTTGAAGTCCTTCTTCTGTTGCAGGATGTTGAGCTGGGTCTTGGTGAGGTACTCGCCCACCTCAGGGTCGCCCTCGGGCGAGTGGGTGACGACGAAGATCTCCTCCTGACGCGGCTCGGTCTCGTAGTAGGCGATGCGCTTGAGCGTGACGCGCTTGAGCCCGAGCAGCGTGCTGAGCGAGCTCGACACGCCCTTGAGGTACCAGAAATGGATCACGGGGCTGGCCAGGTCGATGTGCCCCATGTTGACGCGCCGGGCCGACTTGTCGGTGACGAGCACGCCGCACTTCTCGCACTTGATCCCCTCGTACTTGCGCCCGCGGTACTTGCCGCAGCCGCACTCGTAGTCGTTCTCGGGGCCGAAGATCTCCTCGGCGAACAGCCCCCCGCGCTCGGGCCGGTGCGTGCGATAGTTGATGGTCTCGGACTCGGTCACCTCGCCCTTGGACCAGGCGTGCATCTCCTCGGGCGAGGCCAGGCCGATGCGGAGTCTCCGGATGTCGTCACCGCTGACAAACATAAATCACCTCAATGGTTGGTTCTCGGGCGGACGTGGCTAAACCGCGGGGCAACGCGACGCAAATCTGCAATGTCGGATCAGGAGGATGCGGCCTTGGACTGCCCGGACGCGGACGACTCGTCGGAACCCGATTCGGTCCCCGACTTCGACCCCGAGGACGTCGTCCCGTTGGACTTGGCGCCGGACGAGCTCGACCGGCGGTTGTCGGTGACGTAGAACCCCTTCCCCTTGAACAACACACCCGGCACACCCGGCACCCGTTCGATCTCGGTCGAGCCGCAGTGCTCGCACGACCCGGTGGCCGGCTCCCCGCTGAACTCCAGCGCGCTGAACGTCTCGCCACAATCGTCGCAACGATAGCGATAAATCGGCACGATATCCCTCCTCGTCCGCCCGGACGGCCCCGGCCGTCCATTTGCCTGACTCAACCGACGTTGAAAACCGAAATGCGCCTTAGGAAGCAAAGGTATGCCCTCGAGCGTCCCGACCGAAATCATTAACCTTTCAGTATAGGGACAAACGGCCCCGTTGCAAGGCGCCGCCCCGCCGGCCCGCGCGCCTCCCGCTGCACGGACTCGGCAGCGATGAAAAGCCCGTGTTTTCTGACGTTTCCGCTTGCACGCCCGAGAAGCGACCGGTATCGTGAACCACGCGTGCGCAACCGCGCGCTTGTGAGGTGTTTATGGCTGATCGCAACCAGAAGCAAGACGGAGCCAACGAGGAACGCGACCTCGAAACGCGCGTGCGGGCGTTGGCCATCCTGGAGGAGGTGCTGCAGCACACCCCCAAGGACGACCCGCGCCACGACCTGCTCGTGTTGCTCCACCACCAGCTCCAGGTCGACGAGCGGCAGATGGACGAGGCCCAGCAGTTGATCGAGGAATACAACGAAGCCTACGAGAAGCTGACGGCGCCGGCCAACCGGGTTGCGACCTACCTGGGCTCGCCCGAGGAGGGCGCGGCCTACATCGCGCTGGGCGACGCCGAATACTTCACCAACCTCGACCCCAAGGCCGAGCTCGACGCGCTCAAGGTCGGCACGCGCGTCAAGGTCAACGACGCCTTCGCCGTGCTGGACGACCTCGGTCCCCACCCGCAGGGACCGATCGTCAAGGTGGCCGAGGTCATGGACGAGCGGCGCCTGCGCGTCTCGCTCGACGCCCAGGGCCAAAGCGGCCGGGTCGTCATGCGCGCGGCCGACCTGGAAGGGATCGAGCTCAAGGCCGGCGACGAGGTCCGGCTCGACCCCTCGATGCGCGTCGTGCTCGAACACTTCGGCAAGGACGAGGTGCGGGACTACTACCTGGAAGAGATCCCCGAAACGCCCTGGAACGCGATCGGCGGCCAGGGGGAGGCCATCCGGCTCATCAAGGACACCATCGAGCGCCCGTTGCTGCACCCCGACCTCTACGAGCGCTTCGGCAAGCGCCCCTTGAAGGGCATCCTGCTCTACGGCCCGCCGGGCTGCGGCAAAACCCTGATCGGCAAGGCCACGGCCTACAACCTGACGCAGGCCTACGCCGAGCGCGTGGGTCAGGACGTGAAGCACTACTTCATGCTCATCAACGGCCCGCGCCTGCTGAACATGTGGCTGGGCGAGACCGAGCGCATGGTGCGGGAGATCTTCGCACAAGCCCGCGAGCGCGCCAAGGAAGGCTACCTGGTCTTCATCTTCATCGACGAGGCCGAATCGCTGCTGCGCACGCGCAGCTCGGGGCGCTACCTCAACATCGCCAACACCGTCGTGCCCCAGTTCTCGGCCGAGATGGACGGGCTGGTGAGCATGCGCAACGTCGTGGTCATGCTCACCTCGAACCGGCCCGACTACATCGACCCGGCCATCCTGCGCCCCGAGCGCATCGACCGCAAGGTCAAGATCAACCGGCCCGACCGGGGCGCCACGCGCGACATCTTTTCGATCTACCTGGACGCGGGCGTGCCGCTCGACCCCGGCTGGCTGGCCGAGCACGACGCCCCCGAGGCCGCGCGCGCGGCGCTGGCCGAGCGCGCCACCGACTACGTGTTCCGCCGCGAGGACGAGACAGCCTTCCTCAACGTTGCCTTACGCAGCGGCCGGCACGAGACGCTCTACTGGAAGGACTTGGTCAGCGGCGCGCTCATCATGTCGGCGGTGGAACGGGCCAAGGACATGGCCATCGAGCGCGCCATCGGGTCGGGCGAGCCGGACGCCGGCGTGGGCTGGGACGATTTGCGCGAGTCCATCCGGCGCGAGTACGCCGAGAACGAGATCTTCCCCAAGACCGACAACCTGGAGGACTGGCTCAAGCTGCTCGACTACGAGCCCGAGAACGTGGTCGAGATCCGGCCCGCGCGCGAGCGCCGCGGCCGGGAGCGCTTCGACGCGGTGGTCTAATGCCCCGCCTGATCGGCCTGGACACCGAATACGGCCTCACGGTCGCGGGCGCGCGCGTGGCCGACCTGGTCGACGAGGCGCGCGCGCTGGTCGAGAGCTGGCCGGGCCCCTGGGCCGGCCCCTGGGACTACAGCCGCGAGCACCCCTTGCGCGACCTGCGGGGCTTCCGAGCCCAGAGCCTGCACACCGACCCGCGCGACGACCGCTTCGAGCGCCCCCCCGCACAGCCCCTGACCCGCAGCCAGGAGCGCGCCGACCGCGCCCTGCCCAACGGCGCCCGGCTCTACCAGGACCACGGCCACCCCGAGTACGCCACGCCCGAGTGCGCCTCGCTGTTCGACCTCGTCGCCCACGACCGCGCCGGCGAGCGGATCGTGCGGCGCTGCGCGCGCGCCTACGGGGAGAAGACGGGCAAGCGCGTGACGCTCTACAAGAACAACGTCGACTTCGGCGGCATGAGCTACGGCGCGCACGAGAACTATCTGCTGCGCCGGGACGTTCCGTTTGAGGCGCTGCAGGCCGCGCTGGTCCCGTTTTTGGTCACGCGGATCCTCTACGCCGGCACGGGCAAGGTGGGGCTGGAGGGAACCTTCAGAAAAGCGCCCGTGTTTCAGCTCGCCCAGCGGGCCGACTTCTTCACCGAACTCTGCAGCGTCGACACGCTGCACCGGCGCCCGCTGTTCAACACGCGCGACGAGCCGCACGCCGACCCCGCGCGCTTCCGCCGCCTGCACGTGATCGCCGGCGACGCCACGCTCTGCGAGGTGGCCACCGCCCTGCGCGTCGGGACGCTCGCGCTCGTGCTCGGGTTGCTCGAGGCCGGCTGGCGCTTTGACCGCGCGCTCAAGGACCCGTTGAAATCCATCAAGGCGCTCGCGCGCGACCCGCAGGCCGACCTGCCGCTGGACGGCGGGGGCCAGACCCGCGGCCCGGAGCTCCAGCGCCGCTTTCTGGGAGCGTGTGAACGCGAGCTGGCCGGCCGCGACGCCGAGACCGACTGGGTCCTGCGCGCGTGGCGCGCCGCGCTCGACGACCTCGAGACGGACCCGCTGCGCCTGCGCGACCGCGTCGACTGGGCGGCCAAGCGCGCGCTCATCGACGACTTCCTCGAGGCCGAGGGCGTGAGCTGGAAGGACGCCGACCCCGACCTGCTGCAGAGCCTCGATTTGGCCTTCCACGACCTCGACCCCGAGGCCGGGCTCTACCAGGGCCTGCTGGCCGAGGGTGCGGTGCGCACGCTGGTCGACGAGGCGCAAATCGAGACGGCCCTGGCCCGCGGACCCGGCGACACGCGCGCCTTCCTGCGCGGCTGGTGCGCCGAGCACCTCGCTGAAAACATCGAGGCGATCACCTGGAGCCGGGTCGTGTTCCGGCACGAGGGCCGCCGGGTCGAGCTCGACCTGAGCGATTGCCTGGACGCGCAAAGCGCCCGCGAGCTCAACGCGCTGGCCGAGCAACCCGGCGCCGTCTGGGA
>CAZNGF010000078.1:0-9873 GCA_964572855.1 uncultured Thermotogae bacterium | reverse complement strand
CCGAGCTCGGGTCACTCCCGCCCAGCGCGTTGAACGCGGCCAGCGCGTCCACGCGCGGCCGGGTCACGCCGTTGCGCGTGTCGGTGACCGACACGCCGGTCGAACTAAGCGCGTTTTCGACCTCGGAGGGCGTGAGCGTGCCGTCCCGGTCGAGCAAGAGCGCGGCCACGCCGGAGAGGTGCGGCGTGGCGGCCGAGGTGCCGTTGAACTCAATCTGGGAGCCGTCGTTGTTGGCGGTCAGCACGAATGCCCCCGGCCCCCAGAGGTCGATCAGGCTGTTGCTGTTGCTAAAACACGCGACCTGATCCGCTGCGGTCGAAGGGTCCGAGCAGACGCCCCAGTTAATCCCGCTCGGGAAGTCACCGCTGTAATCCTGATCGTAGACCGCCCCGACGGCAGCCACGTTGGACAAGCAGGCCGGGAACAAGATGCCGTTCGTGTCAGCATCGTTGCCGGAAGCCGCGAAGACTGCCATTCCCTTGTCGCGTAGGTTGTCCACGGAGTTCTTGAAGGAAATGGCCGTTGCATTGAAGCTGTCGCACGTCGAGGAAAACCGTTGGCTTTCCAATTCTCCACCCAGGCTCAGGTTGACCACGTCCGTGCTCAAGCTCCCGTGGTTGTTGTTGAGCCAGTCGAGCCCCGCGATGATGTCGGCGAAATCGCCGTTCTCGTTGTCGTCGAACACCTTGACCGCGATGACCCCGGCGTCGGGGGCCGTCCCCAAGGGAACGGCCACGCCTCCTGAGGTGATGATGCCGCTGACGTGAGTGCCGTGCCCGGTTCCGTCCTCGGCCGGGTTGGGCGAGGGGCATGTACCGCCCAGATTTGACAAGAAGCAGCTCTGCGCGACCAAGTCGTCGCTCAGGTCGGGGTGGTCCGTGTCAATGCCGGTGTCGAGCACGGCCACGTTCACACCCTGGCCGGTGAACCCCTGACCGTGGACATCGTCTGCGTTGATGAACGGAACGGTTTCAAACAGTTCGGGTTTCAGCGTCAACCCCGGTTCTGTCTGCACCGGACGCGCCCGCCCCGAAGGCGAGACCGCGCGCACGTTGGGGTTGTTGCGCAATGCGTCCAACCCCGCGGCGCTCAGGACGCCGGCGAGGGCCGGCAGGGACTCGTAGCGGTAGACGAGCTGGAAGTCCGTGCCGAGCTGCGAGATCACCTGGTCCTTCACGGGCCGCAGCGCGGCGCGCTGGGCCTCGGCGCCGAGCGTCGGGAACGGCTTTTCGAGCAGGATGATGACCTTGGCCACGCCCGCTTGCGCGAGCTGCTGCTCCAGCTCCGGGCTCACCCGGACGTCCGGCTGGGCGCCGGTGGGAAGCGAGAACGTGAGCAGAAGAGGCAGGACGGCCAGCGCGAGTTTGCTCGGTCGATAACGCATGGTTCCCCCTACCCTCAGTATAGCTCGTCCGTGGCGGGGCGACACGCCGGCCCAAGGCAGCGAGGCAAGCTCAGTTGAGCCAGCCGATCAACCACAGCGCCAAACCGGCGTAGAACGCGGCGCCCACCCAGAAGCCGGCTTCGGTAAACAGCTCCTCGACGAGGGCGTTGCGCCGTTTGGAAAGCGCGCGCAAGCTCGGCTTGCGCCTGCCGAACGTGAGCAGGAACAGCACGAGCTCGCCGGTGCCGTAGAGGATGACGCCGCCGACGAAGGCCAGGACCAGCTCGAGGACGTCCTGCAACGCGCCTCCCCTCGGCCCTAGTACAGGGCCACGCTGTTTTTACTGTGTAGGGGTCCCATTCATGGGACCCGGCCTACACGTCCGGTTCATGACCAGATAGACTTCACGGGCGGCCAAAGCGCGTGCCCACGGGCGCGATGAATCGCGCTCCTACACCCCAAAACCTCTGTGGCCGTCTACTAGAGCTGAAAGTCCTCGACCGAGAAGCCCTCGGCCTTTTCCAGCACCTGCTTGATCTTGAGTTCGCCGGCCTCCAGCTTCTTGCCCACCCGGTCGGCCAGGCGCACGCCCTCCTCGAACAGTTCAAGCGAGGCTTCCAGATCCACCTCGTCGGACTCCAGCTCGGAGACGATCTGTTCCAGCCGCTCCAGGGCGGCCTCGACCTTCATGTCCTCCTGCTTTTCACTCATCCCACACCTCCTCGACGCGGGCGCGCAGGCGGCCCGCTCCCAAGCGCACGGCGAGCGCATCGCCCCTTTGGACTTGCTCGGCCTGCTTGATCAACTCGCCGCCCTCGCTTCGCACGACGGCGAAGCCGCGCCGGAGCAGCGTGGCCGGGTTGAGCCCGTCCAGGCGCGAGCCCAGCAGCGCGTGCCGCTGGCCCAGCGCGCCCACGCGGCGCGCGAGCGCGTCGATCAGCTCGCCTTGGAACCCGTCCAGCCGTTGGGCGCCATCCCGCAAGCGCTGCAGCGGGCGGCGCAGGCCGTGGCTGCGCCGGGTCCAGTCGAGCCGCTGGCGCGCGGACTCCCAACGGCCTCGGCTCAAGCGGACGAGCTGGGCCGTCTGCGACCGGAGCGTGTTCAGCAGGTCGACTCGGTTGGGGACGACCAGCTCGGCCGCGGCCGAGGGCGTGGCCGCGCGCGCGTCGGCCACGAAGTCCGCGATGGTGAAGTCCACCTCGTGCCCGACCGCCGAGACGACCGGGACGTCGGAAGCGAAGATCGCGCGCGCCGTGACCTCCTCGTTGAAGGCCCACAGGTCCTCCAGCGAGCCGCCGCCGCGCCCGACGATCAGGACGTCCAGCGGGGTTTCTTGGCTGAAGCGGTTGGCCGCTTCGATGGCCGCGGCCACCTCCTTACCGGCCCCCTCGCCCTGGACCTTGGCCGGGAACAGGCACAGTTCCACCAGCGGGTAGCGCCGTGCCAGCACGCTGGCCACGTCGCGCAGCGCGGCGGCGCCCGAGGCGGTCACGATCCCGACGCGCTCGGGGAAGGCGGGCAGCGCGCGCTTGCGCTCGGGGGCGAACAGGCCCTCGGCCTCCAGCTTGGCCTTGAGCTGCTCGAAGGCGAGCTGCAGCTTGCCGGCGCCGGCCGGGCGCATCTCCTGCACCACGACCTGGTAGCGCCCGCGGGGCTCGTAGACCGTCACCTGGGCCAACGCCAGCACGGCCATGCCGGCCTCGGGCCGGAACTGCAGCCGCTGGTTGGCGCCCCGGAACATGGCCGCGTCCACCTGGCCGCTTTCGTCCTTGAGCGTGAAGTACATGTGCCCCGAGCGGTGGTGCGTGACGTTGGAGAGCTCGCCCTCGACCCAGACGAGCGGGTAGGCCTCCTCCAGCAGCGCGCGCACCTCGCGGTTGAGTTGGGTGACGCTGTAGATCGGCGCGGAGAGCGCGCCGGGGTTGTCCCCTCCCCCGAGGCCGGGCGGCAGTCCGGTGTCCATTTAGGCCACGAACACCTTGACGATGTTGGTCGTGCCCGAGACGCCAAAGGGCGTGCCGGCCGTGATCACGACGGGCTCGCCGGATTCCACGCGCTTGGCTTCAAGCGCCACGTCCACCGAACGGCGCAGCATGCGCTCGGTGTCCCCCTCGTCGTAGAACTCGGTCAAGAGCGCCTCCACGCCCCAGACGAGCGCGAGCTGGTTGCGCACCCGCTCGCTGTAGGTCACGGCCACGATCGGCAGGCGCGGGCGGAACTTGGCCACGTTGCGGGCCGAGGCGCCCGAGCTCGTGGTGGGAATGATGGCCCCGGCGCCGATGAGCTCGGCGATGCGGCAGGCAGACTCGCTGATGGCCTCGGACTTGCGCGTGCCCGTGGGCGGCTTGGCGTAGACGGGGTCCTCCGCCTCGATTTCGAGCGCGATCTTGCGCATCGTGTCCACCACGTGGACCGGGTGGTCGCCCACGGCCGTCTCCTCCGAGAGCATGATGGCGTCGGTTCCGTCCAGGATGGCGTTGGCCACGTCGGTGGCCTCGGCGCGCGTGGGGCGGCGCTCGCTCACCATGCTCTTGAGCATTTGTGTCGCGATGATGACGGGCTTGCCCAGCGCCTTGCACTTGCGCACCAGCGTCTTCTGCACCATCGGGACCTTCTCGACCGCGATCTCGACGCCCAGGTCGCCGCGCGCGACCATGAGCGCGTCGGTGAGCGGGAGGATGTCGTCGATGTGCTCCACGGCCTGGCGCGTCTCGATTTTCGCGACGATCTGTATCGGGCTGCCCTCGGTCAGTTCCCGTACGTGTTCGATATCCTTGGCCGCGCGCACGAACGAGGCCGAGACGTAGTCCGCGCCCGCCTCGACCGCGAAGCGGACGTCGTCGTCGTCCTCGCCTTCAAAGCCGGGCAGGTCGATCCCCGGCAGGTTGACGCCTTTGCGCGCGCCCAGCACGCCGCCGTTGTGCGTGTGGCACACGATGTCCTCCCCGCGCACCTCGACGACCTCGAGCTCGATCTCGCCGTCGTTGAGCCAGATGCGGTCGCCCTTGGACAGGTACTGGCCCAGGCCGGGGTAGTCGATCGAGATGCGCTCGCGGTCGCCCACGATCGTCTCCTCGGTCAGCACGAGCTGCTGGCCCTGCTCCAGCACGACCTTGCTGTCCTGCACCTCGCCGGTGCGGATGCCGGGCCCTTTGGTGTCGCACATGATGGCCAGCGGCGCGTCGGCCTGGCGCGCGGCCTCGCGGGCGTTGTCCATGAACCGCCGGTGCATGGCGTGGTCGCCGTGGCTCATGTTGATGCGGGCCACGTTCATGCCGGCGCGGATCATCTGCTTCAACACCTCGATCGACGAGGTGGCGGGACCGAGCGTGCAAACGATCTTGGTCTTCTTCACAATTCCCTCCAGGTAAGCGGGCGTGCCCCTATTGTAGGGCGCGTCCCCCGATTGTCTAACGGGGCCGGTGTCCCCCAGGAGGAGCGGTTCATGAGCGCAGACCGATTCGAGCCCGCGCGGTGGTTGGCGGGACCGCGCCGACAGACGCTGTGGCCGGTGCTGAAGCGCGAAAAGCGTGCCCTGGCGCGCCGGCTGTTGTAATACCAACCCGAAGGCCTGTGGTCAGTCCCGCTCTGCCGGCGAACCGTGGGGGCGCTTCGCGAAGCGCCCCCACGACGGTCGCGATTCGCGGGGCAAAAAGAAAAGGGGGGCGCGGTGGCCCCCCTTCTGGGAACGTCTTGGGAAAACGGTCGTTTTACTTCTTGGGCATGGCCTCTTTGAAGGACTTGCCCGGGCGGAACTTGGGCACGTACTTGGACGGGACCGTAAAGCGCTTGCCCGTGCGCGGGTTGATGCGCTGGGTGCTCTTCTGGTGCCGCGCCTCGAAGGTGCCAAAGCCCGTGAACGTGACCTTGTCCTTCTTCTTGGTGGCGGCCACGATCAAATCGAGCGTGGTGTCTAACGCGTCGCGCGCGTCCTTCTTGGAAAGGCTGGTCTTTTTGGCGAGTTTGTCGACGAACTCTTTCTTGTTCATCCTCTCCCCCTCCATTCCTCTGATGACGGTAGTATAGCGCTCCCGGGGCCCATTCGTCAATAGGTTGGGGGGTTTGGCAGGGCCCGATTTGCTTATAAGAGGCATAAAGTGGCCTTCTGAAGGGGAAAAGCGTACGTGCGATTTCGTCGAGTTCGCGTGAGCGGATGCGGGGTTGTCCCCGGATGGGAATCGTGCTAGAATCGAAAACGGTCTGCGAGCTCGATGGAACGCCAGTTTTGGGCTCGTTCCGATCGACGACTGACGCCGACATGTCTCAAGCAACGCCTAGGCGGAATTGTCCCCCTAGAAGCGCGGACATGGCCATACGTCAAATCTGTAGCAGGCTGAAGGGGGGATTTTCGTGCCAACCGGAACCGTTAAGTGGTTCAACGATGCCAAGGGCTTTGGCTTCATCCAACAGGATGACGGGGGCGACGACGTGTTCGTCCACTTCTCGGCGGTCCTGCAGGATGGTTACAAGTCCTTGAAGGAAGGACAGGCCGTCGAGTACGACGTCCAGCAGGACGACAAGGGCCTGCGCGCCGCCAACGTGCGATCCATCTAAAACCGCTACTTCAGGGAACGGGCCTCCCGCGCGGGAGGCCCGTTCCTTTTCGCCATCGAATCCAACCAAGCCCCATCTGCAACCGCTTTCCCAAAAGGGATACTCGGTGTTTAGGGAAAAGCCAGGGACGCGACAGGGGGATTCCCGTCCCCCGGCGTGCTAGGGTGAGGCCAAGTTCAAGTGATTGGACGCGTGAGCAGGGCCGACAGCGGTTTTGCGCAACGAGCTGAGAACTCGAATCTCCTTACAAGCGGGCGATGATTCACCCCTCGTGGTCAGCGCCCGCTCTTTCCCCTCCCCGCCCGCTGCTTGGACTTCGCCTTGGCCCGCTGCTTGCGCTTGGCCGGCGACTTCGCCTTGTGACCATTGGCCGAGACCTGGGCGGCCAGGATCTCTTTGAGGAACTGGCCCGTGTAGGAGGCCTCGACCGCGGCCACCTCCTCGGGCGCCCCGGCGGCCACGACCCGGCCGCCGGCATCGCCGCCCTCGGGACCGAGGTCGACCAGCCAGTCGGCCGTCTTGATCACGTCCAGGTTGTGCTCGATCACGACCACGGTGTTGCCGCCGTCGGCCAGCCGGTGCAGCACGTGCAACAGCTTTTCGATGTCGGCCATGTGCAGGCCCGTGGTGGGCTCGTCCAGGATGTAGAACGTCTTGCCCGTGCTGCGCTTGGAGAGCTCCTCGCCCAGCTTGACGCGCTGGGCCTCGCCGCCCGACAGCTGCGTGGCGGGCTGGCCCAGTTCGATGTAGCCCAAGCCGACGTCGAAGAGCGTCTGGAGCTTGCGGCGGATCGGGCGCTGGTGCTCGAAGAATTTCAAGGCTTCCTCGACGTTCATGCCCAGCACGTCGGAAATGGTCTTGCCCTTGTAGCGGACCTGGAGCGTCTCGCGGTTGTAGCGCGCGCCCTTGCACAGCTCGCAGGGCACGTAGACGTCGGGCAGGAAATGCATCTCGATTCTAAGCAGCCCGTCGCCCTTGCACGACTCGCAACGCCCCCCCTTGACGTTGAACGAGAAACGACCCGGCTTGTAGCCGCGCGTCTTGGCCTCCGGGGTTTGGGCGTAGAGCTTGCGGATGTGGTCGAACAGCCCCGTGTAGGTGGCGGGGTTCGAGCGCGGCGTGCGGCCGATGGGGGATTGGTCGATCTCGATCACGCGGTCGATGTGCTCCAGCCCCTCGAGTGAGGCGTGCGCGCCGGGGCGCTGGCCCACCATGCCGAGCTCGTGCCGCAGGCCGCGGTAGAGGATCTCGTCGACCAGCGTGCTCTTGCCCGAGCCCGACACGCCGGTCACGCACACGAATTTTCCCAGCGGGATCTCGACGTCGATTTTTTTCAGGTTGTGCTGCGCCGCGCCGCGGATGTGAACGGATTTGCCGTTGCCCTCCCGGCGCGCGGGCGGGATGGCGATGGCCCGCGTGCCCTTGAGGTACTGGCCCGTGATCGACTCGGGGCAGTCCAAAATGGCCTCGACCGACCCGGCGCTTACGATCTCGCCGCCGTGCTGGCCCGCGCCGGGGCCGATGTCGACCACGAAATCGGCCTCGCGGATCGTGTCCTCGTCGTGCTCGACCACGATCACGGTGTTGCCCAGGTCTCTCAAGCCCTTCAGCGTGTCCAGCAGCCGGCGGTTGTCGCGCTGGTGCAGCCCGATGGAGGGTTCGTCCAAAATGTAGAGCACGCCCACCAGGTGCGAGCCCACCTGGGTGGCCAGCCGGATGCGCTGGGCCTCGCCCCCGGAGAGCGTGCCGGCGTGGCGGTCCAGCGTGAGGTAATCCAGCCCGACGTTGAGCAGAAAGCCCAGCCGCGCGCGGACCTCTTTGAGCACCTGCTCGGCGATAATGCGCTCGCGCTCGCTGAGCTGCAGGCCTTCCACGAAGTCGTGCGCGTTTCTGATCGACATCGCGGTCAGCCCGCGCACGTTCACCCCGCCCACGGTCACGGCCAGGCTCGCGGGCTTGAGCCGCCCCCCGTCGCAGGCGACGCACGGGCGCGTGCTCATGTACTGCTCGACCTCCTCGCGGGCCCACTCCGAGGCCGCCTCGCGCAGCCGGCGCGTGAGGTTGTTGACCACGCCGCTGAACGAGGTTTCGAACGTGCGCGTGTGGCCGTAGCTGTTGGTGTAGGGGAACGACACCTTCTCGCCGCCCGTGCCGTGCAGAATCAGGTCGACGTCCTTTTGGGGCAGTTTCCCGATGGGCCGCTCCAGGTCGAGGCCGTACTGCTTGGCCAGCCCCTGGTAGATGCCCCGCAGCCACTTGCTCTGCGAGCCGGCCCAGGGCACGATGCCGCCCTCCAGCACGGATTTTCTTTTGTCGAGCACGAGCTCGGGGTCGATCTCGAGTTTGAAGCCGAGCCCGTCGCAGCTGGAGCACGCGCCGAACGGGCTGTTGAAGCTGAACATGCGCGGCGCGAGTTCTTCGAGGCTCAGGCGGCAGTGCGTGCAGGCGAAGTGCTCGCTGAACAGCAACTCCTCCCCGTCGATCACGTCGATGAGCACGACCCCCTCGCCACGCTTGAGCGCGGTTTCAACCGAGTCGGCCAGCCGGCCGCGCGATTCCTCCCGGACGATCACGCGGTCCACCACGACCTCGATGGCGTGCTTTTTGTGCTTGTCCAGCTCGATGGGGTCGGTGGTCTCGCGCAGCTCGCCGTTGACCCGGACGCGCACGAAGCCTTCCTGGTTCAGTTCTTGCAACAGCTTCTTGTACTCGCCCTTGCGCCCGCGCACGATCGGGGCCAGCACTTGCAGCTTGGTCCCCTCGGGCAGGTCCAGAATCTGATCCACGATTTGGGTTGCGCTTTGTCGGGCGACCTCGCGGCCGCACTTGGGGCAGTGGGGCACGCCGATCCGCGCGTACAGCAGGCGCAGGTAGTCGTAGATCTCGGTCACGGTGCCCACGGTCGAGCGCGGGTTGCGGTGGACGGTCTTCTGGTCGATCGAAATCGCCGGCGAGAGGCCGGAAATAAAATCCACGTCCGGCTTGTCCATTTGACCCAAAAACTGGCGGGCGTAGGCGCTCAAGGATTCGACGTAGCGGCGCTGCCCCTCGGCGTAGAGCGTGTCGAAGGCCAGCGACGACTTGCCGCTGCCCGAGATGCCGGTGAACACGACGAAGCGCTCGCGCGGGATCTCCAACGACACGTTCTTCAGGTTGTGGACGCGCGCGCCCTGCACGACGATCGACTCTCGACTCACGGCTCCCCCTTGGCTCTGTTGTCAGTAGGGCCCGCTTTGCGGGCCTGGCCGGCACAGCCGGCCCCACAGGACCCTCCGCGTCAGCGCGGCTTGCGCGCGGCGATCCCCCAAGATAAATCGGAGAATCGCTCGGTTTCGACCGCGAACCCCAGGGCGGTCAACCCGGCCACGGCCTGATCGACGAACCAGTAGAACTCCTCCTCGAACGAGTCGGCCACCTCCGTCAATCCCTGGTCACGGTAGCGGCGGATCATCGCGTCCCGCTCGGTCTCGCTGGCCAGCATGAGGTCGCCGAAGGCCGCGCGGCCGCCGGGTTCCAAGCGTTCCCACACCGCGCGGAACAGGGCTTGCTTTTCGTCCTCGGTCAGGTGGTGCACGGCGTAGGTGCTGATCACGGCGTCAAAGCGCGGGCCGTCGCCCTCGAAGTAGGCCAGTAAATCGTCCTGCACGAACGAAACGTTCAAGTGCGCCAGCTTGGGCCGGGCCAGCGCGGTCATCTTGCTTGAGACGTCCACGCACACGAGCTCCCGGCAGGCAAAGATGCGCTGCGAAAGATTTCCCGTACCCGAGCCCAAATCGAGCACGACCGAAGCGGGCTCGATCATGGCCCGCGCGATCACCCAGTCCAGGGTGGCTTCGTAGCCCGCCCGGATCGGGTCGCGCTCGTTCTGGACGTCGCGGTCGTAGTCGGCGGCGTCCTCGTCGTGGTTGAAGACGTCCGCGTGGCGGCTGCGCATG
>CAZNGF010000077.1:0-10488 GCA_964572855.1 uncultured Thermotogae bacterium | reverse complement strand
CAAACGGAATGCTTTACAAAGCGCTTACTCCCCCTTCGGTAAGGCGGCTCTCCGTACCCAAACGCCGTGTGGCCTTCCCCCGAAGGCCGTGGCGACGCGGCTCCACATCGGGGGCTGGTTGGCTGGCCTTCGCGTTCCGTTGGCGCGGTGGGGTGCCGCGGAAAGAGCCCGGCGGGTGGCGGGGGAATTGATCCGCCAGGGAAAACGAGCTATAATCCCCCCATTGGTGGCCCCTTTCGGAAACTTTCAAGGGTCGAAAAGCCGTTCGGCTCACAAAAAACAGGCGCTCCAAAAAATCACAAGGCGTTGAGGACGAGCATGGCGATGCTAGCGGTACGCGATCTGGTGAAGGACTTCGGCGGCGTGCGCGCGGTCAACCGCTGCAGCTTTTCTGTCCAGGAGGGCACGATCACGGGGCTGATCGGCCCCAACGGCGCGGGCAAGACCACGGTGTTTAACCTCGTGACCGGGACCTACAAGCCCACGAGCGGGCGGGTCACGTTTCGGGACAAGGACATCACGGGCCTGCCGCCCTACAAGGTGTTCCACGAGGGGATCTGCCGCACGTTCCAGATCACGCGCGAGTTCAAGGAGATGACCGTGCTGGAGAACCTCATGCTCGTCCCGCCGGACCAGCTGGGCGAACGGCTGTTCGCCCCCTGGCTGCTCTCGCCCAAGGTGCGCCGCCAGGAGCGGCGCGTGCACCGCAAGGCGCTCGAGGTGCTGGAGTTCGTCGGCCTCACCCACCTCAAGGACGAGTACGCCGGCACGCTCTCGGGCGGGCAGAAGAAGCTGGTCGAGCTGGCCCGCACCATGATGTCGGACCCCAAGCTCATCCTGCTGGACGAGCCCGGCGCGGGCGTGAACCCGACCCTGATGAAAAAGCTGGTGGCCCACATCCGCGAGCTCTGCCGCGAGCGCGGCGTCACCTTTTTGCTGATCGAGCACGACATGGACCTGGTGATGGACCTGTGCGACCCCGTGATCGTGCTGAGCGAGGGGCACAAGCTCATGGAGGGCCAGCCGCACGAGGTGCGCACGGACCCGCGCGTGCTGGACGCCTACCTCGGGGGGCAGTATGCCGCTGCTTGAGGCCCGGGGGATCACGGCCGGCTACGGCGGCGGCGACATCCTGACCGAGGTCGACGTGTCCGTCCAGGAAGGCGAGATCGTTTCTCTCATCGGGCCCAACGGCGCGGGCAAGTCCACCGTGATGAAGACGATCTTCGGCCTGCTGAGGCCGCGCCTGGGGACCGTCTCGCTCTCGGGCGAGGACATCACGGGCCTGAGCCCGGACCGCATCGTGCACAAGGGCGTCTCCTACGTGCCCCAGACCGACAACGTGTTCACGACGCTCACCGTGATGGAAAACCTCGAGATGGGCGCGTTCATCCGCCAGGACGACTACCGCCCCCGCGTCGCGCAGGTGCTCGAGTTGTTTCCGGACCTGAAGCGCTTCCTGAACAAGAAGGCCGGCGCCCTGAGCGGCGGCCAGCGCCAGATGGTGGCCATGGGCCGCGCGCTCATGCTCGACCCGCGCCTGCTCATGCTGGACGAGCCCTCGGCCGGGCTGGCGCCCAAGCTGGTGGGCATGATCTTCGAGAAGGTCAAAGAGGTGAACCAAACGGGTGTTTCGATCCTGATGGTCGAGCAGAACGCGCGCGCCGCGCTCATGCTCTCGGACCGCGGGTACGTGTTGGCCACGGGCAAGAACCGCTACGAGGATTCGGGCGAGGCCCTGCTGGCCAACGAGGAGATCGGCAAGCTCTACCTGGGAGGTTAGGCGTGCTGGAAAGCGTGCGGCGGGACCCGGTCAAGTGGTCGTTGTGGGGGATCCTGGGGGTCGGTCTCGTCTGGGGGCTGTTCTTCGTGAACAACGGCCCGCAGTTCGTGTTGAGCGGACTGCGCTTCGGGAGCATCCTCATGCTGGGCGGCATCGGGCTCTCGCTCACGTTCAAGATCCTCAACTTCGCCAACTTCTCGCACGGCGACCTGCTCATCTTCGGGGCCTACATCGCGCTGTCGGCCGACTTCTTTTTGGTGGGCTGGCTGCCCCAGGTGTTCCCGGCCCTGGCCGAAAACGGGGAACTGCTGCGCTGGATCGCCATCGGGCTGGCCATCGTGGTCGGGTCCGCCGGCGGGGTGCTGATGGCGCTTTTGATCGACCGCGTGATCTACCGGCGCATGCGCGGCAGCGCGGCCGTCGTGCTCATCATCGCCTCCTTCGGGATGGCGCTCTTCTTGCGCGCGCTCATCCAAGCGATCTGGGGCGTGAGCAACCAGCGCTACGCCATGCGCATCCGGCCGCCCATGGTCTGGGACCTGGGCTTCGCCGAGATCCGCATCACGACGATCCAACTGGTCACGGTGATCGTGGCCTTCGCGCTCGTGATCCTGCTGCACCTGTTCCTGAAGTACACGCGCGTGGGCAAGGCCATGCGGGCCATGGCCGACAACGCGGATTTGGCCAAGGCCAGCGGGATCAACACCGAGGCCATGGTGCGCTGGACCTGGGGGATCGGCGCCGGGATGGCCTCGATCGGCGGCGTGTTCATGGGGCTCAACTTCGGGATCATCAACCCCAACACCGGGCTCCAGGTGCTGTTGCCGCTGTTCGCGGCCGTCATCCTGGGCGGGCTCGGCAACCCGTACGGGGCCATGCTGGGGGCGCTGGTGGTGGGCTTTGCGCAAAACATCCTGGTGGCGCCCGTGACCGCGATCAACTCCAGCTACAAACCGGGGATCGCCTTTTTGATCAT
The DNA here is from genome assembly GCA_964572855.1 of uncultured Thermotogae bacterium. Taxonomy (GTDB): domain Bacteria; phylum Bipolaricaulota; class Bipolaricaulia; order RBG-16-55-9; family JAJCYT01; genus CAZNGF01. The sequence goes on along the minus strand of CAZNGF010000077.1, from coordinate 7,729 downwards.
GATCCTGATGCTGATCGTGCGCCCGCAGGGGCTGCTGGGCGAGCCGGAGCGAAAGGGCTGACATGTCCACGGTTATCTCGCTGCTGATGATGCTGGCGGCGCTGGGGGGGCTGGCCGGCGTGCTGGCGTTGCGGCGCCGGCGGGCGCGCTGGATCGCCTTTGGGGCTATGCTCGGGCTCTGGGTCGTGCTGCTGGTGAGCGCCCAGCTCATCGGCGTGCCCGTGGACAACATGGTCTCCTCGCTGACGAGCTTCCTGATCACGGCCGGGACCTTTGCGATCCTGTGCCTGGGGCTCAACATCCACTGGGGCTACACCGGGCTGTTCAACATCGGGGTGGCGGGTTTCTTCGGCGTCGGGGCCTACGTCTCGACCATCCTGGTGCAGGACCCGGCCAAGCTGTCGGTGGGCACGGGCGCCGAGGGCTTCTTTGCGACCTACTTCAACCTGCCCTTCCCGGTGGGCTTCGTCGGGGCCATGGTCGTCTCGGGCGTCATCGCCCTGGTCGTGGGCGGGGCCACGCTGCGGCTGCGCGCGGACTACCTGGCGATCGCGACCATCGGGGTCTCGGAGATCCTGCGGCTGATCGTCTCCAACGAGCCCTGGCTCACCGAGGGCACGCGCGGGGTGCCCAACATCCCCCAGCCCCTGCACCAGTGCCTGGTCCAGCCCGTCAACCTCGAGCGCGCGCTGCCGCCCTGCGAGTGGTTCGGCTGGGAGGTGCCGCAGTTGTTGCCGGCGGCCTACTACAACTGGGTCTACCTGTTTTTGGTGTTGGCCGTGATCGCCGTCGTCTACCTGGCGCTGCAGCGCATCGCGCGCTCGCCCTGGGGCCGCGCGCTGCGCGCCATCCGCGAGGACGAGGACGCCGCCCAGTCGCTGGGCAAGCACACGCTCCGCTTCAAGCTGCAGGCCTTCATCGTGGGCGCGATGATCATGGGCGCGGCCGGCAGCCTGTGGGCCCACTTCGTCAAGTTCGTCTCGCCCGAGATCTTCGACCCCGTCTCGCGCACCTTTCTCGTCTGGGTCATGCTGATCGTGGGCGGCACGGGCAACAACCGCGGCGCGATCCTGGGGGCGTTCGTGATGTGGGCGGTCTGGAGCGCGACCAGCTTCCTCAACGACGTGCTCCCGCAGACCCTGAACACGCCCATGGGGACCATCGACGTGGCCGCCCAGCTCTTCGGCCCGCTGCGCATCATGTCGATCGTGCTCGTGCTCGAGCTCATCCTGCTCTACCGGCCCAAGGGCTTCCTGGGCGAGGAGAAGCACACCTCGGCCGTGCTCCAGCGCGCGGACGGGGATTAGGGCCCCTGAGAGCGCCCGCCGAAACCGGGCCTGTTGACGCGCCCTGCCGGTGGCCGAGGCCAACCGCTTCGGGTACGGTTTGTTGGCCACACAAACCCCATCGCCAGGAGAAAGAAGGCCACGATGAAAGCAGCCGTCTATCGCGACTACGGCCCGCCGGAGGTGCTACACCTCGACGAGGTGGAACAGCCCGCGCCCAAGGACAACGAGATCCTGCTGCGAAACCGGGCCACCTCGGTCAACTACGGGGACCTGCTGGCGCGGGACTTCAAGCACGTCCCGCTGAGCCGGTTCCACATGCCGGGCCTCTTCTGGCTACTGGCACGCGCCCAGTTCGGCTTCGGCACGCCGAGCAATCCCATCCTGGGCAGCGAGTTCGCCGGCGAGGTCGAAGCGGTGGGCAGCGCCGTTCAGCGATTCAAGGCGGGCGACGAGGTCTTTGGCTACCTGGGCCAGGGCATGCGCGGCTACGCCGAGTACGTCTGCGCCCCCGAGGACGGCGAGGTGGCGCTCAAGCCGAGCAACCTGAGCTTCTTGGAAGCGGCCGTCGTGCCCTACGGGGCCAGCACCGCGTTCAAGCTGCTCAAGAAGGTGAACGTGCAGAGCGGGCAGCGCGTTTTGATCAACGGCGCGTCCGGGAACATCGGCTCGTTCGCGCTCCAGCTCGCCAAGGCCGCCGGCGCGCAGGTCACCGGCGTGTGCAGCACGCCGCGGGTCGAATTCGTGCAGTCGCTGGGCGCCGACGCCGTGGTCGACTACACCCAAGAGGATTTCACCGAACGGGGCGAGACCTACGACCTCGTGTTCGACGTGCTGGGCCGCAGCTCGTTTGCGCGCTGCAAGCGCGTGCTCGAATCCAACGGGCGTTACCTGCGGGCCAGCTTCAAGACGCCGCACCTGCTGCAAATGCTCTGGACTGCGATGGCCGGCAACAAGAAAATCATCTGCGCGCTGGCGCCCGAGAAGCCCGCCGTGCTCGGTGAGATCAAATCACTGATCGAGGCCGGAAAGATCAAAGCGGTCGTCGACAAAAGCTTCCCGCTGGACCAAGCCGCCGAGGCGCACCGCTATGTCGAATCGGGGCACAAACAGGGGTTTGTGGCTTTGAGCCTCGACGATGGCGGCGCATGAAGGCACGCCAGGCAACGCGTTGGGGAATGAATCGGCGTTGTTGAATATCTGAACGTGATCACAGCCGTTTGGCGTTGCGTTTTCCGTACCATGCGAGTTGGATGGCCTCAGGTCACCATCAGAAGGTTCCCCAAAGGAGGACACCGATGAAAGCCATTCTTTACCCCGACTACGGCCCACCCGAGCGGCTTCAGCTCAGGGACGTGGACAAGCCAACGCCCGAGGGCAACCAGGTGCTGGTCAAGGTGCGCGCGGCCGCGGCCAACCCGCTGGACTGGCACCTGATGCGGGGCGCGCCCTTGTTGGTGCGCTTTCAGAGCGGGCTGTTCAAGCCCAAGAACGCGCGCCTGGGCGCCGATTTGGCCGGCACGGTGCAGGCGGTCGGGCCCGAGGTCACGCGGTTTCGACCAGGGGATGAAGTCTTTGGGTGCGGACGGGGGGCATTTGCCGAATACGCCTGCGTTTCCGAACGGGTCCTGGTGTTGAAGCCAACGAACGTGACCTTCGAGCAGGCCGCGGCCGCCCCCGTGGCGGGCCTCACCGCGCTGCAGGGGATGCGCGACGAGGGGCGCATGCAGTCCGGCCAACGTGTGCTGGTCAACGGCGCCTCGGGCGGTGTGGGCACGTTCGCGGTGCAGTTGGCCAAGGCGTTTGGGACCGAGGTCACGGGCGTGTGCAGCACGCGCAACCTGGATTTGATCCGCTCGATCGGCGCGGACCACGTGATCGACTACACGCAGGAGGACTTTTCCCGTAGTGGGCCCTACGATCTCGTCTTCGACGCGGTGGGCAACCGCGCCGTGGCTGACTACAAGCGCGCGTTGACCCCGCAGGGGATTTGTGTGATCGCCGGCTTCACCACCCTGCCCCGTTTGCTCGCACACGTGCTCCGAGGCGCCTGGGCGTCGCGGACCGGGACTCAGCAGATCGGCCTCATGGGAACGGCGCAGCCCAATCAATCGGACATGGTCGCGATCCAAGAGCTGCTTGAGACCGGGAAAGTCACCCCCGTGATCGACCGGCGTTACCCGCTGGACGAAACCGCCGAGGCGATCCGGTATCTGGAAACCGGGCACGCGCGCGGCAAGGTGATCATCGTTCTGGAACCTCACGGGTAGGTCTTGCGCAAACGGGAGGGAAATGTGCCAAAGCGCAAACGGCCATCCTGGCTCGAAGTGTTTGGCGTGTGCCTGCGATTGGGACTCACCTCGTTCGGAGGGCCGGTGGCGCATCTGGGGTACTTCCGCGAGGAGTTCGTGCGACGCCGGCGCTGGCTCAGCGAGGGGGCCTTCGCCGACCTGGTCGCAGTCTGCCAGTTCCTGCCAGGTCCGGCCAGCAGCCAGGTCGGGATGAGCGTCGGGCTGTTGCGCGGCGGCGTGCCCGGGTCGCTGGCGGCCTGGCTGGGGTTCACGCTGCCCTCGGCGCTGCTCATGGTCGGGTTCGCCTACGGCGCGCCCGCGCTGCGGGAGGCGTTCGGGGGCGGCTGGCTGCAGGGGTTGAAGCTGGTGGCCGTGGCCGTGGTGGCGCGGGCGGTGGCGGGCATGGCGCGCCGGCTTTGCCCCGACCGCAAGCGGGCCACGCTGGCCGTCCTGGCGGCGGGGGCCGTGCTGCTGTGGGGCACGCCGCTGGCGCAGGTGGCGGCGATCGTCGGCGCGGGACTGCTCGGCTGGCGCTGGCTGCCCGGCACCGCGCCGGAACGCGACGAGCACGAATCGCGCCCCCTGCGACGCTCGCTCGCTTGGGCGTCGCTGGGCTTGTTTTTCGGCCTCCTGATCGCGCTGCCCGCGCTGGCGGCGGCCCTGTCGCTGTTCGGATTGAATCTGATCGACGCGTTCTACCGCGTCGGCTCGCTCGTGTTCGGCGGCGGACACGTCGTGTTGCCGCTGTTGCAGGCCGAGGTCGTGGCGCCGGGCTGGGTGGCGGGGGATGCGTTCCTGGCCGGCTACGGCGCGGCGCAGGCGCTGCCGGGGCCGCTGTTCGCGTTCTCGGCCTACTTGGGAACGGCGATGGCCGGGCCGCTCGGCGGGATGCTGGCATTGAGCGCGATCTACGTCCCGTCGTTCCTGCTGGTGTGGGGCGTCCTGCCGTTCTGGGCCGCGCTGCGGCGCAACGCGGGGGTGCAGCGCGCGCTGGCGGGGATCAACGCGGCGGTCGTGGGCCTGCTGCTGGCCGCGCTCTACGACCCCGTGTTCACGGGCGCGGTGGACGCGCCCGTCGACGCCGCTGTTGCTCTGGTCGCTTACCTCCTGCTGGCCCACTGGCGCTGGCCGCCCTGGCTCGTGGTGCTGCTGGGGGCGGCGGGGGGATTCGGTCTGGGGAGGCTGTAGGCCATCGAGGTACGAGGCCGGGCTCCTTCCTCCTTTCTTAAGGGAGGAGACCCCTTACTCACACCGCCGAGATGATCGCCACGCCCAGCAGGATGAGCAGGAAGCCGGCGAGCTGATTCCAGGCCAGGCGTTCTTTCAAAAAAAACCAGGCCAGCAGGACGGTCACGGCGGTGAACAGGCTCGAAACCGTCGAGACCACGGCCACGGTGCCGACTTGGACGCCCCAGGCGATTGCTACCCCGCCCCCCGAGTCGAACACCCCGACGTGCGCGCCGCGCCACCACGGGGTCTTGTTCGCTGGCGCCGCCCGCCTTCCGCGCAGCGCGAACACGAGCAGCAGCGCCGCCAGCGACACGACCCGCAGCACCCACATGGCCTGAACCGCCCCCAATTGCGGCGACGCCACGCCGATGCCGAAGAACGCCAGGCCGAAGGACAAAAACGCCAGCAATGCCCAGCCCAGGCCGGCCGCGTGCCAGAGGTGGTGCAGCTTGACGGCGCGCAGCTGGCGGAAGTCCGTGGACATGAGCGCGATGCCCAGAATCGTCAAGACGATGCCCGCAACCTGAAGCGCACCGAGGCGTTCGCCCAGGAACAGGACCGCCAGCGTCACGCTCACGGCCGGCGCGCTGGCCGTGATGGGCGAGACCACGGACAGAATGCCGACCTCGAAGCCCCGGTAAAGCGACAAGAGCGCCACCACGCCGGCCAGCCCCGTGAGCGCCATCACGCCGACCGAGGGCCAGTCCCAGCGCGCAAGCGTCCCGCCCCAGTCGAGCGCGAGCGCGGCGCTGAGCGCGACCAGGCCCGAGATCTCGACGCGCAGCACGGCGCGCAGCGCCCCGACGCGGTGCGAGAGCCCGCGGCCCCAGAAGTCCGCCAGCCCCCAGCTCAACGCCGCGCCCAGCCCGAACAGCACGCCCCAGGTCATCGTTACAGGGTCACGCCTTTCGCTTAAAATCGCGTAGGGGCACAGCATGCTGCGCCCCTACGGGTCGTTGGAAGAATACAGGGGGACACGCGCCCGCCCCGGGTCGAAAGCCTATTCGTAGCGCAGCGCCTGGATCGGGTCGGTCTTGGCGGCGCTCCAGGCCGGGTAGACCCCGCTGATCACGCCCACCAAAATGCCCGTGACCACCGCCACGGCGTACCACACCGGGGTGAACACGAACGGGACCTCCTCGAGCCCCTGGCTCACCGCGATCAGCGCCGTGCTGAGCAGGCGCGAGCCCAACAGCCCCAGCACGATGCCCAGCACCGCCCCGAGCGTGCAGATGAGCGTGGACTCGGTCAGAAACAGCTTCAGCACGGAGCCGTTGGTGGCGCCGGTGGCCTTCATGATGCCGATCTCGCGCGTGCGCTCCTTGACCGAGATCAGCATGATGTTCATCACGCCGATCATCCCGACGAACAGCGCCACGCCGCCGATCCCGCCCAGGAAACCGGCCACGCCGGCGAAGTTGGCGTTGATCTCGTCGATGAGCTCCTTGGCCGTCTGGACGTCGAGCTCGAGCTGCTCGCCCACCAGACGGCGCACGTCGGAGTCCTCGCTTTCGAGGTAGCCTTGCACGCGCTCGCGCACGGCCTCGATCTGGTCGATCTCCTCGGCCCGCACGAAGATGCCCGAGAACACCAAAAAGTCCTCGCCGTCGAGCGTCTCGGTGTCGCTGTGGTAGCTGATGTTCACGTAGCTGTCCGTGCCGCTCAGGAACTGCGACTCCTTCACGACGCCCACCACGGTGAGCGCGTCCTCGGCGACCTGGCGCTCGCGGTTGAGGTAGCGCAGGCGTACCCGCTCGCCCAGGACCCGTTCGTAGTCGAGCTCGCGCTCGAACATCGGGTTGTCCTCTTGCGCCTCGGTGAGCGGCTCGATGAGGCCGAGCTGCTCCATCACCTTCTCGGCGATGCCCGGCCCCAGCACGATCTCGCCGGGTCCCTGGATCACGCGGCCCACCCCGAGCGAGATGAGGTCGGGGCTGGTGGTGGCCACCACGCTGGCGTCGAGGATGCGCTTGTCCCCGGCGTAGAGCGCGCCGCCGCGCAGCTGGCCGCCCACGTCGGCCGACTTGACGCCCTCCAGCGCGCGCAGGCGCTCCAGGTCGCGCTCGGTGAACACGCGATCCCCGCCGAAGAACCCGAACGAGCCCTCGAGCGTGATGCTGATCGTGTCGGCGCGCAGCAGGTCCTGGGTGATGACACCCAGCAGCGAGGACTGGAACCCGGTGAGCATCGTGATGATGGCGATCACGGCGCCGATGCCGATCATGACGCCCAGCGTGGCCAGCAGGCTGCGCAGCTTGTGGCTCAGGATATTGGTCCAGCTCAATCGCAGCGCCTCACGCGTTCGCATGCGTCTCCTCCCCGTTTTGGATGCGGCCGTCGAGCATGTGGATGGTGCGGCCCATGTGTGCGGCCACGTTCGCATCGTGCGTGACCATGATGACGGTGTGCCCCTCGCCGTGCAGCTCCTCGAACAACTCGAGGACCTCGGCGCCGGTCCTGGTGTCCAGGTTGCCGGTGGGCTCGTCGGCCAGCAGCAGCGCGGGGTCGTTGGCCAGGGCGCGCGCGATCGAGACGCGCTGGCGCTCGCCGCCCGAGAGCTCGTTGGGCATGTGGTTGACCCGGTGGCTCAGGCCCACGCGCTCCAGCAGCTCGGTGGCGCGCTTGGCGCGCTCGGCCTGCGTGTTCTGGTCCACGAAGGTCATGGGCAGCATGACGTTGTTGAGCGCGCTGATGCGCGGGATCAGGTTGAACGTCTGGAACACGAACCCGATGGTCTTCCCCCGCAGCCGCGCCAGTTGTTTGTCCCGGGTCCGCTTGACCGACTGGCCCTGCACCAGCACCTCGCCGTCGGTGGGGCGGTCCAGGCACCCGATCAGGTGCATGAGCGTGCTCTTGCCCGAGCCGCTCGGCCCCATGATGGCCAGCGAGTCGCCCGCCTCGACCTGCAGGCTCACGCCCCGC
>CAZNGF010000076.1:0-10534 GCA_964572855.1 uncultured Thermotogae bacterium | reverse complement strand
ATCGTGCGCTGCGGACCTTGGAGTCGGGGGGGGGTGGATCCGGTGCCGTAAGCCTGCCAGGCGAATTGTACGGCCGAACGCGGTGGTTGGCACCGTGATAGTCTGAAACGTCGGAAGAAACGCGTTGATCAGCGGTCTCGTGGCTCAAGAAACGGTTTTTACGTAGCGGTTAGCTTCTTATCAAAGGGTCCACCACACCCAGACATGTGTGTCGAGGATTATCATCGCAAGAAGGTTAACGATCTTCAAGACATGATAGGACATGACACGGGTCCGTGCATCGCCTTCACACGATAGCATACCCCAACGTGTCCAGTGAGTACCCCTGATCCGGCTCACTCCCACTCGATCGTGCCCGGCGGCTTGGGGGTGAGGTCGTAGACGACGCGGTTGACGCCGGGAACCTCGTTGGGGATGCGGCTGCCCAGGGTTTCGAGCAGCTCGTAAGGCAGGCGCGCGACGTTGGCGGTCATGCCGTCCAGGCTCTCGACGGCGCGCAGGGCGATCACGTGCTCGTAGCTGCGCTCGTCGCCCTTGACGCCCACGGTCTGCACCGGGATCAGGACGGCGAACGCCTGCCAGAGCGCGTCGTTCAGGCCGGCGCGCTCGATCTCCTCGCGCACGATCCAGTCGGCCTCGCGCAGCACCTCCAGGCAGGCCGGCGTCACGGGGCCCAGCACGCGCACGGCCAGGCCCGGACCGGGGAAGGGCTGGCGCCAGAGCAAGCGGTGCGGCAGGCCCAGCGCGGCGCCCACCTTGCGCACCTCGTCCTTGAACAGCTCGCGGATGGGCTCGACCAGCTTCAGGTTCATGCGCTCGGGCAGGCCGCCCACGTTGTGGTGCGTCTTGATGGTGGCCGAGGGGCCGCGCACCGAGACGCTCTCGATCACGTCCGGATAGGTCGTGCCCTGCACGAGATAGTCTATGCCTTCAAATTTGTGCGCCTCGCGGTCGAACACCTCGATGAAGGCGTGGCCGATGCGACGGCGCTTCTCTTCCGGGTCGGTCACGCCGTCGAGCTGCCTCAAGAACGCCTCGCGCGCGTCCACGACCGTGAGGTTGAGCCCCAGCGGTTCGAGCATCGAGCTCACCTGCTCGAGTTCGTGCAGGCGCAGCAGGCCGTTGTCCACGAACACGCACTGCAGCCGGTCGCCGACCGCGCGGTGTACGAGCGCGGCGGCCACCGAGGAGTCCACGCCGCCGCTGATGGCGCAAATCGCCCGCCCGTCGCCCACCCGCTCGCGCACGGCCCGCACGGCTTCCTGCGCGAACGCCTGCGGCGTCCAGTCGCAGTCACAGCGGCACACGTCCCGGAGAAAGTTCTCCAGCATCTGCGCGCCCTGCTGGGTGTGGACGACCTCGGGGTGGAACTGGACGCCGTAGCGTTGCTTGACGGGATCGCTCATGGCCGCCACGGGCGAGTGGGCGCTGTGGGCGATGCCCCCGAAGCCGGCGGGCGGCTCAAGAATGCGGTCGCCGTGGCTCATCCACACGGGCGTGGTCTCGCCCCGGTAGAACCCGCGAAACAACTCGTCCGGCTCGTCGACCACGAGCTGCGCCGGCCCGTACTCGCGCTGCCGCGAACGCTCGACTTGGCCACCCAGCACGTGGGTCATAAGCTGCATGCCGTAGCAGATCCCGAGCACGGGGATGCCGCGTTCGAACACGTCGGCCGGCACGCTGGGCGCGCCAGCGTCATGCACGCTGGCCGGACCGCCCGACAGGATGATGCCCTTGGGCCGCAGCCGTTCGAGCTCCGCCAGCGCGTCGGTAAAGGGGTGGATCTCGCAGTAGACGCTGGCCTCGCGCACGCGGCGGGCGATGAGCTGGGTGTACTGTGAGCCGAAGTCGAGGATGAGGACGCTTTCGGAATGCATGGGTCCGGCCCAGTGTACCGGGCGAAGCGCTGGGAGGAAAGCCACTTATCCCCTCTCCCACCAGGGGAAAAGGGACATAGAGCGGGGCAGCGCGCAAGCGCGCCGCCCCGCGCCTCTAGCTCAATACACCCACGGACCGCCCGGCCCGCGGCCGGTGCCCTGGTCCGGGTTGGGGAAGTTCTCCCACCAGTCGAACCACTCGGACGAGGGCAGCACGTCGCCGGGCTGCAGTTCGTACGGGCCGTAGGACTCGACCGTGCCGTTTTGCTCGACCGTGACGGTCACGCTGGCCGAGCCGGAGGCGTGCTCGGCGCTGAGCGCCAGCGGGTAGACCGCGTTCGGGAAGTGCTCGGGCGCCAGCTCGTAGCGCTCCTCGAAGCCGCCGAACCCTGTCGAGGCGTTGTCCACCGAAAAGCTGCCCCAGCGCGGCGCGGCCTTGGGGCTGGCCCATTCGAGCCCGCCCGCGCTCGGCTCGCCGATCTGCAGGTCGACGTCCACGTCGGCGGACCAGCGCGCGGTCACGCGCAGGCGCGTGTTGAGCGCGACGTCGAGTTCGGCCCGCTGGCCGCTGGAGACGGTCAGGCTGGCGCCCCGCGTCACGCGGTTGGCGGGGCGGAAGGTCTGCAGGGTGGCGTCGCCGCCGGCCACCCGGACCTCGTAGCGGCCCGGCTCCAGGTTGACAAAGCCCGCCTCGCCGCGCGCGTTGGTCTGGGCGAACTGCCGAATCGACCCGTCGCGGCGCAGCACGACGTCGGCGAACGGCACCGGCGCGGGCTGGCCGTCCGGCCCGGCGTTCTGCGTCACGACGCGCACCAGGGCGTCGCCCCCGTCCGGCGGCAGCGGGGCGCGCACGGCGCGCGCCAGGTTGATGCGGCCCCAGCCGGATTCGCGGTCGAAGCCGGGGGCCTCGATGTCGTCGGCGCTCTGTTCCAGCATCTTCTGTAACTGGTAAGCCGTGGCCTCGGGATGGCGTTCGACCAGCAGCGCGATCGCGCCGGTCACCTGCGGCGCGGCCATCGAGGTGCCGTCCCAGTACTGGTAGCCGTAGGGCTCGCCGGTGGGCCGGCGCGCCCAGGTCGGCACCGTGGACAGGATCTCGTCGCCCGGCGCGCCCACCGAGATGAGCCCGCCCATGGTCGAGAAGTCCACGCGCTCGTCGTAAGGGGTGGTGGCGCCCACGCCCAGCACGCCGGAGTAGCCCTTGGGATAGAGCACCTCGTCCTCGCTCGAGTTGCCCATCGAGTTGACGAACACCGTGCCGGCGCGCACGACCTCCTCGACGGCTTCTTTCAGCGTCTGGCCGTAACCGCGGCCGCCCCAGGAATTGTTGAGCACGGCGGCCTCGTCGCCGGAGTTCTCGATCCCGTCCGGCCCGATGAGCGAAGCCCACAGGATGCAGCGCGCCACGTTGGCGTCGCCCACGTAGCCCCAGGGGTTGTTGCGGCCGGCCAGCTCCTCGCGCGCGATGGGCAGGTCCATGATGGACGCCTCGGGCGCCACGCCCACGATGCCCTCGCCGTTGTCGCCCCAGGCCGCCGCGATGCCCGCCACGTGCGTGCCGTGGTCGCGCACGCCCTGGGTGCTGTCGGCGTCGGGCGGGATGAGCTCGCCGGAGAGGCAGTCCATCCCCGTCACCATCTTGCCCCGCAGGTCGGGGTGCGTCCCCTGCACGCCCTCGTCGACCACGGCCACGACCACGCCGCGGCCCGTGGCCACCTGCCAGGCGCGCTCGGCCTCCATCACGTCGAGCGCCCACTGGCGCGGGCGCAACGGATCGGTGAAGCGGCCGCCCTGGCTGGGCCGGGGGTCGCCCTCGGCGGTCTGGATCGACTCGGGGCCCCGTCCCCGGCTAGGAGAGGGCGCCCGTTCGCGGATGTAGTTGGGCTCGGCGTACCGCAGGCCGGGGACGTCCGCGCGCGCCAGCGCCTCGAGCGCGCCCGCCACGTCGTCCCCCGCGCCCAGCGCGATGCGGGCGGCGCGGATGGGCTCGACGGTTGTTTCCACGCGCCCACCGACCGCGGCAGCGATGGCGTCCAGCGCGGCGGCGTCCTCGTAACCGACCAAAATCTCGCCCTCGAACCAGTTGGCGTCCCGTCCCTGGCCTTGCGTCCGGCGCGCGTCGTCGGGCAGCAAGTTGAGCTTGGGGTAGAGCGACCCGTCGCAGCCGACCAGCGCCAGCAGCAGCGCCAGGGAAAGCCCCATGACCGTCTGTGTCTTCAATCGTCGCATGCGTGGGCCCCCTCAGTTTCCGGTGGTAAAGGTGAAGTTGTGCGTGGCCTCGATGCCGATGGGCACGATGGGGATGCTCGGGTGCGCGATCCCCAGTCGGTTCGCCGCCACCGACACCGCGCTCGGGTCCTCCAGGTCGTCGACCGCCAGCGCGTAGGCCACTTCCCACTCGTAGACGCGCTCGGGCTGGAGCCGCGCCCAGGGCGTGCCGTCGTAGCGCCCGTCCTGGTTCCAGCGCCAGCTCAGCACATCGGAGCCGAACTCGGGCGGGTCGGGCGTGATCCAGAAGCCCTGCTCGCCCAGCACGGTGTCCCACAGGATGGCGCCGTAGAGCTGGTGGTTGCCCACGCGGCGCGTGGGCTGCCAGCGGAAGACGGGCTGGCGCGAGACCCCTTCCTCGTCGTCGGAGGGCCCCAGCAGGCGCACGTCGAACGCTTGCAGCGGGGTGGTCTGGGCCTCTTCGGACCACGCGCTCACGTCCCCGCCGCGCAAGGCGGCCACGCGGTAATAGACGGTCTGGCCGGGGCGCAGTCCGGCGCCCGCGTCGGTGAACGTGGTCTCTTCGGGCCCCACGGTCGCGATCGGTGCGAAGCTCTCGCCGTCGAGGCTGCGGCCCACGCGGTAGCCGGACAGGCCGTCGGTCGGGGACGGCTCCCAGCTCAGCTCGACGTAGAGGTTGGTGTCGTCGACGGCCGCCTCGGGGCCGGGCCCCCCGCCGTAGAACAGGATCTGCTTGCCCAGCGTGACCGCGATCGGCTTCACCGCGCTGGGGGGCAGCACCGCGCCGCGCTCGGGCTCGACCGTGACGTAGCGGATCAGGTGCGTGCGGTTGCCGTTCATGTCGTAGACCACGACCTCGAAGGTCGTGGGGCCGCGGGCGCCGTAGTCGGCCGGGTCGATTTGCTGCTCCCCGGTGGTGGGCGTCTCGGAGAACGCATGCCGCCGGCCCGTGGTGAACGAGGCGCCCGGCGTCTTGCCGATCGCGACGTAGATCAGGTCGATGTCGTGGTCGGCCTCGGTGTCGACGCGGTAGCTGACCTGCCCGTTGAGCCGAGCGCCGTCCGAAACGCCCGTCAGCGTGATCTCCGGCGGGCGCTTGGACCAGCGCGGGTTGAACAGCGGCCGCTGCACGATTTGCAGGGTCGCAAGCCCGTCCAAGGCCCGCAGGCCGATCACGTGGCTGGTGGCGTACCCGTTACGGGTCGCCTTGAGCTCGTAGCGGTCGGCCGGCACGGCCACGCTGAAGTACCCTCCGGCGTCGGCGAGCACCGACGTCTGAAAGCCCGAATTCAGCCCGTGGACCCAGACGCGGCTGCCGCGCACGGCCTCGCCTGCCGTGGCGTTGACGACCCGGCCCGAGATGCGGGCCTCGTAATCCTGATAGAAGAACGAACATCCCGATAGGGACAGGAACACAACCAGCAAGAGTCCGGCTTTCACCCTAGCCATGATGCACGTGTGAGACACCCCTTTCGCGTGTTAAGCGGAGACGTCGGTTGCGACGGATTATAGACGAACGAGGCGCGATCGCGAAACGGTTTCAGCATGGCGGCGTGGATTGGGGACGCTCGCAATAGCGCTCCAGCGGGGCGGGACGGCCGATGTAATAGCCCTGTGCGAAGTCCACGCCGATCTCGCGCAGGCGCGCCAGCGTGGCCTCGTCCTCGACGAACTCGGCCACGGTGCGTTTGCCCAGCCCGCGCGCCACCTGGACCATGGCCCGCACGAGGTGCTCGTCGTTGGGGTCGGCGTGCAGGTTCTGGATGAAGCCGCCGTCGATTTTGAGGTAGTCGAAGGGCAACTGCTTGAGCGCGTAGAACGAGGAGAAGCCCACCCCGAAGTCGTCCAGCGCGAAGCGGCAGCCCAGCGCCTTGAGCTGGGCGATGAACGCCCGGGCGCGGTAGAAGTCCACCACGGCGGCCGTCTCGGTCATCTCGAACACGAGGCGTTCGGGCGCGACCCCGGACGCTTCCAGCTCGTCGCGGATCAGGTCCAGCAGCACGTCGTCGTTGAAGGCCTTGCCCGACAGGTTCACCTCGAGCACGACCCCACCCGCCGCTCCCTGCAGCGAGGCCAGCATGCGCACCGCGCGGCGCACGACCCAGCGGTTCAGGTCCTGCATCAGGCCGAAGCGCTCGGCCACGCTCAGGAAGGCGCCGGGAAAGTACAATCGGTCGGCTTCACCGCGCAGGCGCAACAGGAGCTCGTAGCGGTTGACCACCCCGGTCGCCAGCTCGAGGATGGGCTGGGCGTACAGCTCGAACCGATCGGCCTCCAGACCGCTGCGGATGCGCTGCGCCCAGGCGACCTCGGGCTCGCCCTGGCGCTTGTGTTCCTCGTCGGGCGCGTAGATCCGGGCGCAGTTGCGTCCGGCCTCTTTGGCCCGGTAGAGCGCCTGGTCCGCGCGCGACAGCAGTTCCTCCAGCGTGAGGCCGTGCTCCGGGAAGAGCGCGACCCCGATGCTGGTGGTCACGCGCACGGGCTGGCCGTTGGCGCTGAGCGTGTGGCGCTTGACGGCCTCCAGCAGCCGCTCGGCGACCTCCTGCGCGCCGGCCGCGTCGGTGTGGGGCAGCAGCACGGCGAACTCGTCCCCGCCCAGGCGCGCCAGGAACGGGTCCTCCCCCTGCCCGAAGCGGGCGGCCACGTCCGCGTCCCTCAGCCCTTCGGTCAACAGGGTGCCGAGCCCGACCAGCAGCTCGTCGCCGGCCTGGTGGCCCAGCGAGTCGTTGACCTGCTTGAACTGGTCCAGGTCCATCCAGAGCAGCGCGCCGCGCACGCCGTAGCGGCGCGCCTGGGCCAGCGTGTGCTCCAGCTCCTCCTCGAAGCGGCGGCGGTTGTAGAGGTTGGTCAACAGGTCGTGGCTGGCCAGGTGGGCCAACTGGCGCTCGACGCGCTTGCGCTCGGTGATGTCCGTGACGATGCCCAGGATGGCCCGCTCGCCCTCGTAGCGGATGAGCCGCGTGGTGTGGATGGCCTCGATGCGCCGCCCGTCCTTGGTCAGCAGCGCGTAGTCCTGCGGGGGGAGCTCCTCGCCGCGCGCGTGGCGCTCGAAGTTCAAGCGCACCTGCTCGCGCGAATCGGGCGCCACCAGCGAGAGAAAATCGAAGCCGGGGTCGTAGAACTCGGAGCGCGCATACCCCATGAGCCGCTCGCACTGCTCGTTGGCATAGACCACGCGGCCGCCCTGGTTGATGAAGATCATGCTGGGCGAGTGCTCGGCCAGGCTGCGGAACTTGGCCTCGCTCTCGCGCAGGGCCGCCTCGGCCCGTTTGCGCTCGGTGATGTCGGTGATCGACAGAATGACCTTGCCCCAGGTGTCCTCGTAGCCCGGCGCCACCGACCAGGTCAGGTGCACGTGGATGCGCTCGCCCGCGAGCGTGCGGTTGACCCCCTCGCCCTCGAAGTGGCGCGCGCCCCCGGCGATGGCCACCAGCTCGTCGCGGAACAGGGCGCGCGTCTCCTCGGTGAAGAACTGATCCACCCGGCCGCGGAGCTGGTCCTTGCGCTCGGCGCCGTAGAGGTCGAGCGCGGCGGCGTTCATGTCCAGCACCTCAATCAGGCTCGCACAGCGATCGATTTGCTCGGGATGCCGGTCGAAGTGTTGGCTGAAGTCGCTGACGCCCGCCGCCCCGAGCGCGTCGAAGTGCGCTTTGACGCGCGAGAAATCCTGGCTCCAGAGCGCCACGGGCGAGTGCTCGAACAGCTCGTGAAAGCGGCGCTCGCTCTGCTGCAACGCCTCGCTGGCCCGCGCGTGCCTCCTGAGCGCCCGCTGCAGCAGGAAGAACAGGAAAAGCGCGCTGCCGGCCACGAACGCGAGCCCCTTGAGCGTTTGAAACCCCGTGAGGGATTGCGGGTCGTGCACGAGCCATTCCAGCGTGCGGTCCGTCAGAACGATCCAGGCCACGCTCAACGCGACGTAGAGCAGCGTCACGCGTCCCAGGAAACCGAATTTCTCCTTCACGCTGATCCCTTCCCAAACCGTGCGTGAGCGTACACATTCTCATATGGAATGACAACGAAATCAAGCCGACCGCTTGGCCCTCAAAGCCGGGCGTGCAGGCTCGCGATGCGGTGTGCGGCGGGTTTGATGAAGGCAGGCGAGCGCCAGTAGTGCGCGTGGCTCCAGGGCGTGAGGTTGTGCCACGGCATGTGCCCGGCGCTGATCTCGACGTCCTCGGTGACGACGTGTTCGTAGGCGTTGGGAAAGCCCTGACTCAAGGGCTTCAGCGGCCAGCCGAGCGGGTCGTCGCGGTCGTAGTAGTTGAACCACTCGAAGTGGGCGTTGGGCCTGTCGATGGCCTCGATGTTTTGGAAGCCGGCCACGAACAACGGGATGTTGCACCCCGTCGTAAAGAGCAGCCGCGTCGTGTCGAAACGCTGGAACGGCGCCGGCGCTTCTTCGCTCCAGATGCCCTTGCCGCGCTGCGCGTCCCAGATGTAATTCGAGACGATGTGGCAACCCAGCGAGTGCGCGAACACGACCAGCGGCCCGTCGACGCCGCCCAGGTTCTCGTGCAGCAGGTCGACGCTCCGGGCGATGAGCCGGTGGATCTTCCGATAGGCGCTTTGGACCGCCTCGGGCCGGAAGCCGTAGCTGGCCGCGTCGCTCAGGTAGAAGAGCAAGAAGCGGCGCAGCCAGCGCCAGTGGACCTCCTGCGCCTGGGCCCGCTCCCAGACCTCGTCCTGCGACCCCTGGATCAGATCCTGGTAGTAGATGGTCTGGAAACGCAGGTCGCGCTTGACCTCGAGCTCGAGCTCGGCCAGCAGCCGCCGCTGCAAATCGACGTCGAAGTGCGGCGCCCGCTCGCCCATGCCGTGGATGGTCAGCACGCCGATTTGCGTAGACAACTTGACACTCACCCCAATTCTCCACCCCTATCATAGCATATACTCCTCCCCCGCAGTGCAACCCGGCCAACCCCGTGCTTTGCACGCTTCCTCTTGAACGGCTGGTGGTGTTAGGGCGACGAGAGCCAGCTGAGCGAGTTTCAATCCCTCATAGGAAGGCTATTGATCACTGCACAAGTCCGTTGGCCCAAAATCTGCAAGCTTGGCCAGTGTCACGATCATTGCTTGACGCTTCTTTTGCAGTAGTCAGTAGATTCTTACTTGGCTGAATTCTCATGGCGTTTCAGCGAGCGTAGCGGCGAAGACCTCTTGGGGTTGTTGCTTGGCAGGATCGAGCGACCGCATGTGCGATATGCCGATTTGGTGGGCTAAGGCTTCAAACCAATACAAAGACCAACGGTGGTAACGACTCTCTCCACTTGCTTGACCTCAAGGCGTCCTAATTTTTGTTCGAATCTATTCTTAGATACTGACTTTACCTGGAATGTATCAGCCGAGGAATCTTTTGACAGGCCATTCGTGTGTGTCTGTGGAATCCTCACCATATGGGGTAAGGGCGCATATCGAGCATCCCACTCTGTGATCGGGACAACGATAAGAAGTGGGAGCCTGCCAATAGCAGGGTCGTTAATCACCAACGCTGGCCGACTCTTTTCAATTTCGGCCCCCACAACAGGGTCAAAGTTTACGACCCATATCTCACCTCTCCGAGGCTTCGTCATACAGCTCTTCAAGTCCAGCAGCTTCCAAGTCGGTTAGCCGAGGGTCAGAAGCATACAGTTCTTCCGCATACTTGGAAACTGACTTGAGAATCTCTTTGCGTTCCTCATAGGGCATCTTCATAAGCTCTAGGGGGTCATAAATGGGTTCTGCGCTGGATGAAACTCTGGGTTCGCTAAACATCGCCGAATTCCTTGTCGTGTTCACTTTGTGATCCAGGGCCTCATCTCCGAGGCTAAACACCACATCACCGAGGGAACCTCCCAAACGCACCGAACGCCGTCGGCGCCGTTGTGAAGGTCTAATTACCCACACCTTATGTTCGGTTGTGAGGTCTTTCTGTATCTGTTGCTCCTTAAGAGCCATTGTCTTCGACCTCCTCGGTGTCTGATAGGTTTTTTAGTTCATCAGGAGAGTCTGACCCTATCACATTCTTGGATTCAACCAAATAGACCGGCGAACCATCTTGAGAATAGGTATCACGCAAGCGAACAATCTTAACCACAACCGGCTTCACTTTGACTACAGTTCCATCTGCAAGCTCATACCTGTTCCAGTATTCTTCTTCGCTGACAATCTCAATTTCGTCCGCGTCCACAACTTCACCTTGTGGATTCTTAGCCTTCATTCTTCCCACCTGGAACTGGAATTAGTATGTCTTCATTATAACGTGACTCTAGGCTTCCCGCAGGCTCCCACATCACCTGCAAACGGACCCTCGGTAAGTGTCATGCCCTAACCGGGGGCTAAGCTAGCCGATGGGGAGGGATCAAGTCAAGTCGCCCTTGGTCAATTACATAAGCCCAACGACGATTTCGACCTGTGGCAACATGTGCTGGATCAGTTGGGCGTAGTGTCCC
>CAZNGF010000075.1:0-10565 GCA_964572855.1 uncultured Thermotogae bacterium | reverse complement strand
TCCAGGGGTGGAACACGAGGTTGCTGATCGTGCTCTGCAGGAAGTCGTTGAGCAGCAACCCCCAGCTCGACATCGGGTCGCGGATGCCCAGCCCCAGGAACGAGAGCGCGCTCTCGCCCAGGATCGCCCCCGGGATGCCCAGCGTGGCGTTGACCACCAGGATCGACATCGTGTTGGGCAACAGGTGTTTGAAGATGATGCGCATGTCCGAGGCGCCCATCGACTTGGCCCCCAGCACGAACTCCTGCTCGCGCAGCGCCAGGATCTGGCCGCGCAGGATGCGCGCCAGCCCGGTCCAGCCGATGAACGAAAAGATCAACACGATGCCGAAGAACACCAACGTGGGCGACCAGTTCCGGGGCAACAGCGCCGCCAGCGCCAAAAACAGCGGCAACCCCGGGAACGACTGGATCACCTCGATCACGCGCTGAATCAGCATGTCCACCGTGCCGCCGTAGAAGCCGCTCAAGCCCCCGAACAGCATCCCCAGCAGCAGCGCGACCGTGACCGCCACCGGCCCGATGGCCAGCGAAACGCGCCCGCCGATCAGCACGCGCGAGAGCAGGTCGCGCCCGTACTGGTCCGAGCCCAACAGGAACAACTGCGCGCCGGACGAGCGCGGGGTGCCCAGCCCGATCAAGTGCACGTCGGTCTCGAACAGCCCCAGGAACTCGTACGGGTCCCCCTGCACGAAGAAGCGGATGGGGTACTTCTGCGAGCGGTCCTCGGTATAGGTCAGCTTGAGACTAAGCGGGTCGCGCTCTTTCTCGTAGGCGTAGACGAACGGCTGCAAGCTGAAGCCGTTCTCGTCAAAGAAGTGGATCGGCGTCGGCGGGGCGTAGCCCAGCTCGCGGTGCTCCGTGCCGTAGTGGTACGGGCTCAGGAAGTCCGCGAACACGGCCAGGAAGACAAGCGCGAGCACGATCGACGTGCCCATGATCCCCAGCCGATGGCGCTTGAAGCGGTGCCAGATCAGCTGCCGCAGCGTTTGCCGCTCGAATGCCTGTCGGGGCGCGTCGATGTCAGTCATAGCGGATGCGCGGGTCCACCAAAGCCAGGGCGATGTCGGCGATGAAATTGCCGGCGATCAACAGCACCGCGAAGAACATCAGGATGGTCATGGTCAGGTACTCGTCCTGGATCTGCAGCGAGCTCCAGAACAGCCGCTCCACCGTGGGTAGGTTGAACACGATCGAGGTAATGATGCCGGCCGTCACGATGTTGGGCAGCGTTTGGCCGAAGATCGTGATCATGGGGTTGATGGCGTTGCGCAGCGCGTGCTTGTAGATGACTCGCTTCTCTTTGAGCCCCTTGGCCCGGGCGGTCTGGACGAACTGCGAACCCAATATGTCCAGCATCTGGCCGCGCATGAAGCGGATAAGCGCGGCCGAGGCCGCCGTCGAGATCACCAACAGCGGCGGCCAGAGGTGCTGCAGGTAGTCCACGAACTTGGCCCAGTTCCAGGGCGCGGCGATGTACTGCTGCGTGAACAGCCCGCCCACCGACTTGGCGTCGAACACCTCGACCATGAAGAACATCAACACGAGCGCGAAGAAGAAGTTGGGGATGCTCAGGCTCAGGAACGTGATGAACGTAAACGAGTTGTCGCCCCAGGAATACTGGTGCGTCGAGGAGAAGACCCCGATGGGGATCGCGATCAGCCAGCTCACGATGAAGACGGGGATCGTGATGAGCAGCGTGTTGGGCAGCCGCTCCAGGAACAGGTCCCACACCGGGCGGTGGTGCTCGAACGAGTACCCGAAGTCCCCCTTGGTGACGATGTTCCCGAGCCAGAGGAAGTAGCGCTGCCAAGCCGGCTTGTCCAGCCCCAGCTTTTCAGCCTGGGCCAGCAGCGTCTCCTGGTCCACCCGGGGGTTGAACTTGAGCCGGGTGAGGAAATCCCCCGGCGCCAGCGTGATCACGAAGTAGGACACCATCGAGATCACCAGCAGCGTCGGGATGATGTTCAACAATCGGCGCGTCACGAATCCTAGCATAGCATCACCCCTGGGGCTCCACGGCCTCGACTTGTGCGCGCCGCGCGTCGTCGGTCCACCAGAGCACCTCGGCGAAGGCCAGCACGGTGGGCGTGTTGTTGGTGATGGCCTGAAAGCCTTGCGTGTTGGCCAGGGCCGCCTTGGAAGCGTAGATGTATTGCTGGTTCACGGTGTAGATGAGCGGCAGGTGCTCCGAGACGAGCCGCTGGTACTCGCGATAATATTCCTGAACCGCTTCGGTGTCGAAGGTCGTGGCCGCCAGCTCGAACAGCTCGTCCACGCGCTTTTCCCACTCGGGCGGGTTCTGCGCCGCCGAGAAGCGCCAGAAGTGCAGGCCGCCCTCGGTCTTCCAGATGTTGGCGCCGCTGTTGGGCTCGACCCCGCCGGTGAGGCCGATGACCACGGCCTCGTACTTGGAGCCCAGCAAGTCCGTCACCAGCGAGTTGAAGTCCAGCGGCCTGAAGTTGACCCGGATCCCGAGCCGGCCCAGGTCGCTGGCGATCAGGGTCGAGGTTTTTTCGCGGATCGTGTTGCCGCTGTTGGTCGAGAGCAGGAACTCGAGCTCGCGGTCGGCCTCGGCCGGCAGGCCCTCCAGGGCCACGTCCGCCGCTTCCAGGAAGGCGTCGCGCACGTTGCGCACGCCGTCGCCGTCGCTGTCGGTGAGCCCCAGCCCGTCCAGCAAAGCGCGCGCGCGCTCGAGGTCGAAGGCGTAGGTCGCAAACGACTCGGTGTCGTCGTAGAAGGGCGAGGGCACGCTCACCGGGCTCCACTGCGAGACCGCCAGCCCGTTGTAGATGTTGTCGATGATCGAGCCCTTATCGATCGCGTGCGCCAGCGCCCGGCGGAAGTCGAGGTTGCGGTACACGGCGCGCAAGACGGGGTCATCGATATCCTGGTTCAGCACGAGAAAAAGCGTCCCGAACAGCGGCCCGCCGCGCAGCAGCTCCCAGCCCTTCGCCTGGTTGAGGCAGACGAGCTTGTCCCCGCGCTGGGCGCAGTCGTCCTGTGGCACGCCCTCCATCAACAGCGGCCAGTCCTCGGGCCGCGGGGCGTAGGTGTCGATTTCGCCGGTGTTGAATTTGAGGTAGGCCACGTCCTGGTTTTCGGCCACCAGCAGGGCCAACTGGTCGGCATACGGCAGTTGGACGCCGTTGGCGTCGACCTTCCAGTAATGCGGGTTGCGCTCCAGAATGACCTGCTGATCCACGTCGTAGCGCACGAACCTGTAGGGGCCCAGTCCGACGATCTCGTCGGCGGGCGTGTTGACCGTCCAGGTCTGATTGAAGGTCCCGCGCGGGACGCCCTCCCACTTGCCCTGCGCCGCGTAGCCGCCTACGGCCTCCAGGTCGGGCAGGACGGCTGAGAGCGCCGCCTCGACCTCGGCCTGGGCTTCGTCCTCCGCGTCCAGAATCGTGATCAGGTCGGTCACCTCGACCGAAGCCGTCCCCGCGGCGGCCTCGGCCGCCGCGGCGTCCTGGGCCTCGATGGCGTCGGCAAGTCCTTCCAGGGCGGCGTCCACCGCCCCGACCAACTCGGGGGCCAGCTCCGCAAGGGCCTCGCGGTGGTTGTCCACCGCCCCCCGTACGCCCCGCAGCGCGCCGCGCGCGCCGGGGTTGAGCTTGGCCACCTTGTCCGCCAGCTTGTGCTCGGGATAGATGCGCGCGTCCACCGCCATGGCCCGCAGCAGCGGGCGGAACGGCTCCTTGGCGGTGACCGTCACGGTGTACTCGTCGACCATCTCGACCCGCACGGGCTCGCCGGCCACGGTGAGCGGGTCGCGCGCGTCGGTGATGACGTCGTCGTTGAACAGCAGGTCGTTGAAGGTGAAGGCGACGTCCTCGGCCGTGAACGGCTCGCCGTCGGAGAACTTGACCCCGCGCCGCAGATAGAACGTGATCGTGCGCTGGTCCTCGGAAAACTCCCAGTGCGCCGCCAGCGCGGGCTCGATCTCGAAGGTGGC
Organism: uncultured Thermotogae bacterium; assembly: GCA_964572855.1. Taxonomy (GTDB): domain Bacteria; phylum Bipolaricaulota; class Bipolaricaulia; order RBG-16-55-9; family JAJCYT01; genus CAZNGF01. The sequence goes on along the minus strand of CAZNGF010000075.1, from coordinate 6,608 downwards.
CGGGTTCTCCTCGACCAGGCCCCACTGCAGCAGGTTGGTCACGTCGGTGGAGCTGGTCTCCTGGGCCACGATCCCGTTGAGCGTCTTGGGTCCCGAGAGCTGGGCCAGCGCGATCTTGCCGCCGGGGAGCCCGGTTTCGTGCAGCCCGTAGCCCGCCCCGAGCACCTTGGGGTCGGGGGGCAACTGGCCGGGCCGGTCGCTCGAGGTGGCCGGTGCCACCACGGTGAGCGCGATCTCGCGCCCGGCCACGCTGAGCGTGTGCGCCCCTTCGCCGAGCGCGCCCAGGTCGTCGAGGACGAACGTGAGCGTGCGGGAGGCGCCGGGGTCGAGCGCGACCGCTTGCGGCTCGCCCAAGCCCGCCCCTCCGGCAACGACCGCGACCTCCTGCGTCAGGGCCTCGTCCCCCGCGTTGGCGACCGTGGCCTGCAGGCGTAGCTCGCCGCCCAGCGCGACCATCCCGTTGGGGGGGAAAAGCGTCACGGCCGTGACGCGCAAGGGCGCGGCCGTGGTTCCCGGGTCGGCGCCGGGGTCCTCGGGCGCATCCGGGGCAGACGAGGGTCCCTCGCCCCCGGGCGCAGCGGGGTCGGCCTCGCCGGACTCCGGTGGCGCTTCGCTTGGAGGCGGCGACTGCTGGGAGACGAACAGGAACACCCCCAGGGCCACCGCGAGGATGACGACCACGCCGACGGCAAATCGGTTCATCGGGTTCCCCCTTTGGGATTCGGCTGCTCGGGGCAGTATAGACACGTCCCGCCGCGCGCGTCAATCGGCAGCGCGGATCACCCGCCGAATGCCGGGGGCCCGAAAGAGCCCCCGGCGCGCTTCGCTCAGCCTTGCGGCTCAACCTCCTCGACCTCGGCGCGACGCGCCTCGTCCTTCCACCACAACATTTCCGAGAACGCGTAGCTCGTGGGCGCGTTGCCCGTGATCGCCTGGAAGTGGTCGTTGTTGCCCCAACTGGCCCGGGAGGCGTAGATGAACTGGTTGTTCACGGTGTAGATCAGCGGCAGGTTCTCGGAGACGAGCCGCTGGAACTCGCTAAAATACTCCTGCACCTGTGCTGTGTCGAAGGTGACGTCGGCCAGGTCGAACAGCTCGTCCACGCGCTTTTCCCACTCGGGCGGGGTGTCCTTGGCCGAATAGCGCCAGAAGTGCAGCCCGCCGTCGCTCTTCCAGATGTTCTTGCCGTTGCTGGGCTCGACGCCGCCGGTGAACGAGATCATGACGGCCTCGTAGTTGCCGCCCAACAGGTCGGTCACCAGCGAGTTAAAGTCGACGGGGCGGAAGTTCACCTCGAAGCCGACCTGCTTCCAGTCGCTCACGATCAGGTTCGAGAGCTTCTCGAAGGTGGTCGAGCCGCTGGCGGTCACGTAGTTGATCGACAGCTCGCGGTCGTCCTCGGCGCGCCGCTCCTCCGGCAGGGATTCCAGCTCGACGCCCGCGTCGCTCAGAAACCGGTCCGTGATGTTGCGGGTGTCGTCCCCGTCGGTGTCGACCAGGTGAAGATCGTCCAGGATGGCGCGCGCGCGCTCCAGGTCGTAGGGGAAGGCGGCCACGGCCTCCTCGTCGTAGAACGGGGAGGGCTCGCTCACCGGGCTCCACTGGGGCACACCCAGCCCGTTGAGGACGTTTTCGATCATCGAGCCCTTGTCGAAGGTATGGGCCACGGCCTGGCGAAAGCGGGCGTCGCGGAACACCGCGCGCAGGGCGAGATCGGAGGCGTCCTGGTTCAGCGTCACGAAGGTCGTGCCGAAGGTCGGCCCGCCGCGCATGAGCTCCCAGCCTTCCGCCTCGTTGGTGCAAACCTGGCCCTTTTCGACCTGGCGGCAGTCCTGCTGGGAGACGCCCTCCATCAGGCTGGGCCAGTCCTCGGCGCGCGCGCCGTAGGTGTCGGTCTCGCCGGTGCGGAACTTGAGGAAGGCCACGTCGCTGTTCTCGACCACGAGCGAGACCAGTTGGTCCAGATAGGGGAGTTGGACGCCGTTTTCGTCGACCTTCCAGAAGTAGGGGTTGCGCTCCAGGATCACCTGCTGGTCCACGTCGTAGCGCACGAACCGGTACGGGCCCAGCCCGGCAAAGGCGCTGGCCGGGACGTCGGCGGTCCAGGTCTGGTTGAAGTTGCCGGGCGCCACGCCCTCCCATTGGCCCGCCTCGGCGTGGTCGCCGATGGGTTCCAGCGCGCTCAGGGCGCCCTCGAGGTCGGACTTGATGCCGACTTGCGCTTCGTCCTCGTCGTCCAGCAGGGCGACCAGCGCGTCGTAGGCGCCGCGGATCGCCTCGGCGGCCGCGTTCACGTCCTCGACCGACTGCGCCTCGGCGGCCGCGTTCATCCGCTCGAAGGCGGCGTCGGCGGCCCCCACCAAGTCCGGGGCCAGCTCGGCCAGGGCGTCGCGGTGGTTGTCGAGCGCGCCCTTGACGCCGCGGGCCGTGCCGCGCACGCCGGGGTTGAGCTTGGCCACCTGGTCGGCCAGCTTGTGCTTGGGGTAGATGTAGCCCGTCAGTACGCGCAGCAGCGGCCGGAACGGCTCGGGCGTGATGACCTTGACCGTGTAGTCGTCAACCTTCTCGAACTGCACCGGCTCGCCGGCGACCATGAGCACGTCGCGCGAGTCCGTGATGACGTCGTCGTTGAAGATGAGGTCGTTGTAGGTGAACATGACGTCGTCGGCCGTGAACGGCTCCCCGTCGGAGAACTTGACCCCGCGGCGCAGGTGGAAGGTGAGCTCGGTCCGGTCCGCGGACGTCTCCCAGTGCGTGGCCAGCGCGGGCTCGATCTCAAACGTGCTGGGGTTGACCTCGACCAGCCCCGCGCCCATGAGCGTCGTGAGGTTGGTCGAGCTCGTCTCCTGGGCCACCAGCGCGTTGAGCGTCTTGGGGCCGTTGAGGCCGGAGGAAACCAGCTTGCCGCCCGGGATGCCCGGCTCGGTCAGGCCGGACTCCGCGCTCAGCACCTTGGGGTTGGGCGGGATCTCGCCGGGCCGCTCGGGCGAGGTGGCCGGTTGCACCAGCGTCAGCGTCGCGCTCTGGCCCCCCAGGCTCACGTTGTGCTCGCCCGCTTCGAGCCCCTCGAAGCCGCGCGCCGAAAAGATCACGGTGGCCGAGGCGCCGGGCTCCAACTGCACGCTGCGCGGCTCGCCCCAGGACCGGCCGTCGATGGCCAGCGTGAGCTCCTCGGAGACGGCCGCGTCGGTCCCGTTGGCCACGAGCGCCTGAAACACGGCCAGGCCCTGTGTGGTCACGAAGCCGTTGGCGGGCCACTGCCGCAGTCGGTCGACCGTGAGTGCGCTTTGGGATGGCGCCTCGCCCGGCTCGGTCTCCGAGGTCGCCGCTGGCTCTTCCTCGGGCTCCCCGGTTTGGGCGGTTTCGGATTCCTCGGCGGGTTCGGACGGCTGTTCCGTCTCCGTCGGGGTTTCGGTCTCTCCCGCAGCTTCGGAGGGCTGCCCGGTTTCCTCGGGGGACTCGGTGCCGGGGGTCTCGGCCGTGGGCTGTTCGGTTGGCTCCGGCGGGCCCTCCTGTTGCGACATGAACAGGAACACCCCCACCGCAATCACGAGAATGACGACGACGCCTATCCCGAATCGGTTCATCGACGCACGCCTCCTTAGAAACGATTTCCCTACAAGGTATACGGTCGCCCGCCACGCGGGTCAACCGCCTCCTTCCCCATCGTCCATGCTAGCCCATCCAGGGGGGGGGCTGACAAGCCCCTCAGGCGCTCAAGACCGGTCCAGCAACGCCAGGAACGCCTCTTGCGGGATCTGAACGGAGCCCACCCGCTTCATGCGCTTTTTGCCGGCCTTTTGCTTTTCCAGCAGCTTCATCTTGCGCGTGACGTCGCCGCCGTAGAGCTTGGCGGTCACGTCCTTGCGCAGCGCGGGCACGGTCTCGCGGGCGAGCACGCGGCGCCCGACCGCCGCCTGCAGCGGGATCGGGAACTGAGCCTGCGGGATTTCGTCCTTGAGCCGCTCGACCAGCCGCTTGCCCGCACGATAAGCTTGATCGCGATGCACGACCGTGCAGAGCGCGTCCAGCGGCTCGCCGTTGACCCAGACCTCGAGCTTGACCAGGTCGCTCTCGCGGTAGCCCAGGGGTTCGTAGTCGAGGGAGGCATACCCCTGAGAGCGCGCCTTGAGCCCGTCGTAGAACTCGAGCGCGATCTCGGCCAGCGGCACGCGGTAGCGCAGTTGCACCCGCCCGTCGTTCATGAAGCGCATGTCGACGTGCTCGCCGCGGCGCTTCTCCAACAGCTCCAGCACGCCGCCCAGGTAGGGCTCGGGCGTGATGACCGTGGCGTCCACGAACGGCTCCTCGATTATTTCGACCTCGCCGGGCGTGGGCACGCAGCTCGGGTTGTCGATGCGGCGCTCCTGGCCGTTTTTCAGGGTGACGCGGTACTCGACGCTGGGCGAGGTCGCGATCAAGGCGAGCCCGTACTCGCGCTCCAGGCGTTCCTGCACGATGTCGCGGTGCAGCAAGCCCATGAAGCCGATGCGGTAGCCCCGGCCCAGCGCCTCGGAGTGCTCCTCCTCGAACGAAAACGACGCGTCGTTGACCGAGAGCTTCTCGAGCGCCTGGCGGAACTCGGCGAAGTGTTCCTCCTCGGTGAGGAAGAAACCGCAGAACACCATGGGCTTGGCTGGTCGGTAGCCGGGGATCGGCTTGGCACAGGGCCGCTCGGCGTGCGTGACGGTGTCGCCCAGCCCGACCTGGCGGATGTCCTTGATCTGGGCGGTGAGGAAGCCGATCTGCCCGGCGCGCAGGCTCGGCACCTCGACGGGCTTGGGCGCGAACGTGCCCACGGACTCGACCTCAAACTCGTTTTCCTTCCCCATGAACAGCACGCGGTCGCCCGCCTTGAGCTCGCCCTCGAACACGCGCACCGTGGGCACGGCCCCCTTGAACGGGTCGTACCCCACGTCGTAGATGAGCGCGCTCAGCGGGGCGTCGGACGCCCCCTGGGGCGGCGGGACGCGCTGCACCAGGGCCTCGAGCACCTTGTCGATGCCCCGGGCGGCCTTGGCGCTGATGTAGACCGCGTCCTCGGCCGCCAGACCCAGCTCGGCCTCGAGCTCGAGCGCGACGCGGTCGGGGTCGGCCTCGGGCAGGTCGATCTTGTTCAGCACGGGGATGATGTGCAGGTCTTCTTCCAGCGCCAGGTGGAAGTTGGCCAGCGTCTGGGCCTGCACGCCCTGGGCCGCGTCCACGATCAAGAGCGCGCCCTCGGCGGACTTGAGGCTCTTGGAGACCTCGTAGCTGAAGTCGACGTGGCCGGGGCAGTCGACCAGGTTCAGCAGGTACGTCTCCCCGTCCTCGGCCGTGTACGGGAAACTCACCGTGGCGGCCTTGATGGTGATGCCGCGCTCGCGCTCCAGGTCCATCGAGTCCAGGAACTGGTCGCGGAACTCGCGCTTGGACACCGCGCCGGCCCGCTCCAGGATGCGGTCGGCCAGCGTGGACTTGCCGTGGTCGATGTGGCCGATAATCGTGTAATTGCGAAAGTTCTTTTGTGGGATCATGGTGGCGCCGGGCGAGCGTGGCTCCTTTAGGGACGGCTTAGGGCCACTCTACGGGGCCTCAAAGCGCCTTTCAACCCACGGCGTCGCCACCGCCTCCCGGAACGGCACTTGTGTAAGACACCTTACAGCGCCCCGAGCCCGCGTCCGGAAAATGGACGCAGACGATTGGCGAGAGAAGCCAAGACGAACGCAACAGAGCTGAACCTCCTTATCGCGCTTGGTCGCGATCCCGAGGGCGGACCAGGGTTTTGCCCCCGCCGGCTGACCTCCGCTGCGGGGGATTTTTTCCCAGTGGCCGCCAGGAAATTGCATCCGCAAGTTGGTCGGGATCGCGGCCAAGCGCCGCTTTTGCTGGCTCCCATGTTGTCTGGAAAGCGCGCGGCAAAGAGAGCGTTGTGGCGCCGCTTTTCCCGCAAACCGCCTTGTGTTTGACCTCCACAATGAGTTTGCTCGCTTCGCAAATCCAAGGGGACTAAACTGCGGGGAACACCGGAGCCCGCAAACCCTAAGCGGGTTTCGCGCCGAGCGAACGCGGGTCTCCTTCCGGGATGCCAGCGCGTCGGCTCGCGAACCGGCCCCAGAGTCTATGTCATCGAACCGGGGACCGGCAAGCTGAACGAAAACGTGCTGCCCCGCCCCTCGGCGCTCTCCACCCAGAGCCGGCCGCCGTGGGCCTCGACCAGGCGCTTGGTGATCGAGAGGCCCAGCCCCGAGCCGCCGTGGCCCCGCACGCGCGCTTGGTCGGCCTTCCAGAAGCGCTCGAACACCTTGTCGCGCTGCGGCGGCGGGATGCCCGGGCCGGAATCGGACACGGCGCACACGACCTCGCCCCCGGCCGCGGAGAGCGAGACGCGGATCGTTCCGCCCTCGGGCGTGTGGCGCAGGGCGTTGCCGATCAGGTTGCGCAGCACCTGGGCGATCCGGTCGGCGTCCGCTTCGAGTTCGGGCAGCTCACCCGCAGCCAGCTCGAGCAAGACGGCCTTGGCCTGGGCGCCCGGCTGGAACGCCCGCACCAGCTTTTCCGTCAGCGCCGCCAGATCGATCCCGCGCGTCTCCAGGCGCAGCTCGCCGGATTCCAGCAGGCTCAGCTCG
>CAZNGF010000074.1:0-11486 GCA_964572855.1 uncultured Thermotogae bacterium | reverse complement strand
CAGGACCCATTCGAGGTGGCGGGCGCGCTTTTCGACCTCGTCGAGCTCGAACTTGAGTTCGGGCGTGCGCTTGAGCCTGAGGCGCTGGGCCAATTCGGAACGGAAGTGGCCGCTGTGCTCCTGGAGCGTCTGCAGCGTGAGCGCTTCGTCGTCCTCGTTCAGCACGCTGATGAAGGCGGTGGCGTGGCGCAGGTCCGGCGAGAGCTTGAGGTCCATGAGCGTGAGGAAGCTCAGGCGCGGGTCGCGCGCCTCGGCCAGCACCTCGGCCAACTCGCGTTTGACGGTCTCGCGGATCTTCTCCAGTCCCTTCGACATCAGATAACCTCCATGTGGGTCTCTTCCACGCTGCACTCCGGCAAATGCTCGAACGCGCGCGCCACCCGCTCCAGCGTGTGATACAAAAACGCGCTGTCGTTGGCCACGACGGCCATGCCCAGCGTGGCCGCCCGCTTGTCGTCCTGCTGGGCCACCTCGGCCACCGACAGGTTGAACTGCCGGTGGAACTGATGGATCCAGCCCTTGAGCAGCGAACGCTTTTCCTTCAGGGAGTTCGGCGCGTGCAGGCGCAGGCGCACGGTCAGCAGTCCCACCTTCATCGCGGGGCGCGCGGCCGTCGGGGGCTAGGGTTCGACCCGCTCGGTCTTGTAGACCTCGAAGACGTCACCCTTCTCGATGTCGTTGAACTTCTCCAGCAGGATGCCGCACTCCTTGCCTTTCTCGACCTGACGCGCGTCCTGTTCGAAGCGCTTCAGGCTCTTGATCGGGCCGTGGTGCAGTTCGACGCCGTCGCGGTAGACCCGCACGGTCGTGTTGCGCGTGACAAGCCCGTCGCGCACGAAACAGCCCGCCACGGTGCCGACCTTGTGGATCGGGAACGTGTTGCGCACCTCGAGCTCGCCCACCTTCACGTCCTGGTACTCGGGCTCGATCATGCGCTTGAGGGCGCGTTCGACGTCCTGGGTCAGGTCGTAGATGATCTGGTAGGTGCGCAGCGTGACGCCGCTGCGCTGCGCCGCCTCGGCCACGCCCTTGTCCACGGTGGTCCGGAAGCCGATGACCGCGGCCTCGTTCTCGTCGTCGGAGGCGGCCAGCATGACGTCGCTCTCGCTGATGGGGCCGATGCCGGTGTGGAGCACCTCGATGGAGACGTCGGGCAGTTCGATCTTGCCGAGCTCGCCCTCCATGGCCTCCAGGCAGCCGGCCGAGTCGGCCTTGAGCACGAGGCGGAGCTTGCCCTGCTCCAGCATCTGGCTCATGAGGTCGGCCATGTTCTTGCGCTGTGGGGCCATGCGCTGCTGGCGCTCGTCGTCCATTCGTTTCTGCACGAGTTTCTTGGCCTCGCTGGCCTTGGCCACGGCCTGCAGGGTGGCGCCCGCGGCCGGCACCTTGTCCAGGCCCAAGATCTGCACGGGCGTGCCGGGGCCGGCTTCCTCGAGCCGTCCTCCGTCCTCGCCGATGAGCGCGCGCACGCGCCCCCAGCCGTTGCCGACCACGACGACGTCGCGGTTACGGAGCGTGCCGTTTTTGACCACGACGGCGGCCACGGGGCCCATCTGCGGGTCGAGGTGGCTTTCGATCACGACGGCGTTGAGCTCGCCGCCGGGGTCGGCGTGCAGCTCCTGCATCTCGGCGGTGAGGTGGATCATCTCGAGCAGCTCGTCGATGCCGTCGCCCTCCAGCGCCGAGATCGGCACCGTGATCGTGCTCCCGCCCCAGTCTTCGGGCAGCAGGTCGTGTTGGCCCAACTGTTCCTTGACGCGGTCCACCCGGGTCGGGGCCTTGTCGACCTTGTTGATGGCCACGATGATCGGGACCCCGGCGGCGGTGGCGTGGTTGATGGCCTCCTCGGTCTGGGCCATGACGCCGTCGTCGGCGGCCACCACCAGCACGACGATGTCGGTGACCTTGGCGCCGCGGGCGCGCATCTGCGTGAAGGCGGCGTGGCCCGGCGTGTCGATGAAGGTGATGAGGCGGCCGTTGTGGTCGACGCGGTAGGCGCCGATGCTCTGGGTGATGCCCCCGGCCTCGCCGGCGGCGACCTTGGCCTTGCGGATCGTGTCCAGCAGCGTAGTCTTGCCGTGGTCCACGTGCCCCAGCACGGTCACGATGGGCGGGCGCGCCAGGGTGCCTTGCGGGCGGGCGCCGTTGGTCGCCTTCGGGGCCGATCCAGCCGGCGCCGTTTGCGGGGCCGGCTCGGTGGCCGTGGCTGTCTCGGCTCGGGGGGCGGGCGGGACCGCTCTGGCCGCCTCTTGCTCGGCGGCCGGCGCCTCGCTCGGGGTGCTCCCCTCGGCGTCGAACAGCTCGGCGATCACGTCGATCTCGTCGTCTTCCAGGGTGCTGAAGTTGCTCTTCTTCTCAAGCCCCACCTCTTGCAGCCGGCTGATCAGCTCCTTGGCGGGGATGCCCAATTCCTTTGCGGCTTCATACACGCGCTTTTTCGCCATAGAATCATGCCTCTTTTCTTTCGGGCCACTATACCTGTCGCTTTTGGCGTTGTCAAACGTCATATTCGGCTCCCACAGAGCGTTGAAGCCGTGCCGGACTCCGGCCATCGGCCCGGTCGGGCGCCATGATCCGGGTCATGGTGGCCGCGGGTTCGGTCCATAAAATGGCCGCCAAGGAGGGACCCGATGAAACGATTGCTGGTCGCAGTGGATCAAGATCCGATCGCCGCACACGTGGTCGAGACGGCGGGCCGGCTGGCCCGGGCGTGGGGGGCGTCCGTGCTGGTCTGTCACGTGTCGCCCGCGCACCGGGACGGCGCCGAGCGCGCGAGCGTGCCCGAGCGCCTGGCGCGCACCATCGCCAAGGAAGCGGCTCAGGGGCTGCAGGCCCACGGGGTCGAGCCCGCCGAGATCCTCGGGCGCATCGGCTCCCCGCCGGAGGAGATCCTGGCGCTGGCCGATGAACACGAGGTCGACCTGATCGTGCTCGGGTTCGAGGGGCTGCACGGGCTGGAGCGCGTACGCGCGCTGGGCAGCGTCTCGCGCGCCGTGATGGAGGAAACCCGGCACCCCGTGCTGATCGTCCCGGCCCTGCACGAGGGGAACGGCTGAGTTGCCCCTGCCGCTCGGGGAATCGGGAGACTTCGGCGCCTGAGCGATGCGGATCAGTTGCGGACATGACACAGCTCATGGTCCCCGCGGGGCGCGCGTCATAGAGTGACGCCAATTCCCAGATTGTTGCGAGGTGAACGGTGTCCAAAAAGAGAAAAAAGCAGGCGCAGCGGAAACGGCAGGCCCAGGCCAAGCGCTCCAACACGCTGCCGTGGGTCGTTGGGCTCGCGGTCGTCCTCGGCGTCGCGCTCATCGGCTTCAGCTGGTGGTCGGCCAACAACCCGACCGTGCGCGACTACGACTACGCGCTGGCCGAGGAGTATCCCGCGCTGGGCGACCCGAACGCGCCCGTCGTGATCGAGAACTTTTCGGACTTCCTCTGCTCGCACTGCGCCACGTTCGCGCGCACGACCTTCGAGCGCATCCTGCACGAGTTCATCGATCAGAACCAGGTGAAGTTCGTCTACAAGTACGCGGCCTTCATCGGTCAGGGCTCGCAGCTGGCCGCCGAGGCGGCCCAGTGCGCCCACGAGCAGGGCGAGTTCTGGGGCTACCACGACCTCCTGTACCAGCGCCAGGCGGCCGGCTTCACCAAGGCCAACCTGAAGCAGTACGCCGTGCAACTGGGCACGATCGACACCGGCGCCTTTAACGCCTGCGTCGACGGGGGGCGTTACGCCTCGCTCGTGCGCGAGAGCACGAACGAGGCGCGCCGGCGCGGCGTGAACGGCACGCCGCAGTTCTTCGTCAACGACGCGGTCATCGAGGGCAACCAGCCCTACGGCGTGTTCCACAGCCGCATCCGGGCGGAGCTGAGTCAATGAGCGGACGGGGGCGCATGCTGGCGATCGCGCTGCTTTCGCTCGTGGGGCTGGGCGTGTCCGCGTACTTGGCCTATGCCTACCTGGGCGAGGCGTCGGTGGCCTGTCTGGGCGGGAGCAGCGACTGCGACGCCGTCGCGGCCAGCCCCTACGCCTGGCTGGGGCCGATCCCGATCCCGCTCCTGGGGCTGGCGGCTTACGCGGCCACGCTGTTGCTGAGCGCGCTGTGGCACCGCCTGGGGGAGACGGGGCGCGAGACGGCCAGCCTGCTCATCTTCGGCGCCTCGCTGGTGGGCGTGCTGTTCTCGGCGTACCTGACCTTCCTTGAGTTCTTCGTGATCCACGCGCTCTGCAACTGGTGCATCGTCTCGGCGGTGATCATGCTGCTCTTGTTCGCGGTCTCGTGCCTCGACATCGCGCGCCGCCGCCCCGCGCCGAGTCGCTAGGCCAGCTGCAGCGCGATCCGGTCGAACTCGTCCAGGCTGAGCGTCTCGCCGCGGCGCTTGCGCTCGACCCCGGCGGCAGCGAGCGCCGTCTCGGCCCGCTCGGCGCTGAGCCCCGAGAACGGCGACTGGATGAGTGCCTGCTTGATGGTCTTGCGTCGCAGGTTGAAGGCCGCGCGCACGACCCGAAAGAAGGGTTCTTCGTCGGCGCGAAAGCGCGGCAACCGGGCGACCTCCAGCTGAAACACTGTCGAGTCGACCTGGGGCCGGGGGAAGAACACCGTGCGCGGCACGCGGAACAGCGGCCGCACCTCGGCAAACGCCTGCAGCCGCACCCCGAGCGCGTTGCCCTTGCCGCTACCCACCGGGGCCAGCACCTTGTCGGCCAGCTCGCGCTGCACCATGAACACCCCGCGCACGATCGCGCCCCGCGCGCTTACGACCCGGTCCAGCAGGGGCGAGGTGATCTGGTAGGGCAGGTTGCCCATCACGACCAGCGGGCCGTGCTCGGCGGCCAGGGCGGGGAAGTCGAGCTCGAGCGCGTCGCCGTGGCGCACCGATACGTGCTCGAAGCGGGCGGTCTGGGATTTCAGGGCCGGAATGAGCCGGCGATCGATCTCGACGGCGAGCACGCGGCGCGCACGCTCGGCCAGGGCCACCGTGAGCGTGCCCACGCCGGCACCGATCTCGATCACGGTCGGCGCGCCCTCGGCCTCGGCGGCGATGCGTTCGACGGCGTGCGTGTTACAAAGGAAGTTCTGGCCCAGCTTGCCGTCGAGCTGGATCCCGTGGGCGTCGAGCAGGGCCTTGAGGTCGCGGGGGCTGGTGAGCCGCAGGGGAGCGTCCATACGCTTACCTTATCAGCTCGCCCCGCTCGCGCCAGGGCGCGCGCCTTTGGAGCCGCCGCCTACTCGTCGTCCTCGTCGTCCGCGCTGCGCCCCCCGAACGCCAGGCCGACCTGAACGGTCCAGCCCGCGAATGGGGCCGGCGGGCCGTTGAATTCCTGCCCTTCGACGGTCCAGCCCGAGCCGAAGGTGACCAGGTAGCCGCCGCTAACGCGCAGCGAGAGCCACGGGCTCAAGCCCACCGACAGGCCGGCCATGGGCTGCGCCGCGAAGAAGCCCCGTTCCATTTTGGTCGTGATCGGGGTGGCGATCGCGTCCTCGAAATCCTGCGGCAAGCCGCGCACGAGTTCGAGCTCGGCCGCGCCGCCCCCCAGGATCGCGCCGACGGAGAGGTCGAAGCGCTCGGTGCCCACGAGCCCGTAGTCGAGCCAGACGCCGCCATAGCCCACCGAGAGGCGTGCGATCCGGCCATCTCGACGGGTGGAGACGTCGCCGCCGCCCCCGCCGCCGCCGAAGCGCAGCCCGCTCAAGCTGCCGCCGCTGCCCCCGCCGCCGAACAGGAGCATCCCGTCCGGAAAAGCATCGTAGCCGTTGGCCGCCAGCGGTTCGTTCAGCTCGGCGAGGTCGAGGTCGAGCCAGCCGACCCAGGGGCCGCCGAAGCCGACCGCGCCGGGGTCGAGCCCGTCGGCGGCGTCCTGCGCCCACGCCGCGGGTGCGAGCGTGAGCGCCAACAACAACGCCAAAAGAAAGGTGCGTGGGGTCATTGGATCGCCTCCAAAATCGAATCGCTTGAAGATTGGGGGAGTGTAATGCTAAAACTTCAGCAGTGTCAACTCGGGCGGGGTGCCCCGTCGAGCCGGATCCAGCGCCCTTCGCGGTGCGAGGCCCGCACGGCATCGAGGGCGGCTTGGACGCGCACGCCGTCCTCGAAGGTGGCGGCCCCCGCTACCTGGCGCTCGCCGCGTCGCAGGGCGTCCACGATGGCCTTGGCGAAGTACGCAAAGCCCGTCGGGAAAGCCCCTTCCGGCAGGCCGGGCACGTCGGCTTCCGGCGCGGGCTGCGTGAGCTCGGTCTTGTCCTCGCCCTTCATGCCCCAGAGCCGCCCGCGCCCGTCGAAGACGAGCGACCCGTCGCGGCCGTGGAAGGCGATCGTCCAGCGGTTGCGCTCCGAGAGCACGCGCGCCGTGGCGTCCAGTGTGACCGTGCCGTAGGCACCGTTGGCCAGCTTGGCGGTGAAGGCGCAGAAGTTGTCGCTGGTGACGGGCCGGGTCTCTTTGGAATCGGGCAGCGGGCGCTCCTTGACGAAGCTGTGCACGAAGCCGTTGACGCGACGGAACTCCGTGTCGAAGGCCCAGCGGACCAGATCGATCTGGTGCGATCCCAGCGCGCCCAGCAATCCGCCGCCCTTGTCGGCGTCGAACCACCAATTCCAGGGGCGGTTCAGCACAAGCGGGTAGCGCCACTGGACGGAAAAGCTCACGGACTCGGGCGGTCCCAGGTATCCCTCCCCGATCAGCGCCTTGAGTTGGACGAGCGTGGGGTGGAAGCGAAGCTCGTGGTCGATCAGGTGTAGGATGCCGGCCTGCACGGCTGCGTCGCGCATGTGGCGCGCTTCGGTCACGTCGAGCGCCGTGGGCTTCTCGCACAGCACGTGGACGCCCCGTTCGGCCGCCGCGCGGGTCATGGGCCAGTGCAGGTGAGGCGGGGTCGTGATCGCGACCAAATCCAGCTTTTCGTGCTCGAGCATGGCCTCGTAGTCGTCGTAGATGCCGGGGATGTCGAACAGTTTCGCGGTCGCCTCGGCGTTCCCGCGCCGCCCGCTGCAGACGGCGGCCAACTCGGCGCCGTCGCACGCGGCGAATGCCGGCAGCATGACGCGGCGGCCGAACCCGGTGCCGACCAATCCAATGCGGACGTTACGTGGCATCTGAGGCCCTCCCATGACCGAGCCCGGCTGGGCGTTGAAAGCCACTATCGTCGAAAACCGCGCTGGCGGCAACCCGTCACAGGGGAGGACTGGAGCGACGGGGGGGGTTACCCCCGGCGGCGGATGACGTAGGTGCAGGTGCGAGCACCCTGCATGATGTGGGTCTGGCGCGTGACCTCGGCCTCGGGCAGCGTGCGCTGAAACAGCTCCAGCTCGAATGTACAGGCCCGCATGCAGCGCTTGGCCACCTGGCAGATGGCGCAGTTGTGCTCGCGCAGCAGGAACGTGTCGTCGTCCTGCCGTTCCCAGTCGGCCATATAGCCCTCTTCGGTGCGGAGCGCGGCCAGCTCGGCCACCTTGCCGGCCAGCGCCTTGCCCGCGCAGCGGCCCTCGTAGACGGAGGCTAATTGGTCGTTGCGGGCGGAGAAGATCGCGTCCACGCCCTCGTCGCCGAAGGCCACGCGCGCGGCCTCCAGCAGGTTGTTGGCCAGTTGCGGGTAGCTGCGCGGGAAGAGCTCGTCGCCGCGCTCGGTGAGCTCGTAGCGGTAGCTGGGCCGGCCCAGCGCCTGTTTCTCCGTCGTATAGGCTACCAGGCCGTCGCGCTCCAGCGCCACCAGATGCTGGCGCACGCCCATAGCCGTGATGTTGAGCGCGCGGCCGAGCTCGTCGGCCTTCATCGGGCCCTCGCGCTTGAGCAGCTCCAGCACCTTGCGTCGCGTCTCCGGCATCTGTTGCGTCGCGGTGGATTCGTTCATGGCATCACTCGGGGCGATTGTATCCGACGGGAAGCGCTTTGCAAATTTTATAAACTAAATACTTGACAAAGTTTTTTAAACCTGCTATACTGCCGATGCAAGCGTCAGAATCCGTGTTTCAAACGGTCTCAAACGCCAAGGAGGTTGCTCATGCTACAGCCCAACCCCAACGAATGGATCGAGCTGAGCCGCGCGCGTCGACACGAGCTGGCACGGCAACGCGCCCGCCTGGCGGTCCCCGCACGGACGCGCTTTCGGCCACTGGGCTTGCGCCTGGCCGACGGGCTCATCGAGCTGGGATGCCGCCTGCGCGCCCACTACGGCCCGCGCCCCTGTCACAGTCCGTGCCCGCGCTGAGGGGACGACATGCACGCGATGCAAGCGATCGGCCCGCGATCGTACTGGGACCACCTGCGCCGCTTCAGCCGCAACGCCCGCCTCTACCTGCTGCACGTCATCGGGATGGACCTGATCCACGGGACCTGGGAGGTGTTATTCAACCTCTACCTGCTCGAGGTCGGCTTCGGGATCGAGTTCATCGGCCTGCGGCTGGCCGTGCGCGGCGCGGCCGGGGCGATCGCGGCCGTGCCCATGGGGCGGCTCTCGGACCGCATCGGGCGCAAGGCCGGCTTTATCCTGGGCGACGGGGGCGGCGCGCTCATGGCTTTGATCCAGATCCTGAGCGTGAACCCGGTCGTCCTGCTCGTCTCGCCGGCGGTCAGCGCGCTGTTTGGCTCGCTGCACCACGTCACCGAGCCGGCCTTCATGGCCGAAAACAGTGCACGCCGCGAGCGCGTACACCTGTTCAGCGTGGCCGGTGGGCTGCGCACGCTGGCCGTAAGCGGCGGGAGCCTGATCGCGGGCTTCCTGCCGCTCTGGGCTGCCGGCCAGTTCGCGATCGACACCGTGACGGCCTACCGTGGGGCGACCTTCATCGGGATCTCGTGGTGGTTTCTCTCGCTCATTCCAGCGTTGTTGTTGCGGTCCCACGCACGTCCCGACCAAAACGTCGGGCAAGCACCGGCGCGCGGCGTGCGCGGGCTGCTGGCCAACGTGCGCACTCCGGCGGTCATTTGGAGGCTTTTGCTGGTCAACGGCCTCATCAGCCTGGGCGCGGGCTTGGTCGTGCCGCTGTTCAACGTGTTCTTTCACGAGGGTGTCCACGCCCACGAGGGCGAGATCGGCTCGACGTTTGCCGCCGGCTCGCTGTTCCTGGCGCTGGCCACGCTGCTGATCCCGTTTGCCGCGGCGCGCTGGGGCAAGGTGACCACGGTGTTCGCCTCCCGGTTCCTGGCCGTGCCGTTCGTGCTCCTGATCGGCTTTGCGCCGAGCCTGGCCGAGCCGGCGGCCGTGGTCTCGCTGGCCGGGGCGGCCTACGCGTTGCGCACGACGCTGTTCAACATGGCCGATCCCGTGTACGAGGCCTTCAGCATGGAGCTGCTCCACCCCGGCGAGCGGGCCACGGCCACGGGCTTCCAGGCCGCGTTGGGCCAGGGGGCAGTGGCGCTCTCCGGCTTCCTGGGCGCCCGGCTCATGGGGCTCGGCGATTTCCGCACGCCGTTTTTCGTGATGGCCTTCCTCTACTTGGCTTCGACGCTGTTGTTCTGGGTCCTGTTCAAGCCGTACGAGCGCACGAAGGCGCGCCAGGAAGGCGTGCCGGCAATCCAAACTTAAACCACTGGGAGGATCACCATGCGTTACAAACTGTTGGGCCAAAGCGGCTTGCGCGTCTCGGAGCTGGCCCTGGGCACGATGACCTTCGGCGAGGACTGGGGCTGGGGCGCCTCGAAGGATGAGAGCCGCAAGATCTTCGAGCAATTCGCCGAGGCCGGCGGCAACTTCATCGACACGGCCTGCAACTACACGGAAGGGACGAGCGAGCGCTTCGTGGGCGAGTTCGTCGCACAGGATCGTGACTACTTCGTCGTGGCCACCAAATACACGCTTCGCCCCAACGGCGCCAACCAGATGGACCCCAACGCGGGCGGCAACCACCGCAAGAACCTGCTTCGCACCGTCGAGGAGAGCCTGCGGCGCTTGAACACGGACTATATCGACCTGCTCTGGCTGCACATGTGGGACGAGACCACCCCGGTGGACGAGGTATTGCGCGCGCTCGACGACCTGGTGCGCGCCGGCAAGGTCCACTACGTCGGCATGTCCGACTCGCCCGCCTGGGCCGTGAGTTACGGCACCGCGCTGGCCGAGCTGCGTGGCTGGCCACGCTTCGCCGCGCTGCAACTGCCCTACAGCCTGCTCTCGCGCGACCCCGAGCGCGAACAGCTCCCGATGGCCAAGGCACTCGACCTGGCGGTTACGCCCTGGGGGATACTCAACTCCGGCGGTCTGACGGGCAAATACAACGTGGAATCGGACGAGCCCAAGCGCTTTGAGAAAGCCGGCCCCAAGACGCTCAACGCCGCCGAGCTCGTGATGCAGTACGCCGAGGAGTTCGGCCGCAGCCCGGCGCAGGTCGCGATCAACTGGGTGCGCGCCCAGCAGCACGAGGCCCAGATCATCCCGATCGTGGGCGCGCGCTCCGAGCAGCAGATGGTCGACAATTTGGGTTGCCTCGAGTTCGAGCTATCTTCCGAACAACTGGAAAAGCTGGACGCCGTGAGCGAGTTTCAAAGAGGCTTTCCGCGCGATTTCCTGGGCGACGACCACGTGCGCTCGCTCACGTACGGCGAGACCTTTGGGCTGATCGACAACCACCGGCGCTGACGCCGCGGGAGGTCGAGGGCCGACCCGCGTGCCTCGGCCTCCCCCTTCCCCAACGAGAAAGGAAGCGCCGTGGCCCACTACCTCGTGCGGGCCAAGCCGATGGACGAAAAGCTGGTCGCGCTCAAGGCCATGATCGATGCCGGCGAAATCAAGCCGATGCGTCCCTTCGGCAATACCCTCCATCACAGCTTGGCCCACGCCCGCCTTGCCTCAAATGGCGAGGCCGTCTGGGAGGAAGAGGATTACTGCTCTCCGCCGCTGCGCATGGAACGCGCGGCCGTGCTCGATGCGTTCTTTACGGAGTTGCGAGTCGAGAAAGTGCGCGCGGGCGAAGGCTGGGAACGAATCGAGAATTTGTCGAGCCTGTGGAAAAGCAAGGAGATGCGCGATGAATGAAGGGAACTGGATCAACGTCGGCACGCTGGAAGACCTGCGCTCGACGTGCTGCGCCACCGCCTCGGGTGCGGGTCACAACGTGGCCGTCTTCTTCCACCAGGAAAAGCTTTACGCGGTGGATAACCGCTGCCCGCACATGGGCTTCCCGCTGAGCCAGGGGAGTCTTCAAGATGGCGTGCTGACCTGCCACTGGCACCACGCGCGCTCGACTTCGTCAACAAGGCGCTCGAGGCGCTGGACCACGTCGATTGGAACGACGCCGACCTCGTGCTGGGCAGCCTCGTGCGCGGGCTGGCGCTCGCCGACCGCATGGAGGAGTCCAACGCCTGGCGCCACCCGGTCGACCTGGTCGCGTTGCTGGAGGGCGCGTTCGAGCGGCTGCCGGCGGCGCTCGAGTCGGGACGCGAAGCGCGCGGCAACTGGGAGCCGGGCGCCGATCTCGTCCGGACGCTTCTGAACGACGAGCCGCGCGCTACTTGGCCGCGCACGCGCCCACCTCGCGCTCGCAGGGGCAGACCT
>CAZNGF010000073.1:0-11486 GCA_964572855.1 uncultured Thermotogae bacterium | reverse complement strand
ACGGCTGGTATCAAGCCCGTCGGCGGGGAAGTCACCGCCAGTTTCGGCATCCGGTAAAATCGGGAACTGTTACCGTATCCGGGAAGCCCAATGTAGATATGCCGCCGGGCACATTGAACAACGCCCTGAAGCAGGCTGGACTTAAGAAGTAGGTGAATTTATGCAATATGTAGTCATTCTCGAAGAAGGCCCCGAGAGCTGGGGCGCCTACGTCCCCGACCTCCCAGGTTGCGTCTCCGTGGGGGAGACCCGGGAGGAAGCGCTGAAGCTAATCCGGGAGGCCATTGAGTTTCACTTGGATGGGATGAAGGAACACGGAGATCCTATCCCGGAACCTCATTTCCACAGCGAAGTCGTCCAGGTAAATGCCGCATAACCATGCCGTCCAGCCGACGCGCGTAGCGCGCGGGGCCGTTCCCGCGAGCGGGCGGACGCGGTGCTCAGCGACGACGACGACTTCCTGGCCGCGCTGGAACGCGAGAGAAGCGTCAAGCAACGATCGCGGCACGGGTCAAGCTGAGAACTTTGGGCCCACGTACTCATGCGGTGATCGATAAGATCGCCTTGGCTCTGCACTACACCGGCTGCGGCGCGCCCAGTTCGACCCGGCGCAGGTAGGCGGCCGCGGCCTCGGGCGGGGTGGGGTTGATGAACACGTCCGTGCCCCACTCGAAGCCCGCCTGCGTGGTCAGGCGCGGCAGGATCTCCAGGTGCCAGTGGAAGTGCGGTTCGTTGCGGCGCGACGCCGTCATGGCGTGCGGGCGGGTGTGCAGCACGAAGTTGTGCGGCACGTTGTGCAGCGTGGCGTCCAGGCGCTGAAAGGCCCGTTTGAGCGCGCGCGCGAACGCCGTGCGCGTTGAGGCCCTCAGGACCGCGAAGTCGGGCTCGTGCGCGCGCGGCAGGATGTGCACCTCGAACGGGAAGCGCGAGGCGAACGGCGCCAGCGTGACGAACGCCTCATCCCGCTCGATCACGCGCGCGCCGTCGTCCAGCTCCTGGGCGATCAGGTCGCAGAACAGGCAACGGTTCGTGCGGCGGTGATGGGCGTGCACGGCGTCCAGCTCGACCTGCACCCCGTGCGGGACCAGCGGCAGGGCCACGATCTGCGAGTGCGTGTGCGACAGCGAGGCGCCGGCCTCGGAGCCCTTGTTCTTGAACAGCTGCACGTAGGCCACGCGCTCGTCCCGGTAGAGCGCGCTCATACGCGCGGCGTAGGCGTCGAGCACGCGCTCGATGTGCTCGAGCGGCGCGTCGCCCAGCCGTTGGGCGTGTTCGGGGGACTCGATCACGACCTCGTGCGCGCCGGCGCCGTCCATGTGGACCAACAGCCCGTCCTGCCTGCACTCCAGGCGCCCGTCCAGCGGCGCCACCGCCGGGAACTTGTTGGGCACGACCCGCACCTGCCAGCCGGGCCCGTCGGCCGGCCCCTCGGGACGGACCGCGTACACCTCGGGGGGCGTGCCGGCCTCGTTGCCGGGACAAAAGGGGCAGTCCTCCAGGTTGTGCGCCTGGCGCGGGAAGGCGTCGAAGTCGTGCGGGCGCTTGCCGCGCTCGTCGGCGATGATCACCCAGCGGCCCGAAATCGGATCCCGGCGAAATTGCGACATTATGTCCCCCTTGGCGTTTGGACCCAGACGGCGGCGGCCACCCAGCGCCCGTGGTGCGACAGGCTCAGGTCGCACCCTTCCAGGGGACGTCCCCCTTGCCAAACTCGGGGCGGTCCCCAGCCGCGACGCAAGCGCTCCCGCTCGACCCGGACGCCGGTGACGCCCCGCCGGGCCAGCAGCTCGCCGGCCAAGCCGCGGGCCGCGTGCGAGGCCGAGGCCTCCCCCAGGCTAAGGGCCACCTCGGCGTCGATGCCAGTGGCGTCCCGGGGCCAGGCACCCACGCAGTGGACGGACTCGGGGCACACGCGCCAGCACACGCCGACCTCCAGGGCGTCGTAGCGCACGCGGCCGTGCCCTCCCTCGTCCGCGAGCGCCAAGCCGCTTACCCGGAAGCGAACCGGGGAGAAGGCGATCCCGGGCCAGCGCTTCTTGGCCACCTTGTAGCCGGTCTCCTTGGCGGTCCAAAGCATCCAGAGCGCGCGGTCGGGGTCGTCCGACCCGGCCAGCAGATCCCGCTCCGCCTCGGCGCACACGCGGCGCACGAAGCGCGCGTCGGCGGCTTTGCCCCGCGTTTCGGGCAGGGTCAAATCGACCACGTCATTGCCCACCAGCACCGCACGAGGCAAAGTACCTCCGCTCCATCTCGACCAGCTTGGTGATCACCTGGCCCGACAGCTCGCGCGCGGCGCGCAGGCCGCGCTGCTCCGAGGTCGGGGTGATCAGCTCCGCCGCCACGTAGAAGCGCTCGCCGCGCACCGGCACCGACCCGGCGCGCGCCTGCTCCCGGCCGCGCAGGTAGACGCACAGCACGGGCGCGCCCGGGCACTCGGCCAGCAGACGCCCCACGCCGTAGCCGTAGTTCTCAGCGTCCACGCGCCCGCTGCGGCTGCGCGTGCCCTCCGGGAAGATGAACAGCGCCTCGCCGCGGTGCATCAGGTAGCGGAACTTGTCCAGCGTGCGCTTGGTCTCTTCGGGCGAGCCGCCGCGCACGACGGGCACGCACTTGCCCAGGTAGCACATCAGGCGCAGGACGGGGTTGTCCTCGTAGTTGCGCCGCTCGGGCATGCTCCAGGGGAAGCGTGCGAAGCGGCGCCAGTAGACCCAGTTCGAACAAAGCGCCCACTCGACCAGCGCCGAGTCGATCAGCGTCAGGTGGTTGGCGCACACGAACAGCGGGTCCTCGTGACCCTCCAACAGCGCTTTCACGCGTTGCCTGAACGCCCGCAGGTCGGCAATGCGGTAGCCCGCTCCGAAGCGCATCAGCGCCACCGAGAGCCCGGCCCAAAGCGGGAACAGCAGCCACCCCAGCGCGCGCTGCAGTTCGAGGCCGAACTGGTCGCGCCGGGACAGCGTCATGCGCCGACTTTGGCCTGGATCAACCCGACGGCGTCGCCGATGGTGCGCACCTGGTCGGCGGCCTCGTCGTCGATCTCGATGTCGAACTCGTCCTCGAACGCCAGGATGATGTCGACCAGGCGCGCCGAGTTGACCTCCAGATCGTCCAGGATCGAGGTCCCCTCGCTCGCGTCCGAGAGCGCCGCGGCGTTCTTGACGTAGGGTTTGAGGATCTCGATCACCTTGTCGTAGGCGGTTTGTCGGTCCATTGCGTCTCCTTTCCGTTTTCACGCAGCAGGACGTGTGCGTCAATTTAGGATATGATGGCTTCTCGGGCCACGTTCTTCAAATCCCGCTCCAACCCTATGTGGGGCCGGCCGTGCCGGCCGGCGGCGGCCCCTGCCTCATTCGTCCCAGCGCCGCAGGAGGAGGCAGCCGTTCACGTCGCCGAAGCCGAAGCTGGCCTTGGCCAGCACCCGGATGGGGGTCTCGACCGTCTCCCGCGGGATGCGGGCGCGGTACGGTTCCAGATCGGGGTGCAGGTCCTCGCAGTTGCGCGAGCCGTGCACGAACCCCTTCGAAAGCTGCAGCGCGCAGGCCACCAGCTCCATGCCGCCGGCGGCGCCCAGCCCGTGGCCGATGAGCGACTTGGTGGCGTTGATCCAGGGGAAATCCTCGGGGTCGCGCCCCAGCGCCGCGCGCCAGTTCTCGACCTCGAGGGGGTCGGCCATGGTCGCGGTCAGGTGGCCGTTGACGGTATCGATCTCTGCGGGAGCGATCCCCGCCTCGCGCACGGCGGCTTGGATGCAGCGGCGCACGCCCTCGGGGTTGGGCGCGGTCATCGACCCGCCGTTGCGTTGGCCGCCGCAGTTGACGTGGCCACCCAGGAGTTCGGCGTAGATGCGGGCGCCGCGCGCTTGCGCGCTTGCGAGCGACTCGATCATGAGCGCGCCGGCCCCCGCCGCCGGGACGAAGCCCGCCGCCGTGGCGCTCATCGGGCGCGAGGCCCGCTCGGGCGTCTCGTTGAAGCCGCGGCTCAGCACGCGCATGGCGTCGAAGCCGGCCCAGATGTAGTGCGAGTCCCCTTCGGAGCCGCCGGCCAGCATGCGCTTGACCTGCCCGGCGCGCACCTTGTGGAACGCCTCGACCACGGCCTCGGTGCCCGTGGTGCAGGCGCTGGAGTTGGTCGTGACCTGGCCGCCCAGGCCCAAAAAGCCCGTCAGCCGCGCGCTCACGCCGCTGCTCATGATCTGCTCCACCACGGTCGAGCCCAGCCGGCGCACCTTGCCGGCGTCGGTCATGGGCACGAGTTTCTCGCCGATCGTGTCCAGCCCGCCGACGCCCGTGCCCAGGATCGCGCCCGTGTCCCAGTCCGTCTCGCCGTCGCGCGGATAGGCAAAGCCCGCGTCGCGCCAGGCGTCGATGCCCGCCATGGCCGCGAAGGTCATGTTCGAGTTCATGGCCAGCAGCGACTCGGGGTCGAAATACGCCTCTTTGACCCCCTCATCGAGCTGCGGCGCGCCCGCCACCTGGCAGCCGAACTTGAGCTCGGCCAGTTGTTCGAAGAAGCGGATCCCCGAGCGTCCCGCGCGCAAGGCGGTCTCGAATTCCTCCAACCCGTGGCCGTTGGGCGCGATCACGCCCAGGCCGGTGATGACTACGCGTTCCATAATCAGCCCTTTTCGATCACCGCAAAGGCAGGGCCCGCCGCGCGGACCGCCGTTCGGCCGGCACAGCCGGCCCTCCATTGATCGCGCCTCCGCGGTGGATTCACAGTTTCACACCCATCCCCGACACCACGCCGCTGGCCACGCGCGTCCCGTCGGCCTTGCTCATCTCGACCCTAGAGCGCAGCTTGCGCCGGCGCCAGAACACCTTCGACGCGCGCACGGTCACGACGTCGCCCGGCAGCACGAGCCCCGAGAACTCGACCTCGGCGTCGGTGAAGAGCGTCTTGTACTGGGCCACCTGCTCGGGCGGGAGCTCCTTGGCCAGCAGGTAGATGCCGAGCGCGACCAAGCCCGTCTGGCACAGGGCTTCCAGCAGGATCACCCCCGGCGTGACCGGCTCGTCGGGGAAGTGGCCGCGGTAGAAGAACTCGTCCTGGCGGAAGCGGTACTGGCCCACGGCGCCCTCGTCGCTCAGCTCGAGCAGCTCGTCCAGGAAGCGGAACGGGGGCTGCTGCGGCAGGCGCTCCAGCACCTCGGCGGGGCTGAGCTCAGCCACCGTACATCCCCCCGTTGACGTGGAACACCGCGCCCGTGCAGTACGTCCCCTCGACGGCCAAGAAGCGCACGAGCCGGGCCACCTCCTCGGGGCTGCCCATGCGGCCCAGCGGCACGCGGCTCAGGATGTGCTCGCGCACCTCCCCGCTCAATTCGTCGGTCATGCGCGTCTCGATGAAGCCGGGCGCCACGGCGTTGACCAGAATTCCGTAAGACGCCAGCTCGGCGGCCGCGGTCTTGGTGAAGTTGTCGACCGCCGCCTTGGTCATGCCGTAGACGCTTTGCGCCGGGTTGCCCGTGCTGCCCACCACGCTGGAGAGGTTGATCACGCGCCCGTGACGCTGCCGGAACATGAGGCGCGCCAGGCGCTTGGTCAGGTACCAGGTGGCGCGCATGTTGGTGGCCACCACGCGCTCGAAGTCCTCCCACTTGGCCGAGAACAGCGGCGCGTCAGCCGTCATGCCGGCGTTGTTGACCAGCACCTCGAGCCCGCCCCGCTCCTTCAGGTCGGCGTAGACCGCGTCCGCGCCCTCGCGGGTCGACAGGTCGGCTTGGACCAGGAAGGCGTTCTCAAGCTCTCCTGCAAGCACCTCGGCCGGCCCCGCGCTCGCGTTGTAGTGGATCCCCACCCGGTAGCCGGCCCCGGCCAGCTGGCGGCAGCAGGCGGCCCCGATCCCGGTGCCACCCCCCGTGACCAGCGCGATCCTTGCCTCGTTCATCGTTCCATCAGCCCCCCCACCGAGTTGGTTGAACGGTTCGGGTAGTCCTCGTAGCCGATCCCGCGGAACAAGCCCACCTTGGCGTCCCGGACGGTGTAGATGTGCTCGCCGTCGACCCACACGGTCCCTGTGCCGATGGCCACGGCCGTGCCGCTCTCCTTCAGATCCGTATAGCGCCGCACCTCGACCTCGTAGCGCACCAGCCGGTTGTGCGGGCGGATTTGCCCCGCGAACTCGACCTCCTTGCAGCCCAGCGCCCGGCCGCGGCCCCGCCCGCCGCGCACGCTGCAGTAGAGCCCCACGAGCTGCCAGATCGCGTCCACCCCGAGGCAGCCCGGCTGCACCGGGTCGGTGACGAAGTGGCAGCCGAAGAACCAGTCGTCGAGCCGCACGTCCCGCTCGGCGGTGATCGATCCGCGTGGCCCATCGTGCGCCAGCTCGACCACGCGGTCCAGCATGAGCATGGGCGGCGCCGGCAACCGGATGAACTCGGTCGGCGGGTCCTCGACCAGCGTGCCCCAGGCCAGACCCAGCAGCTCCTGCTGGTCAAATTCGGTTTTTTGCAGGAACGTTGCGTACTTCATGCCAACTCACCGGGCGGTTTCCCTGTAGGGCCTGCTGTGCAGGCCGGTGATTCCGTGCAATCGGCCCGCACAGCGGGCCCTACGAATGCTTCGATCATTCCTCGCCCCCGAACCGGATCAACAGACCGCCCCAGGTCAGGCCCGAGCCGACCACGACCATGGCCAGCTCGTCGCCGTCTGCAAACGCGTGCCAGTGCTGGCTCAGCACCGAGGGCGCCCCGGCCGCGCCGCAGTTGCCGAAGCGGTCCACGTTGAAGTGGTGGCGCTCCTGGTCGATGCCCGCCCGCCGGCAGGCCGACTGCAGCATGAGCAGGTTGGCCTGGTGGCTGATGAAGTGGAGCGCCTCCCGCGGGCCCCGGGCGCGGGCGTGCAGTTCCTCGACCACGGCCACGGTCTTGCGGATCGCAAACCCCTGCACCGCCGAGCCGTCCTGGTCGAAGTGGCCGCCGCAAGGGATCACGACCTTGTCCCACCCCTTGGGGTCGGACTGCAGCGAGCTGGCCACCGCGCGCGCCTGGGCCGGGATGCTGGCGGACACGACCGCGGCGGCCGTGCCGTCGCCCCAGAGCACGGCCGTGCGCCGGTCGCTGTAGTCCACCGTGCGCGTGTTGTTCTCGGGGTTCACCACCAACACGTAGTCGGGCAGCGCCTCGGGGGCCATCCCGTCCAAAAAGTGCAGCTGGGCCGCGAAGCTCGAACAGGCCGAGTTGAGGTCGAAGCAGGGCGCCTCGATCTCGAGTTCGCTTGCGATCAGGCAGGCCTCGGCGGGGATGGACCACTGCGGCGAGCACCCGCCCGCGATCACCATGCCGACCCCCTCGGGCTCGACCCCCGCGCGCTCCAGCGCCATCCGGGCCGCGCGGGCCCCGGTCTGGGCGTTGGTGTAGCGCGAGGCCTCGCCCGCGGCGCGCGGGTCGCGGTTGCGCGTCTGGCGGATGTAGTCCAGCGGCAGCACGGTGCGGCGCGTGTGGATGCCGACGCGCTCCAGGATCCACTCGTCGTCCGTCCCGATGTCGAGCGACTCCAGAAACGCGTTGTCGATGACCGTCTCGGGGTGAAAGTGGCCCAGGCCGTGCAAATACAACATCAAGCACCCTTTCGGGCAGGGAGAAGGGGAAAGGGGTTGCCGTTTTCCATTCCCATTCCCCGTGCTCCCTTCTCCGATTAAACCGAGGCGATCCGCTCGCCGCCGTCCACCCGCAGGACCGCGCCGTTGACCCAGGCGGCCTCGTCGGTGCAGAGCAGGCCGATGAAGTCGGCCACGTCCTCAGGTTTCGTGAGCCGGCCGAACGGGTTGCGCAGGCGGGCCACGGCCTTCATCTGGGCGCTGCCCGGGATGGCGCGCATGGCGGGCGTGTCGGTCACGCCGGCCTGCACGATGTTGGCCCGGACGCCGTAGGGCGCGTACTCCAGCGCGATGGCGCGCGCGATCGACTCGAGGGCGACCTTGGCCGCCGACACGGCGGCATAGCCCCGCCAGGCCGTCTCGTTGCCCTCGCTGGTCATGCCCAGCACGCGGGCATCGTCCGCGAACAGGCCGCGCGCGTGCACGTCGCGCACCCAGCTCAGCAGGCTCGTGCCCATGGCGTAGATCGTGTGCGCCACGTCGCCGTCGTCGAGCGTGCGCTTTCCGTAGTCCGCGCCCAGCAGCCCGTGCAGCGGCGCCGCGCCGGCCTCGAAGGCCTTTTCAACGCCCTCTTTCAGCGCCCCGACCTCGAGGTTCAACGCCCGGGCCAGCTTTTCCAGAGCCTCGCCCGCGCGGTCGGGCCGGGCGTCGGGCACGAGCGGCTTGAGGTTGCCGAACGCGATCGAGTGCATCAGCATCCGCACGCGGCCCTGCCCTCCAAGCGCCCCGGCCAGTCGATCGAGCGCCTCGGCACGCGCCCCATCGTCGAGCGCGTTGGTGTTGAGCGCGAGAAAGCCGCCCCCGTGCGCGCGGATTTTCTCGAACTCGGGTTCGATCTTGCTCATCGCCCCGCGCCGGTCGCGGTGAACGACGCACACGCTCATGCCGTGCGCGCTCAGCTTCTTGGCCGTGGCCAGGCCGAAGCCGCTCGACCCGCCCAGAATCAACGCCCAGTGGTTTTTGTCGAACTGCATCAATCTCCCTCCTCGTTCGGTCCCAGCGCGCGCTCGGCCGTGCGCACGTCGGTGACGGATTGGACCGTCACGCCCATGGCCTTGAAAAACCCCCGCAAGGGGCGGTTGGGACCGACTTCGACGATCTGATCCGCCCGCTGAGCCAGCGCGCACACGTTGTCGCGCCAGCGCACCGCGCCGCTGAGCTGGCGCGCGAGCGCGTCGATCAAATCCGCGCGCGCGCCGCTGTGGAAGCCCCCGGTGACGTTGGCGGTCACGGCGCGGGCGCGTTCGGGAGCCCACGCGTCGCTGGAGGCTTCCAGCGCTTGGCGGAATTCCGCTTCGATCTCGCCCATCCAGCGCGAGTGGAACGGCGCGCTCACCGTCAGCGGCACGACGCGCACCCCTTCCTGAAAGCGCGCCGAGAGCGCCTCGGCGGCGCGCGCGACCGGCTCGGCCTTGCCGCTGAGCACGACCTGTGCGGGGGAATTGTCGTTGGCCACATCGACCTCGTGTTCCGCGGCGAGCTGGCGCACCTCATCGAGCGGCAGCTCGGCCATGATGACCGCGGCCATCGCGCCGGCGCCGGGAGGCACGGCCCGCTGCATGAGCCGGCCGCGCAGGTGGACCAGTTCCAGGGCGGCCTCCAGCGGCAGCGCGCCCGCGGCCACCAGCGCCGCGTACTCGCCCAAACTGTGCCCGCCGAAGTACTCGGGCTGGAAGCCGAAGTGCGCGCGCAGCGCCTCGAGCATCGCGATCTCGGCCGCGAGGATGCAGGGCTGGGTGAACTCGGTCAGGTCCAAGCGCTCGTCCCCGCCGTGGCAGAGCGCGTAGACGTCGAAGGGCAGGGTGTCCTGCGCGCGCTCGAAGGCGCGCCGCGCTTCCTCGTATTGCTCGACAAAGTCCGCGGCCATGCCGGCGCGCTGGGCGCCCTGACCGGGGAAGACGGCGGCTTGTGCCATGCGTGCCTCAGCTTCCGTGTGAATTGTCCCAACCGTTGGCGGCCATGGTACCGGCGCGAAGAAGCCGGATCAAGACGCGCTTTGTGTTCGAATCGGCTATTGCCTCCCCGCCCCGGGCCGGCTAAGGTGAGCCCATGGCGGACCGCTTCCACGTCGCGCGCGCGTGCTTGGTCGGGCTGCTCCTGCTTGCGGGCGGCTGCACGGCCCCGACGGGCGGGCCAAGCGCGGACGACAACCTCACGATCATGGCCATCCAGGGGGACGCGCGGCGCTCGCCGCTGGCGGGGCGGGCCGTGACGGCGACCGGCGTGGTCACGCTGCTGAGCGCCGACGGGCGCGACTTCTGGATGCAGGACCCGGACGGCGACGGGGACGCGCACACCTCGGACGGCGTGCTGGTGGCCGGCGGCGGCTTCCCGCCCGAGGGCGAGCGACCCGCGGTCGGGGACTTGGTGCGCGTCACCGCCACGGTCGACGAGCTGCAGTTCGGCGCCGCCCTCCCGCTCACGCGCCTGAGCCGCGTCGCGCGCGTCGAGGTCCTTTCAGAGGGCCACCCCCTGCCCGCGCCCGTGGAGCTGACCGACCTGCCCGACGAAGCGATCCCCGAGGGGATCGCGTTCTGGGAGCCGCTGGAGGGGATGCGCGTCCGCGTGTCCGAAGGGCACGTCGTCTCGGCCAGCTCGCGCTTCGGCGAGTTCGCGCTGTTGAGCTCCGCGGACGCGCGGTCCGGCTCGGGCTTCGCTTCCGAGCGGAGCGTGCTGCGCCTGCGCCCGCTGGGCGAGGGCGGCGTGGACTACAACCCCGAGCGAATTCTCGTCGACGACGCCTCGCTGCGCGCGCCGCTGCGCGTCCGGCCCGGCGACCGCGTCACCGAGCTCGTGGGCGTGGTGGACTACAGCTTCGGCAACTACAAGCTCCAGCCCGAGCGCTTCGAGCTCGTCCCACACGAGCTGCCCGCGCCGCCGGTCAGCGCGCGTGAAGGCCCCGCGGGCGAGCTGGCGGTGACCACCTTCAACCTGGGCAACCTCTTTGATGCCGTCGACACGCCCGGCCACGACGACCTGGACAGCACGCCCACCTTTGCGGAGCTGGAGACGAAGCTGGCCAAGCTCACGCTGGCGCTGGTCGACGAGCTCAACCTGCCCGCCATCCTGCTGGTCCAGGAGGTCGAGACCACCGAGGTGCTGCAAGCGCTGGGCGAGCGCGTGGACGCGCGCGCCGGGACGGACTATCGGGCGCTCACCTACCCGGCCAGCGACGGGCGCGGGATCACGCTCGGCTTCCTCTGGGACGCCGCGCGCGTCGAACTGCTGGAGGCCTACCAGCTCGCCGGTCCCGAGGTCGAGCGCGCCTTCGGCCGCCTGAGCCCGAGCCCCGGGCGCGAGCCGCTGGTCGGCGCCTTCGACCTCGGCGGGCAACGCCTGGTCGTCATCAACAACCACTTCAAGAGCAAGAGCGGCGACGCGCCGCTGTTCGGGGTGAAATGGCCGCCGGAGCGCGTCACCGAGGCGCAGCGCAAGGCCCAGGCGCGCGCCGTGCGCGCCCACGTGAATTCGATCCTTGCACAGAACCCCGACGCGTGGCTCCTGGCCGGCGGCGACCTGAACGATTTTTCATTCGGCGAGCCGGGCGAGGGCGCCGACCACCCGCTGGCGATCCTGGCAGGGGACGAGGCCGAGGCACCGCTGACCAACCTGCTCGCGCGCGAAACCGAGGCCGAGCGCTACACCTTCGTCTTCGACGGCAACGCCCAGGCCCTGGACCACCTGCTGGCCAGCCCCGCGCTGCTGGACGCAATCGTCGGCGTCGACGTCCTGCACTTCAACGCCGACTTCCCCGCGTCCTTGAGCGACGATCCGACCACGCCCTTGCGCGCCTCGGACCACGACCCGGTCGAGGTGCGCTTGCGGCTTACCCCGTAGTCGGCCTCGAATCGAGCCACAGCGAAATACATGACCCCATCTCAGTAAGTCGC
>CAZNGF010000072.1:0-11500 GCA_964572855.1 uncultured Thermotogae bacterium | reverse complement strand
GGCCGTGATCCGGACGGTGTATTCCCCGCCCTGGTCGTAGGTGTGCGTGACCTCGACCCCGGCGGTCTCCTGCTGGCCGTCGCCGAAGCTCCAGATCGTGCTCTCCAGGTTGTCGTCGGGGTCGCTCACTTCGGCGCGGAAGGTGATGGTCCGTTGGTTGAAACGCGCGTTGTTCTCGGGTTCGACGATCTGTGCGCTGGGCGGCTCGTTGCGCGCGCCGCACCCGGTCAGGCTGAGCAAGGCAATCAAGACGATCGTGAGTCGCATGTCCCCTCCACCTCGGTCTCGTGCGTGGTGTACCCGGCCACCGTCGGCCGGGACATGGAAGATCATAATCCGCACCCCGCGCCAAAGCAACGGCTCGCCGGCGGGCGGACGGTCGCTTGCGCGCGCGCACCCGCTTGCGCTATGCTCGTGCCCCTCAACACCCGCACGCTCCCGCTGCTGAGTGGGAGCCACCCAAGGAGGTACGATGGAATTCGCCATTACGTTCAAGGGCGACATGGAACCGGAACGCACCAAAGCCCTGTGCCAGCAGGCCGAAGCGGCCGGTTTTTCCTACGCCTGGTTCTTCGACAGCCACGTGCTCTGGCAGGAGTGTTTCGCCACCATGGCCTACTGCATGGCCCACACCGAACGCTTGCGCTTCGGCCCGTGCGTGACCAACCCCGGCGTGCGCGACTGGACCGTGACCGCCAGCCTGTTCGCCACGCTCAGCAAGCTCAGCGGCGGGCGCGCGGACATGGGCATCGGGCGCGGGGACAGCTCGCGGCGCGTGCTCAACCGCAAGCCCCTGACGCTCAAGAACCTGGTCCGGTGCGTCGAGACCGTGCGTGAGCTGGCGGCCGGAAAGGCCGTCGACGTGGACGACGTCGAGGTTGAGTTCCCCTGGGCCAGCGAAACCGTCCCGGTCTGGATCGCGGCCTACGGACCCAAGGCGCTCAAGGCCGCCGGCGAGCACGGCGACGGGCTCATCATCCAGCTGGCCGACCCGTGGCTGGTGGACTGGTTCAGCGGCCAGGCGCTCGACGCGCGCAAGGCCGCCGGCAAGGACCCCGCCGACTACCGCATCATGTCGGCCGCGCCCGTCTGGGTCTCCGACGACCTGGACGCGGGCCGCGCCCAGATCCGCTGGTTCCCGGCCATGGTGGGCAACCACGTGGCCGACTTGGTCGAAAAGTACGGCAAGACGGGCCAGTCCGTGCCGCAGCGCCTGACCGACTACATTGAGGGCCGCAAGGGCTACGACTACAAGCACCACGCCGACAAGGACGCCGACCATCTGGACTTCATCTCGGACGACATCATCGACTCCTTCGGGATCAACGGCCCCGTCGAGGCGCACGTCGACAAGCTCAAGCAGCTCGAGGAGATCGGCGTCACCCAGTTTAACATCTACCTGATGAGCGGCGACGAGGAGCGCACGGTCGAGGCGTACGGCAAGCACGTGATCCCGGCGTTTCAATAGCCCGGGTGGGGCGCCTTGTCTCAGGAAGTGTCAGAGCCCGCCGGTGACCCGGCGGGCTTTTCTTTTGCCCTTCCGTTGCGCCCGCCCCCGCGTCGACCTAGGATGAGCGATGATGACGCCCTTCTTGCCGGAGAAGCCCCGCCCGCTGATCATGGGCATTTTGAACGTCACGCCCGACTCGTTCTCGGACGGCGGGCGCTTCCTGGACGTTGACGATGCCTTGCGCGGGGCCGAGCAACTCGTTGCCGAGGGCGCCGACGTGCTCGACGTGGGCGGCGAGTCGTCCCGGCCGGGTGCAACGGGCGTGTCCGAAGAAGACGAGCGCGCGCGGGTCGTGCCCGTCGTGCGCGCGATCCGGGAACGGTTTGACGTCTTGATCTCGGTCGACACGGTCAAAGCGGGCGTGGCGGCCGAGGTGCTCTCCGCGGGCGCAAACTGGATCAACGACATCAGCGCGCTGCGCGATGACCCCGGGATGGCGCGCGTGGTCGCCGAGGCGGGCGCGCCGGTCGTGCTCATGCACCGCCAGGGCTCGGCCGAGAAGCGTTACCAGGACTTCGAATACGTGGACGTGATCGCGGACGTCCAGGCGTTTTTCGAGGAGCGCATCGCTTACGCGCAAGCGGCGGGCGTTGCGCGCGAGCACCTCATCCTCGACCCCGGCGTCGGCTTCGGCAAGTCGGCCGTCCAGAACTGTTTGCTGGTCGACCGGCTGGACGCCTTCAGGGAATTGGGCCTGCCGCTGTTGATCGGGACCTCGCGTAAGTCGTTCATCGGCAAGCTCACCGGTGTGCCGGTGGAGCAACGCCTGCCCGGGACGCTGGCCAGCACCTTGATCGCCGCGCTGCGCGGGGCCGACCTCGTCCGGGTCCACGACGTGGCCGAGGTGAAGCAGGCGCTCCTGGTCGCGCGCCACATCCGCGCCGCCGCCGATGCGTCCTAGCCGCGCGCGCCGCTTCCTGCGCCACCCGCTGGGCGGCGTCGCGCTCTGGAGCGCGCTGGTCGCGCTGGCGTTCTTCGCCTTCTACGCCGTGCCCAACTTCCTCGAACCGCGGCTCAGCGACGTGACGACCTACGAGACCGATCGTTTCGCCTTCCACTACCGCAGGGACGCGCCCGTGGCCCATCGGATCGAGCAAATCGCGGCTGACTACCAAGCCGATCTCGACGCCGTGCGCCAAGTGCTGGGCGTACCGGCCAGCGACCTGCCCGCCCCC
The DNA here is from genome assembly GCA_964572855.1 of uncultured Thermotogae bacterium. Taxonomy (GTDB): domain Bacteria; phylum Bipolaricaulota; class Bipolaricaulia; order RBG-16-55-9; family JAJCYT01; genus CAZNGF01. Next base: position 8,815 of record CAZNGF010000072.1, on the reverse strand, counting down.
GTGCACGTGTTCCTGCACCCCGACTGGGCGCGGGTGCGGGCCGGGATCCTGGCGCGGTTTAGCGCCGAGCACACCGCGGTATATCCGGCCGTTCTGGACGCGCTCTACGACCAGCATCCGCACAGCGCGCTGGTCGAGCTGGTGACGGCCTACGGCTGGGGCCCGCCCAGCTCGCGCCTGCTCAAGGCCGGCGTGGACCTGCTCGTGGGCCATCCCGAGCGCGAGGCAGCCGCGCGGGCGGCCGCGCGGCTCGGCCTGGACTTCGTCTCGCTGCCGCAGTTGATCCGGCTGGCGGACCGCGGGCGCTTCGCCCCGACGCTCTACGAGAGCTTCAACGCCCCCACGGCCAAGACCGCGCTCGACCTCACGCTGCTGAGCCGCATCGTGCGCGCCGCCGCTGAGCCCGACCCGGCGCAGGAGCAACTGGATCTCGAGGCCGCCGCGTTCGTTTCGTTCGTGCGTGCCGAGGCGGGCTGGTCGGGCGTGCGGCGGCTCTGGACGGCTCGTGCGTTTTCGGACGAACTGGCGGCGCTGTTCGGGCGGACGCCGGCCGAGCTGGATCCCTCCTGGCGCGCGTTCCTGGAACGGGAGGGGCGGGCGCGGGAGACGTATCCGCTTTGGCGCGGTGTGGCGCTGGCCGAACACGGCCGTCGCCGGGAGGCCGAAGCCGTCCTCGGGCCGACGCTGGCCGGGCGCGACGAGGAAGGAGCCAGCGCCACGGAGGCGCTCTCGGCCGCACGCCTGGCCTGGGCGCGCCTCGCGTTGGAGGCCGGGCGCTGGGCGCAAGCGCGGGAAGCGCTCGCGCACACCCAGGGAGCGGCCACGGCCGCGCTGCGCCGCCTGCTGAACGTCGTCGACGATTACCGCACGCTGGAGCAACCTCACCTGCGCCTGCACGCCGATCCCACACTCCCCCCCGACGCCGCCGCCGAGACGCTGCACCGCGCCCAGGACGCTTGGGCCGCCATGCGGGATCGGCTCGCGCTCGGTTCCGAGGCGTTGCCGGATCGCCTGGTGCTGTATCTCCACGCGGACGGCGAGGCACGCGCGCGGGCTTTGGGGGACGCGCCCCCGTTCGAGCCGGCGCGCGGCGTGGGTCACTTGCGCGCGGGTGACGCCCCGGAGCCGCTGGTCGCAGACGCCATGGTCGCGGCGATCGACCCGCCGACGAACTCGACGTTCTTGACCGCGGGCCTTGCCGACGTGCTCGTGGACGGGTCGGGCGTCCGGACGCGGGCCCGCGCGCTCTTGGAACGGCGCGAATGGGTTCCGCTGCGCCGACTATCGTTCGACGGGGCCCAGCAGGAAACCGCCCGGACCGAGGCCGCCGCGCTCGTGGACCACCTGCTTCGGCGAGATGGACTGACGCGCTTCCTGCGGCTCTGGTCCCTGAGCTCGCCGCTGGAGGAGAATTGGTCGCTGTTCACGGCGGTCGAGCAGGTGTACGGGCAGTCGTTGAGCGCGTTGGAGGCGGCGTTGGTCGCCTCGCTCGAGCGAGCGTCTGACTGAGGGTTGCCAAAGGTCGTTCAAATAGCCGTTGCCAGCATGACGACAATCGGGTGCTGGAACTTATGCAATGGCCAGTAACCGCAACGTCCCTTGGCTCTCTACAGCAGATCCAACTGACGACCGTCCCCAGCGCGCGCCGCCTGCCGGCTGAGGCGGTCGGCCCAGTGGAGCGGCTCGGGAAGTTTGTGGCCGCGGCACGCGCGGCGCACGACCGCAAGCGCCGAGGGCACGTCGGCGCGGTGGCCGGGGGAGACGTAGATCGGCTTGGCGCCCGCCCTCGTTTTGAGCGCCATCCCGACGATTCGGTCCTCGTGGCGGATCGGCCGGGCCTCTCCCACCTCCAGCGCGCGCGTTCGCACCTCGCCGCAGAGCAGCGTCTTGATCACGCCGACCGTGGGGGCGCCGCTCAACACGCCCAGGTGCGAGGCGATGCCGGCCCCGCGCGGGTGCAGGATCCCGGTGCCGTCCACCAGCACGGCCCGCGCGAGCTTCCCCTGGGCGCGGACTTCGGCCAACAGCGCCAGCAGCAGCGGCAGCTCGCGAAAGGCCAAATAACTCGTGATGTAGGGGAAGCGCACGGGCCGGCGCACGCACGTCGCCCAAGTCAGCCTGCCCGTTTGCAGGTCGCAGCGCGCGTAGGCGGCCACGCCCTCGTGACCGGCGTAGGAGACGTCCACGCCCGCCACGTCCAAGTCCTCCGGCAGCGGCTCCAGGGCCACCTGCCCGACGAGCCCGTCCTGCAGCGCGCTCAAGCGCGCCAGCGGGCGCTCGGATTCGAACCCCTCGAAGCCGTAGTAAGCCAGATTGACCTTGTCGCCGTGGGAACGCACGCCCTCCGACTCGAGCCGCTTGAGCTTGTCCAGCGCGCTGCCGCTGACGTAGCGGCCGATGCGTCCGTCGGAGGTCACCACGCGGTGGCAGGGGCAGACCGGGCCGTGGTCGTGATCCAGCATGAACGACCCCGCCCAGCGCGCCGCGACGCGGTCGCCCAGCGCGCGCGCCAGCGCGCCGTAGGTCGTCACGCGGCCGGGCGGGATTTGTCCGAGCAGCGCGTGCAGGTGGGCGGGGAGGTCGGGGATGTCGAGCATGGCCCGTCCTCCTTTTCCCTTTGTTAAACCTCGTCCTCGGCCAGCATGTCGGCCAGGCTCTCGCCCTTGCGCTTGCGCGTGATCTCGACCAGGCCGAGCTTGGTCATGTCGATCAGGTCGGCCGGCACGCGGTCCTTTTTGAGCTCCTGCTGCAGCCTGCCCAGCACCTTGCGCTGGTGTTCGCGGCTTTTCATGTCCACCAGGTCCACGATGATGATGCCGCTGATCTTGCGCAGCCGCAGCTGGCGCGGGATTTCGAGCGCGGCCTCCATGTTCGTGTTCAGGATGGCCGCCTCCTGGCCGCTGAAGCGCACGTTGCGTCCGGTGTTGACGTCGATGGCCGTGAGCGCCTCGGTCTCCTCGATCACGAGGCCGCCGCCGCCCTTGAGCGGGACGTCGCGCTGCAGGCTCTGCTGGACCTGCGCCTCGATGTCGTGGCGCTCGAACAGCGGCTCGTCGTCGTCGTAGAGCTCAAGTCGCGCCTTGAACTCGCGCATGTGCAGGTAGTCCAAGAAACGTTCGACGTCCTCGTAGGTCGCGCGGTCGTCGATCACGATGCGCGCGATGTCCTCCAGGAAGCGGTCGCGCAGGTAGGCGCGCACGAACCCCGGGCCGCGGTAGAGGAGTTGCGGCGGGCGGGCTCGGACCGCCTCGTCCTCGATGCCCTTCCAGGTGCCAAGCAGGAAGTTGAAGTCGCGCTTGAGCTCCTCTTCGCTGGCGCTCTGGGCCGCCGTGCGCGCGATCAGGCCCTCTTCGGGGCGCTTGAGCGCCTTGGCGACCCGCTTGAGGCGGCCCCGCTCCTTGCGGGACTCGATGCGCCGCGACACGCCCAACCGGCCGTCCTTGGGCATGAACACCCAGTAGCGGCCCGGCAGGCTGACCCGCGTCGTGCCCTGGGCGTTTTTGGCGCCGATCTCGGCGCGCTTGACCTGGACGATCAGGTGGTGGCCGGGGTGGATGACCTTGCGGATCGGAAAGGCCTCGCCCCGGCGCAGGCCGTGGGTCTTGAGCAGGGCCTCGTTGACCTCCTTGGTCGAGAGGAACAGGTTCTCGCCCTCGCCCAGTCCGACGTCGACGAAGGCGGCCAGTCCGTTGAGTACGTCCCGGGCCACGCCCTTGTAGACGTTGCCCACCAGGTGGTTGCTGGAGGCCAGCTCGTAGTCGATCTCGGCCAGCGAGCCGTCCTCCAGCAGCGCGATGCGTTGCGGGTTGTCCCGCGCGCTGATCAGGATCTCTTTGATGGTTTCACCTTCTCACCGTCCCGCAGGCGTTGCGCCAGCTGAGCGATGCGCGCCCCGCTCAGGGGGTCGACCCCCTCGGGGATCAGCTCGGCCAGCGGCTCCAGGACGAATCCTCGTTCGTGCATCCGCGGGTGCGGGACCGTCAACGCCGGCGTGCGCACGACCCAGGGCGCGTACAGCAACACGTCCACGTCGATCTCGCGGGGCCCCCAGCGCGCCCGTGCCACGCGGCCCAGTTCGGCCTCGACGACCTTGCAGCGCGCCAGCAGCGCCCACGGGTCCGCCTCGGTCTCGACCTCGAGCACGCTGTTGAGGAAGCGGGGTTGGTCGGTCACGCCCATGGGCTCGGTTTCGTAGAGCGAGGCCATGCGGCGCGCGCGCAGCGGGGGGCGGTCCAGCCGTTCGGCGGCGCGCCGCAACGTCTGCTCGCGCCGGCCGAGGTTGGCCCCCAGGCCGAGGTAAGCGATCTGTGTGCGTCCCGTTGGCGTCACCTCCCACCGGATTGGAACCCGGTGGACGTCGTGCGGACGCGCAAGGGCGTTACGGGGCGTGGCGCGGGGACGCGCCGAGCGCATTGTCGGATGAGGCGAGGCGGATGTGATCGCAAAGCGAAATGGTGGGATGGAAGAATCTCTTGTTGCCGTGTGGTCGCGCAGGGCGACCCGTGTCAATGCGCGTTCGCGCGAGAAAACCAAGAACCGATGTCAAAATCCTAACCTATCCGCTTTGTCGTCAAACCAGCCGGTGAGTTGCTCCCCGCCTTGTGCGCGCTTGCCCTCTTCGTTTGCGCGTCTCGTTCGTCCACCTCGTTTCCACTTGCATGCTGCCCCAATCGTACCAAGCGGTCATTCGACCAGCAACTGGCCCAACGGGCCGAAAGGGTAGAGACGGCCGCTGTCGTCGCGCGCATAGACGTCCAACCGTGCGCGGGCGGCCTCGCGCAGGAGCGGCGAGAGCAGGGCATCCCGGGAGAGGTCCGTCCCCTTGACCAGCGCGTTGCACGAGGGGAGCACCCAGAGCGCCCGCCCCCGGTACGTCCCGCGCAGGAAAGCCTTGTACCGCTCTTGACGGCCCGTGACGGGGTCGCGCAGCGAGAGCGCGGGGTGCTCGTGGCCGATGACGACGCAGGCATCCCGATCGCACAGCTCGGGCAACCGATCCCCGTGCAGGTAGAGCCAGCCGCGCGCGCGGTGTTCGCGGTGAATCGTGACGTTCGGGTGCCGTCGCCCCAGAAAGCCCAAGCTCGGGTCGTGGTTGCCCTCGACGACGACGATCCGCTCGCACAACGGTTCGACGAGCTCGAAAAAGGCTTTCAGCTCGCGCCACTCCCCCCGCTTGAACCGCCCGAACGCTTGGCGCAGGTCGCCGTTCAGGATCAGCTCCCGGAGCGGCGCGTCCGGGGTGACGTCGAGCAGGTCAAAGGTGCGAGCCAAGCGCGCCCTGAGCTCGTCGAAGTGCGCATCCGGCACGAACGCGCCGCCGGCGCGCAACGCCTCTTCGTAGCCCAGGTGCAAATCGGCCAGCACGAGCGCGCCGCGCTCGGGGTGGTAGAGGCCGGTGTCGACCAGCCAGAGGTCGTCTTCGATCGCGAGCGGGTTGAACGAGAAGGCCACGGCTCAAGCGGCTGCCAGCGGGCGCAGCGGGGGGCGCGGCCGGCCGGCGGGGTGGCCCAATTCGGCCAGCTTGTGTTTGATCCCCGGGATCCCGTTGGCCTTGACCCAGGCGGCCAGCGCGTCGTGCGCCTGCTGCCGTTTGCGCGCGGCCGCGGGGTCGGTTTGGGCCAGTCGGCGAATGTGGGCGCAATCGGCTGGGATCAGGTTGGCGATGGCCAGGATCGCGCCGCTGGCACCGGCCTCGACGGCGTCGACCAGCAGCGGGAAGCTCCCGGTCAGGACGCAGAAGTCGTCGGGTGTGCCGTCGATCACGGCGCGCAGCGCGTCCAGGTCTCCGCCGCTGTCCTTGATCCCGGCGATCCCCTCGATCCGGGCGAGCCGGCGGATCAACTCGGGCGCGAGGTCGACGTGGGCGAACGGCGGCATGTTGTAGACGAACACGGGCAGGAACGTTTCGCTCGCCACGGCCTCGTAGTGCGCGACCATGGCCTCGTTGGACAGGGGGTAGTAGTAGGGCGTGACCACCATGGCGGCGTTGATGCCCAGCTCCTGGGCCGCGCGCGTGACCCGAAGCGTCGTCCCGGTGTCCGGGAAGCCCGTCCCGGCGATCACGGGGACCCGCCCCGCGCACGCGGCGACCGCGCGCTCGAACAAGTGCAGGCGCTCGTCCGGGGCGAGGTAGGCGAACTCCCCGGTCGAGCCGCACACCACCAACGCGTCGATCCCCTGTTCGAGCCACCAGCCGATCAGGTCCGCGAACAACGGGAAATCGAGCGCGCCAGACTCCGTAAACGGGGTCACGGCGGCCACGGCGGCGCCTGCGAAGGGGAACGTTCTCATGGCGGAAGTGTACTGAAGGGGCGCGGGCGCGGGCAAGCGCTCAGCCGCGCTCGCGCGGCAGCTCGGGGCGGCTCCCCCACTCGGCCCAGGAGCCGTCGTAGAGGCGCGCGTCCGGGTGGCCGATCAGGCGCAGGCCGACGTAGACCAGCGCGGCGCGCACGCCGTGGCCGCAATAGGAAACGGCCGTCGTGTGTCCGTCAAGGCCGGCTTCCGCGAACGTCTCCCGCAACGCGCCCAGCGAGCGGAAGCGGCCGTCCGTCCGCAGCAGCGTTTCCCAGGGGAGCCAGGCGGCTCCGGGCAGCCGGCCCAGGCGGTATTCGAGTTCGGACCGTGCGTCCAGCGCGCAAAGCATCTCGTCTCGCAGGCGGCCCTGCAGCGCCTCGCACGTCATGCGACGGTTCCGGTGGGGCTTGGGGCGAAAGCGTGTGGGCTCCGGAGGTGGCGCCTCGGTGGCCAGCGCGCCGCCGGCGGCCAGCCACGCGCTCAGCCCGCCGTCGAGCAAGGATACGCGCTCGTGCCCGACGTGCTCCAGCGCCCAGAAGAGATAAGCGGCCTCCAGTTGCGCGCCCTCACCGTAGACGGCCACGGGCGCGTCATGGTCGATGCCCGTTTGCCCGGCGGCGCGCGCGATGCGCTCCGGCCCGGTCACGTACTGGATGTCGCCCTCCTCGCGCGTGACGGATGCGGCCGGCAGGTTGGACGCGCCGGGGATGTGGCCGCGTGCGAAGCGGTCGGGCGCGCGCGCGTCCACGATCCGCCCCCGGAAGTCCCGCAGTTCGTCGGGTTCGGTCAAAAGCTTCGGATTCCCCTCCACGAAGCCGTTGTAAGCCGCGCTGCCGCGGGACGCAAGGCTGTCGAGGCGTGGAGTGCTCCCTATACTGACGGCATGAAAGCACGGCGAACGAAACACCGGATGTGGGTGCGCGCCGCGCTCGCGTTCGCGCTGGCCGCCACGCTGGCCGTCGTCCCCCTTGCAGCTCAGGGAGATGGGCTGGACTGGCTCTACGTGGCGCTGGGCGACTCGCTCGGCACCGGCTACAACGCCGAGCGCGGTTACGCCCGGCGCTACGCCGCGCGGCTTGAAGCGGACACCGACGCCGAGGTCGAGCTGATCAACCTGAGCCGCAACGGCTTTCGCAGCGCCGACCTGCTGCAACGGCTGGAAAGCGACCGCTATCGCGCGCCGGTGGGGCATGCCCAGGTCGTGACCTGGAACATCGGCGGCAACGACCTGCAGTTCGCGCGCTACGACTACCAGCGCGGCCGCTGCGGCGGACCGGACAATCAGGACTGCCTGCGCGCGGCGCTCGGGGAGCTCAAGTCGAACTGGGGACAAATCGTGGCGGCCGTGCTCGACGCCCGCGCGCTCAGCCACACGATCGTGCGCACGATGGACCTGTACAACCCGTTCGTGGCGGCCGATCGCGTGCGGAACAGTTGGCCCGACGACGCCTGTGACGACCTGAACGCCGACGGCCGCTGCAGCGACTTCGAGGTCTTCAAGCCCTACTTCGACGAGGTCAACGCGTTCTTCGCCGAGAGCGCGGCCGCACACGGCATCCCGCTGGCGCGCGTCTCGCGCGCCTTCAACGGCCCCGACGGCATGCAAGATCCAGCGGACCTCATCGGCCCCGACGGCATCCACCCCAGCGAGGCCGGCCACGCGCGCATCGCGGAGTCACTTGCCGCGCTCGATTACGCCCCGCTCTGGCCCGAGGCCCCCGACCAAGCGCTCGACGGTGACGGGGACGGCGTGCCGGACGAACACGACCTCTGCCCCGAGTTCCCGGGAGCGCCGGAGACGGACGGGTGTTGAAAGGTTGGGGGACGGGCTTTCCCTATCGCTCCCGGTTCACCCAGCGCCACGCGCCGGGAAGCAGCGCGGCGGCCAGCGCGACCTTGAGGAGGTCGCCGGGGACAAACGGCCACAGGCCCAGGTTGAGCACGTTCTCCCAGCCCACCAGGTTGCCGAGCCACGGAAGCCCGACGGCGTAGATGATCGCGTTGCCGAACAGCATGGCAGCGACCGTCTTGAGCACGTGCCGGTCCCAACGGCGCTCGGCCAGCCAGCCGACCGCAAAGGCCGCGACCACGAAGCCGAGCAGGTAGCCGCCGGTGGGGCCCATCAGCACGGGGAAGCCGCCCTTGAAGCCCGCATACACGGGCAGGCCCACGGCGCCCTCCAGCACGTAGAGCCCCACGGCCAGCGCGCCGAGCCGGGAGCCGAGTAGGGTCCCGACCAGCAACACGCCCAGCGTCTGCCCCGTGATCGGCACGGGCGTGAACGGGAGCTGCACGCTGGCTTGGGCCAGCAGCGCCACGGCGACGCTGCCGCCGAGGGCGAGCAGCGCGTTTCGCCTCAGTCCCACTTGCGGGAAGAGTCGATCGGTCAAGACGAGCGAGCGGACGTTGGTGGCCAAAGGGACCTCCTTGGGGTTTCACAAGGGTCAAGCGGGACCATTATAAGCTCGGGCCACGCTGTGTTCGAGCCCATGCCGGTTGTGCGCGTTCCCTCCTAAAGCTA
>CAZNGF010000071.1:0-11596 GCA_964572855.1 uncultured Thermotogae bacterium | reverse complement strand
GTTTGGTGTGGAACAGATTTGAAAACGCGTCGAGCGTGAACTCGTCCCCCAGCGGCTCCAGGCCGAGGCCGGCCAGCGGCGGATGTGCAAACAGCTCGTCGCTGGGGACGAGGTGGAGCGTGCCGAAGCGGCGCGTGTCGTCGAAGTAGAGCTGGGGCCCGCGCTCGAAGGTCAGCACCATGCGCGTGTGCGTCCCCGGTGCCGAGGCGAACCAGCCCGTCATGCGCAGGTGGACGAGCGCGCAAAACGTTCCGAAGTCGAAGATCAGGAACTTGCCGCGCCGGTCCACCCGCCGGAGCGCCTGGCCGCAGAGCGCGGCTTGCACCTGTTCGAGGTCGCAGCGCTGCAGCAGGCGCGGCTCGCGCACCTCGATTGCAACGAGCCGCTTGCCGACGGCGGCCCGCTCCAGGTCGCGGCGCACGGTCTCGACTTCGGGCAGCTCGGGCATCGTCCCTCCAAACGGCCCCATGGTAGCCGTCCGCCGCGGGATGTCGAGTGGAGAAAGGGACCGATATGGAGTCCCGTTTTCGGGGCTGCCAGTTGCGATTTCGCCTGTAGCGTCCCTATAATCGCTCCAGCAGCGCGACCCAAGGAGGATGTTCATGGCCCAGGCCAAATCCCGAGGCGAGAAGGCCCGTTGGGAAGCGGAAACGCTCGACCCTTTCCTGAACAAACGCCCCGAACGCAAGGACACGTTCGTCACGGTGTCGAACCACGAGGTCGACCGGCTCTACACGCAAGAAGATCTGGAGGGGTTCGACCCCGAGCGCGACCTGGGCCGGCCGGGCGCATACCCCTACACGCGCGGCGTCTACCCCACCATGTACCGCGGCCGGCTCTGGACCATGCGCCAGTTCGCGGGCTTCGGCACGCCCGAGGAAACCAATAAACGCTTCAAGTACCTGCTCGAACACGGCCAGACCGGCCTGTCGACCGCGTTCGACATGCCCACGCTGATGGGCTACGACTCGGACCACGCCATGAGCGAGGGCGAGGTCGGGGTCGAGGGCGTGGCCGTGGACACGCTGCGCGACATGGAGATCCTCTTTGACGGCATCCGGCTCGACGAGGTCTCGACCAGCTTCACCATCAACCCGAGCGCGCCGGTGATCTATGCCATGTACGTCGCGCTGGCCGACGCGCAAGGGGTCCCGCGCGCTCACGTGCGCGGCACGATCCAGAACGACATGCTGAAGGAGTTTATTGCCCAGAAGGAGTGGGTGATCCCGCCGCGGCCCTCGGTCGAGCTCGTGGTCGACACGTTCGCGTTCGGGATTCGGGAGACGCCCAAGTTCAACGTGATCTCGATCTCGGGCTACCACATCCGCGAGGCGGGCTCGACCGCCGCGCAGGAGCTGGCCTTTACGCTGGCCGACGGGTTCGCCTACGTCGAGGGCGGGGTCAAGCGCGGCCTGGCCCTGGACGCCTTCGCCCCGCAGCTGAGCTTCTTCTTCAACTCGCACCTGTCGTTCTTCGAGGAGATCGCCAAGTTCCGCGCGGCGCGGCGCATCTGGGCGCGCGTGCTGAAGGAGCGCTACGGCGCGCAGGACGAGCGCTCGCTGCGCCTGCGCTTCCACACCCAGACCGCTGGGGTCACGCTCACCGAGCAGCAGCCCCTGAACAACATCGTGCGCGTGGCGCTGCAGGCGCTGGCCGGCGTGCTGGGCGGCACGCAGAGCCTGCACACGAATTCCTACGACGAGGCGCTGGCGCTGCCCAGCGAGGAGGCGGTCAAGATCGCGCTGCGCACGCAGCAGATCATCGCGCACGAGTCCGGCGCGGCCGACACGATCGACCCGCTGGGGGGCAGCTACTTCGTCGAAAAGCTGACCGACGAGATCGAGGCAGAAGCCATGGACTACATCGAGCGCGTGGACCGGATGGGCGAGGGCAGCATCCTGGAGGGCGTGCTGAAAGGCATCGACGAGGGCTTCTTTCAACGGGAAATCGCGCGTGCGGCCTACGAGTACCAGCGCCAGGTCGAACGAGGCGAGCAGACCATCGTCGGGGTCAACGTGCACGTCGAGGAGGAGCAGGAGCCGATCCAACTGATGCGCGTCGACCCCGAGGTCGAGCGCCGGCAGGTCGAGCGGCTCAAGGGGGTGCGCGCCGAGCGCGACGAAGCCCAAGTCAAGGCGCGGCTGGAGGCGTTGCGGCGGGCGGCCGAAGCAAGCGAGAACGCGATGCCGTACCTGGTCGAGGCCGTCAAGGCCTACGCCAGCGTGGGCGAGATCATGGACGTCTACCGCGCCGTCCACGGCCAGTACCGCGAGCCGGCGATGGTCTAGTAGACGACCACAGTGGTTCTTGGGTGTAGGGGCGCGATTCATCGCGCCCGCAGCCACGTGTGCTGGCCGCCCGTGAAGTCCATCGGGTCATGAACCAGACGTGTAGGCCGGGTCCCATGAATGGGACCCCTACGCAGTAAAAACAGCGTGGCCCTGTACTAGGCTTGTAGAGCGTACGCCCGTGCGTCCGCAGAGAAACTCGGGCAAGGGAGCTGACAATGGACCGACCGATTCGGATTCTGATGGCCAAGGTGGGCCTGGACGGGCACGACCGCGGCGTCAAGGTGGTGGCCCAGGCGCTGCGCGACGCCGGGATGGAGGTCATCTACTCGGGTCTGCACAACACCAGCGAGCAGGTCGTGCGCGCCGCGCTGCAGGAGGACGTGGACGTGATCGGCGTCTCGATCCTGTCGGGCGCGCACATGACGCTGCTGCCCAAGATGCGGGCGCTCATGGACGAGCAGGGCCTGGACGACGTGCTGCTGATGGCCGGCGGCATCATCCCCGACGAGGACAAGGCCGCGCTGCGCGCGCAGAACGTGGGCGGCTTGTTCGGCCCCGGCACCTCGACCCGCGACATCATCGCATACATCCGCGACCAGGTCGAGGAGCTGCGCGGCGCGGGCACGGCCTAAGATGGACGCCCAGCGCCACCAGGACAACCGCCGCGCCTGGAACGCGGCCACGCCCGTCCACAACAGCCACAAGCGCGACCAGGCCGCGTTCCTGCGCCGGGGCGGCAGCACGCTCTTCCCCGAAGAGATGAAACTCCTGGGCGACGTCGGCGGGGTGAAGCTCGTCCACCTGCAGTGCAACGCCGGGCAGGACACGCTCAGCTTGGCTCGCCTTGGGGCCGAGGTGACGGGCGTGGACATCAGCGACGAGGCCATCGCCTTCGCGCGCCAGCTGGCTGAGGACGTCGCGATGGAGGCCGAGTTCGCCCGCGCCGACGTCTACGACTGGCTGCGGGAAGCGGCTGCAAGCGAACGGCGCTACGACGTCGCCTTCTGCTCCTACGGCGCGCTCCCCTGGCTCTCCGAGCTGGACGCGTGGGCCGAAGGGATCGCGGGGATCCTCAACCCCGGCGGCCGACTCGTCCTGGTGGAGTTCCACCCCGTGGCCATGATGTTCGGGGACGGCTGGGAACGTCGACTGCCCTACTTCTACGGCGGCGAGCCGCTCTCGTTCGACTCGGGCATCGACGACTACGTGGCCGCCTCGGGCGAGGCGCTGGCGCCCTCGGGCTTTCAGGAAGGCGAGCGGGAGTTCGAGAACCCGCACCCGTGCCACGAGTGGGTCTGGACGCTCTCGGAGGTATTCGGGGCGCTCACGGGCGCGGGGTTTGCCGTCACCCGCTTCGAGGAGTATCCCTACTCCAACGGCTTCAAGATGTTCCCCGACATGGAGCTGCAACGCGGCAACCGCTGGGTCCCGCCGCCCGGTGTGCCCAACCTCCCGCTCATGTTCGGCCTGGTGGCCGCACGCCCCGCCTAAGCCTCGGACTTCGCCCGCCGCAGACCAAGCCATTGAAGCAGCGCGAACAGCGCCACGACATCGGCCACCAGGCCGATGAGCCAACGCCCCGCCATCGTGAGCGGCAACCCCGGCACGAGCAACAGCGCGACGCTGCCCAACACCCAGGCCGCGTCCATGAGCGAGGCCGCGCGGGCTTCGGCCCGGTTGATCTGGGGGCGACGGGCGCTTCGTATCAAGCCCAGGGCAAACAGCACGAGCCCCATCCCGAGCGCGACGTAGAGCCAGGGAAGTTCAAAACCGACCAGCCGGCCGACGGGCGCGAACCCAACCAGCAGGACGAGCCCGGACAGGCCGGAGAACAAGGCGTTGCCCAGCAGGGCACGGCGCAGCAAAGCGCCTTTGGCGATGGGTTGTGTGGTCATGCGGGCCTCCTTGAACCAAAGCTTTATTTTAATATAGCGATAAAAATTGTTTTTTCAAGTTTACGCTGCGCCGAATTGTCTCCTCCCGTTCCGAGCGCTAAAATCGACGCGGCCGACCAACGCAAAGGAGCCGGGTCATGCCTAAGCGGAGCTACAACATGTACTGCGCGCTGGCCAAGGCGCTGGACGTGCTCGGAGCGCGCTGGACGCTTTTGATCGTCCACGAGTTGCTGTTGGGACCCAAACGCTTCAAGGACCTATTGGGCAACCTGCCCGGCATCGGGACCAACCTGCTGTCCAAACGGCTCCGTGAGCTCGAGGCCGAGGGCGTGCTGCGGCAGGCGACGCTGCCCCCGCCGGCCGGCTCCGACGTCTACGAGCTCACCGACCGGGGCCGCGAGCTGGAGCCCGTGGTGCTGGGCCTCTCGCGCTGGGGGACGCCGCTGCTGGGACAACCGCAGCCGGGCGAACTGTTCCGGCCGGTGTGGGCCGTCTACGCCTTCAAGGACCGCTTCACCCCCGAGGCGGCGCGCGGCGTGAACGAGACCTACGAGTTCCGCGTGGACGGAGACGTCTTCCACGTGCGCGTCAAGGACGGCCAGGCCCATCCCGCCCAGGGGCCGGCGTCGTATCCGGACCTAATCATCCGCATGGACGCGGACACGCTCTTGGCGGTCGGGACCTACCAGCTCGACCCCGTCGAGGCGCACGAGCGCGGCCGGGTCGAGCTGGACGGCGACATCGCTGCCTATCGCCGGTTCTTCTCGATGTTTCACGGACCGCAGGAGGGGCGGGCGTGAAGTACTTGGTCACGGGCGCCACGGGCTTCGTGGGCGAGCGCGTCGGGCTGCAACTGCTGGAGGCCGGCCACGGGGTCGTGGCGCTCGTGCGCGACCCGCACGCGGCCAAACACCTGGAGGCCGTCGGGATGACGCTGGCGCGCGGCGACATTACGGATCGCGACAGCCTGCGGGCGCCCATGCGCGGCGTCGACGGCGTGTTCCACCTGGCCGCCTGGTACCAAATCGGGGCGCGCGACGCGGCCGTGGCCGAGCGCGTCAACGTGGAGGGCACGCGTCACGTGCTGGAGGTCATGCGCGAGCTGGAGGTCCCCAAGGGCGTCTACACGAGCACGCTGGCGGTGAACTCCGACACGAAGGGGAAAGTCGTCGACGAGTCCTACCGCCACGAAGGCCCGTACCTGAGCGTCTACGACCGCACCAAGTGGCGCGCGCACTTCGAGGTGGCCGAGCCCATGATGCGCGACGGCCTACCCCTGGTGATCGTGATGCCCGGCGTGGTCTACGGCCCCGGCGACCCGAGCGCGCTGGGGGCGCTGTTCAAGCAGTACCTGCAGGGAAAGCTGAAGGCGATTCCCAAGCGGACGGCGTTTTGCTGGGCGCACGTGGGCGACGTGGCGCGCGGTCACGTGTTGGCGATGGAGAAGGGCGCGCCGGGCCAGACCTACGTGCTCGCCGGTCCGGCACACACGCTGGGGGAGGCTTTCGAGCTCGCCGAGCGGATCACGGGCGTGAAGGCGCCCCGATTGCGTCTGCCGCCTGCAGCCCTGAAAACGGCCTCGGCCCTCGTGCGCCCCTTGGAGCGCTTGGCCAAACTCCCGCCCGCCTACACCTCCGAGGGCCTGCGCGTGGCGGCCGGAACGACCTACCTGGGCAGCAACGAGAAAGCCAAGCGCGAGCTCGGTTTTGACGTGCGCTCATTGGAAGAGGGGCTGGAGGACACGTTTGAAGCGCTCAAAAAGGCGTTGCGGGGCGAGCTGTAACGGTCCAACCCAGAGCACACTGAGACTGTGGAATCGCGTTCTGTAGGGGCGCTTCGCGAAGCGCCCCTACGACAGGATGAACGGGAAACGGTATGAAACCCCTTTTCACCAGCGCACGACCGCGCTGCCGTAGTGCAGCCCGCCGCCGATGGCGGCCATGCCGATAAGCTGACCCGGCCGCAGGCGTCCCCCCTCGACCAGCTCGCCGAGCGCGATCAGGATCGAAGCCGACGAGGTGTTGCCGTAGCGGTCCACGTTGATGACGACCTTCTCCTCCGGCAGGCCCAGCGCCTCGCCCACGGGCACGATGATGCGGCGGTTGGCCTGGTGCGGGATGAACCAGTCCAGCGCGTCGACCGCGAGCCCGGCCTTGCGCAGGCTCTCCTCCATCACCTTGGGCAGCAGTTGCAGCGCGCTCTTGAACACGGCCCGCCCCTCCATGTGGATGTACTGCTCCGCTTGTCCCACGTTGTCAGCGGTGATGGGCCGGGCCGTGCCGCCCGCTTGAACCGTAGCCACCTCGGTGAGCTCGCTGTGGCAGCGCATGGTCGTGGCCAGCACGCCGCGATCTTCCGAGGTCGCTTGCAGCACGAGCGCGCCGGCCCCGTCGCCGAACAGCACGCACGTGCCGCGGTCCCGCCAGTTGAGGCTGCGGCTCAAGGCTTCGAGCGCCACCACCAGCACGGTGCGCGCCTCGCCCGTCTGAATCAGGAGGTCCGCCAGCCGCAGCGCGCCCATGCCGCCGGTGCAGGCGGCCTTGACGTCGATCGTCTCGATGTGCTCGTCGATCCCCAGCGCCTTCTTGAGGTGGGCGCCCGTTTCGCTCACGGGGCAGTAGGCCACGCTGGAGGAGACGACCAGCGCCTCCACCTGATCCAGGGCGGCGCCGGCGCTGGCCAGCGCGCGCCGGACGGCGGAGGTGGCCAGGTCGAGCGGGTCCTCGTCGGCTCGCAGCAGGTGGCGCGTTTGGATGCCCGTGCGCTGGACGATCCATGCGTCGGAGGTCTCCAGGCCCAACCGTTCCGTGAAGTAGTCGTTGCCCACGGCCCGTTCGGGCACCGCGTAGCCCACCCCGACGATCGCCGCTCGCTGCATGCCGCCCCCTGACGTGGTTTCGCTTCAAGTCGGTCTTACGACTGGGAGGTCGATTGTATCAAAGCCGGCAAGGACGACAAAGGGGGTTCAGGCGTGCCGCTCACGCTCCAGGCGCTTTTGCACGACCTCGGTCAGGGTCGCGGGGTCGTCGACCACCCAGGCCCGCTCCAGCACGTCGGAGGCGTGAAACTGGTCGTGCGTGAACGGGGTCGTGACCGCGATGACGTGCATCCCGGCGGCTTGAGCCGCCCGCACGCCGCTGGGCGAATCCTCGATCGCGAGGCAGGATGCAGGTTCGATCCCGAGCTCGGCAGCCATCAGCTGGTAGATTTCCGGATCCGGCTTGCCCCGGGAGATGTCGTCCTGCGTGGCCACGAAGTCAAAGGCGTCCGCCATTTCAAGGACCCGCAGCACCTGGCGGGCGCGGGCGCAGTCGGACATGGTCGCAAGCCCTACCTTGCGGCAATCACGGCGCGCTTGCCGCAGCAGCGCCACGTTGTAGGGCCACTGGTTGTCCTTCAGCGTGTTCGGGTCGTCCAGCATGGCCTCGTAGTGCCGCAAGCGCACCTGGACGAAACCTTGCCAGGCCGCGTCCAGGCCCTCTTCCCGGGCGATCTCACGGGCGGGCGTTTCCAGCCCGAAGCGTGCCATGAGCGCCTGGGCCACCTCGCGCCGCGGCTTGCCCACCACCTGTTTGAACACCTCGATCACCTCGCCGGGCTCGACCCCGCCGGGGCAGAGCTCGACGACGGCCTGGGCGTAGGACTCGGCCTTCAAGCGCTCGGTTTGCACGAGCGTGCCGTCCAGGTCGAACACCATGGCTTCGATCATGAGCGGATTCCTTTCCGCTGGAGATTATGCCTGGTGGCCGCGCGCTCGCAAGCCCTCCGGGTCCCTGACGAACAGGCCGCGCGCGCTTCGCGCGCGCTTGTCGATCAGGCCCTGGCGCTCGAGGTCGCCCAGCGCCGCCGTGGTCGTCTCGCGCGTCGAGCCGATCATGTTGGCCAGCTCCTGATGCGTGATCGGGAACCCCAGCGCGATGCCGCGCGCTTCCCGTTGGCCGTGGCGTTCCATCAGGTCCAACAGCGTGCGCGACAGCCGGGTGTGGACCCGCTTGAACACCAGATCCTCCATGCGGTTCTGCACGCCGACCATGCGTCGGAACACCTGCTGGCTGAGCGCCAGCGCCAGGCGCGGGTTGCGCTCGCTGAAACGGAGCAGGTCGTCGCGATAGAGCAACTCGACGCTGCAGTCCTCGGCGGCCCGGCGCGGGATGATGAAGAACTGCTGGCTGGCCTCGTAGGTCGGCCCGAGGTTGCGGATCCGGCCGGCTTCGATTTGCGCTTCGTACCACTGCAGCCGGTTGTGCTGCCAGCCCTCCATGTTGAGGTCGAGCGCGCCGGCGGGCAGGTCGGCCAGCATCTCCTTGGGGGTCAGCACGACGGACGCGACCGGGCGGCCGTAGCCGTGTTCGATCACGAACGAGGCGATGGCGTTGTTGATCCGCAGCGAATCCCATTGGCCGTCGTAGAGCCGGATGGGCTCCGGCTCCGAACCGCACCCCGACAGCGCCGACGCACAGTGCCGTGGGCTTTGGCCGTGTCATTCTCCCCCCTTCGCCTACAGCGAGCAGGCCAGCGGCTCGACCTCGCCGTCGAAGGCGAGCCAAGCGAGCCGCGCCGGTTCCTCCAACAGGGCGTGCCCCAGCAGGAACCCGGCCATGGTCCAGGTCTGCCCGCGGCGCGCCTGCTTGCCCAGCAGCCGCCCGCTGCGCCCGTCGTAGTACTCCGGCCAACCGTGGGCGCACAACCGTTCCCCGGCCGACTCCAGCGCGCGCCGGGCCCAATCCCCCCGGCCGGCCCGCAGGCAGGCCGCGCTCCAGACCCAGAGCAGCACCGGCCAGTGCCCGCCGTTGTGGTAGGACCAGGCGGCGTTCTTGACGTCGTGCCCCGTGAGCCGCTCCCAGTCCGCGCCCGTCAGGGCGGGGTAGACGAGCTTGAGCGGCATGCGGCCGACCAAGTCCTCCCAGCGCGCCGCCACCAGCGCCAGCGCGGCGGCGGCCTGCGCCGGGGCGAGCAACCCGCCGAGCGCGGCCAGCAGGTTGCCCTGCGCGAACCAGCGGAAGTCCATGCGCCCCGGCCCCAGGTTGCCGATCAGGTAGCCGCCCTCGTCGGGGAGCCAGTCGTAGAGCCAGGCCGGGATGGCCGCTGGGTTGACGTTGAAGCGGTTGCGCACGCTTGCACCGTACTGCTCGCCTGGGTGGCTGTAGAGCGCGTTGAGCCGCTCCCAGTCGAGCCAGTAGTGCTCGCGCACGAAGTGGGCCAGCTTGCCGGCGCGCGCGGCCATGGCCGCGCGCAAGGGGCGGTGCGCGGCGTCGTCGGACAGCAGCTCGAGCCCGGCCCGCAGCGCGAGGAAGAACAGGGCCTGGATCTCGAGCGGGTAGCCGTAGACGCCCATGCGCCGGTCGATCATAAACGCCCCCTCGGGCACGAGCAGGGTCGGGTACATGTCGAACTGCGTGGTCAGACAGAGCTCGAAGGCGCGCCGCAGGCCCGCCTGGAACCCCGCCTCCCGCGCCAGCGCGTCGTCCCCGGTGGCGCGCCCGTAAGCCCGCAACAGCCATACCCACCAGAAGACCGAATCCGCCGGCACGACCCGCCCGATGGCCTTGTCACCGTAGTCGGCTTCCAGCCGCCCCTCGCTTGCCTTGAAGCTGGCCGGCAGCGCCCCCCGGCCCGGCAGGTGGCAGTCCAGATGCGCCTCCTGCACCTGGAGCGAGAGCACCGCGCGCAGGAAGCCGCGCACGACCGCGTGTTCGCCCTGGGCCAGCAGGGCCAGCCCGGCCGGGAAGAAGTCGCGCACGAACACTTGGTCGTAGTTGAGCGTCTCGGCGCGTCCGTCGCGTGCGGCCACGGTGCCCACCGGCTCGCCGCGGTGGCGCACGACGGCGCGGCGCAGGCGGTCTTGGGCATCTTGCAGGGCGTGCGCGTGCGCGTCGGTCACATGATGGATTATCGAGGGTGGCTGAGCGTTTGGCAAACGGAACGCGCCCCGGCGCGCTACGGTTGTCCGATTTGCGCGCACGCGCTAGGATCGTGGCGCGTCAAAGCGCAAAGGAGGCGCGCGTGGAAATCCTGCTGGCCGGCGAGGCCTTGATCGACTTCAAACCGCTCGGGCAGGCCCCCGAAGCGGGCTTCCGGCCGCACGCGGGCGGCTCGCCGCTCAACGTGGCGGTGGGCCTGAGCCGGCTCGGGCGCGCGGCGGGGTTTCTGGGCTGTTTGTCTCGCGACCCCTTCGGCGAGCTGCTGGAGGCGCATGCGCGCCGGAACGGCGTGGACGCGCGCTTCGTGCGCCGGCGGGACGCGCCCAGCACGCTGGCCTTCGTCTACCCGGAGGAGGGCGGCGAGCGGTACAGTTTCTACGGCGCGGGCGCGGCCGACACCCAGCTCGCCGTGGACGAGCTGCCCGCCTCGCTCCCCGAAGAGCTGGCCGCCCTGCACCTGGGCTCGATCGCCATGGCGCGCCAGCCGATCGGCGAGGCGCTGGCCGCGCTCATGGCGCGGGAGCACAGCAGCCGCCTGGTCAGCTTCGACCCCAACGTGCGGCCAGATGTCGTGCCGGACCTGGAGACCTACCGGGGGCAACTGGAGGGCTGGCTGGCTCACGTCGACCTGGTCAAGGCGAGCCGGGTCGACCTGTCGCTGCTGTATCCGGACGAGCCGCTCGACCGGGTCGCAGCACGCTGGCTCGGGCTCGGGCCGACCCACGTCGCGGTCACGCGCGGGGGCGAGGGGGCGCTCGGCTTCACGCGGGAGGCTTCCGTGGAGGTTCCCGGCCGGCCCGTCGAAGTGGTCGACACCGTGGGCGCGGGCGACGCGTTCACGTCGGGCCTGCTGGCGTGGCTGCTCGAACGGGGGCTGGCGGAACGCGTTCGCCACGCTTCCCTGCCCGAACGGCAGTGGAAGGCCGCGCTCGCGTTTGCCACCGAGGTGGCCGCTCTCACCTGCGCGCGCGCGGGCGCCGACCCGCCGCAGCGCGACGCGTTGCCGCGCCAATGACATCCCCGTGGCAAGAAAGGATGAGTCCATGAGCTACGTTCCACACGCCGACCGTTACGCGTCGATGCCCTACCGCCGCTGCGGGCGCAGCGGCCTCAAGCTGCCGGCCGTCTCGCTGGGGCTCTGGCACAACTTCGGCGGCAAGGCCCCCTTCGAGCGCGCCCGCGCCATGGTGCGCCGCGCCTTCGACCTGGGGATCACGCACTTCGACCTGGCCAACAACTACGGCCCGCCCTACGGCTCGGCCGAGGAGACCTTCGGGCGAATCCTGGCCAAGGACCTGTCGCGTTACCGCAACCAGCTCGTGATCTCGACCAAGGCGGGCTACGACATGTGGCCCGGCCCCTACGGCGAGTGGGGCTCGCGCAAGTACCTGCTGGCTAGCCTGGACGAGAGCCTCGAGCGCATGGGGCTCGACTACGTCGACATCTTCTACTCGCACCGCTTCGACCCCGACACGCCGCTCGAGGAGAC